>NZ_JBFAAP010000005.1:0-284900 GCF_040639815.1 Streptomyces sp. NPDC023723
ACCGCGTACGAACCGGGTCGCCCAGTCGTTGACGGCGAAGACGGCCAGGGTCAGGGCATGCCCGGCGCCGCCCGCCCGGACCGGCCGGCGCCCGTCCGGGACCGTGTCAGGAGGCGAGCGCCGCGGCGGGCGGCCCGGCGGGATGTCCGCGCTGGTGTCGGTCATGCGTCCCACCTTGCGGTCCCGTCGTCGGGAGCCGGTCGGGATCGGGTCGAGCGCGGCTGTGCCCCACCTCGTGGCGTGGCGTCCGGACCGGGGTTCAGGGCCGGCTCGGCATGGCCGAGTTCGCCGGTCGGGCCGGGCCCGCCCCGCTTCGACCGGGGGCGCGGTCGTCAGTGTTCGCCGGTGCCGAAGGGCCCGCGGTGGAAGGTGGCGTTCAGCTCTCCTGCTGCGGGCCGGGGACCGTGCGTCGCCCGTCGGCCGTCCTGTCCCGGACCGGCTCCAGCCGTACCACGACCGACTTGGAGGTCGGGGTGTTGCTGATGTCGGCGACACTGTCCAGGGGCACCAGGACGTTGGTCTCCGGGTAGTACGCGGCGGCCGACCCCACCGGGGTCGGATAGGACACGACCCGGAAGCCGGGGGCCCGCCGCTCCCTTCCGTCCTCCCAGACACTCACCAGGTCGACCAGGTCCCGCTCCGCCAGACCCAGCCGGGCCAGGTCGGCGCCGTTGACCAGCACCACGCGCCGCCCGCCGGTGATGCCGCGGTAGCGGTCGTCCATGGCGTAGGGGACGGTGTTCCACTGGTCGTGGGAGCGGAGCGTCTGGAGGATCAGATGGCCGTCCGGGGCGCGCAGGGCCGTGAAGTCGTTGCGGGTGAAGACCGCCTTGCCGCCGGCCGTGCGGAACTCGCGCCGGTTGACCGGGTTGGGCAGGCGGAACCCGCCGGGCCGGCGTACCCGGGCGTTGTAGTCCTCGAAGCCGGGCACGACGCGGGCGATACGGTCGCGCACGGTGTCGTAGTCGCGGGTGAACTCCTCCCACGGGATGTCCGGTTTGTCGCCGAGGGTGAGGCGGGCCAGCCGGCTGATGACGGCCACCTCGCTCAGGAGCCGCGGGGCGGCCGGGGCCAGCCGGCCGCGGGTGGCGTGCACCTCGCTCATCGAGTCCTCCACCGACATGAACTGCTCCCCGCCCGCCTGGACGTCGCGGTCGCTGCGGCCCAGCGTCGGCAGGATGAGCGCCGTCTCGCCGCACACGGTGTGGGAGCGGTTCAGCTTGGTGGAGATGTGAGCGGTGAGACGGCAGTTGCGCATCGCCCGCTCGGTGACCTCACTGTCGGGGGTGGCCCGCACGAAGTTGCCGGCCACGCCGAGGAAGACCCTCGCCCGGCCGTCCCGCATGGCCCGGATCGCGTCCACCGAGTCCAGGCCGGGAGCGCTGGGCGGAGTGAAGGAGAACTCCTTCTCCAGCGCGTCGAGGAACGCCTGCGGCATCCGCTCCCAGATGCCCATGGTGCGGTCGCCCTGCACGTTGCTGTGTCCGCGCACCGGGCAGACACCCGCGCCCGGGCGGCCGATGTTGCCGCGCGACAGCAGGAAGTTGACCACCTCGCGGATGGTGGGCACCCCGTGCTTGTGCTGGGTCAGACCCATCGCCCAGCACACGATGATCCGCCCGGCGCCGAGCACGCGCCGGTGCACCTGCTCGATCTCCTCGCGGGTCAGTCCGGTGGCCTCCGCCACCTCCGCCCAGCCGATGGTCCGGGCGTGCGCGGCGAAGGCGTCGAAACCGGTGGTGTGCGCGGCGATGAACTCGCGGTCCAGCACGGTGCCGGGCGCCGCGTCCTCCGCCTCCAGCAGCAGCCGGTTCAGGGCCTGGAACAGGGCCAGGTCGCCGCCGGGGCGGATCTGGAGGAACTGGTCGGCGATGGCCGTGCCGCGGCCCACGATGCCGCGCGCCTTCTGCGGATGCTTGAACCGTAGCAGCCCGGCCTCCGGCAGCGGATTGACCGCGACCACCTGTCCGCCGCGCCGCTTGGTCTCCTCCAGCGCGGACAGCATCCGCGGGTGGTTGGTGCCCGGGTTCTGGCCGACGACGAAGACCAGATCGGCGTCGTAGAGGTCGTCCAGGCTGACGCTGCCCTTGCCGATGCCCAGTGTCTCGCCGAGCGCCGAGCCGCTCGACTCGTGGCACATGTTCGAGCAGTCCGGCAGGTTGTTGGTGCCGAAGGCGCGGGCGAAGAGCTGGAGCAGGAACGCCGGTTCGTTGGCCAGCCGGCCGGAGGTGTAGAAGAGGGCCTCGTCGGGGTGGTCGAGGGCGCGCAGCCCGTCCGCCAGCAGACCGAGCGCCTCGTCCCAGCCGATCGGCTCGTAGTGATCGCTGCCGGGCCGCTTGACCATGGGCTCGGTCAGCCGCCCCTGCTGGTTCAGCCAGTAGTCCGACCGGCCGGCCAGCTCGGACACCGGGTGCGCACGGAAGAAGTCCGCCGTCACCCGCCGCGAGGTGGCCTCGTCGCTGATGTGCTTGGCGCCGTTCTCGCAGTACTCGTTGGCGTGCCGCCGGCCCGGCGCCGGCTCCGGCCAGGCGCAGCCGGGGCAGTCGAAGCCCTTGGGCTGGTTGATGTTGAGCAGGGTGAGCGCCGTGCGGCGCGGCGAGGTCTGCCCCAGCGCGTACCGCAGGGCGTGGGCGACGGCGGGCGCACCGGTGGCCCAGGTCTTCGGGGACGACACCGACAGGTCGTCCTCGGTCGGCTCCTCGATCGTGCCCATGATTCCCCTCAGTGCTTCGGTCGCCCATGCAGAACGGGGCCCGCCCGGGCGGGGACGTGGCGGCCACCGGATCGCCGGGAGGGCGTGCCGCCGTCACCCGACGTACCACCTTCCGGCCGGTCCGGCCCGGCGGTCAAAGACCTCTTGCCGATCACTTGATAAGCGCGGCTTATCCGCCCGCCGAGCGTGCCGCCACAATGAGACGTGCTGTTTCGCCAACTGGAATACCTGGTCGCCCTCTCCCGCACCCGCCATTTCGCCAGGGCCGCCGAGGAGTGCTACGTCTCGCAGCCCGCCCTGTCGGGCGCGATCCGCAAGCTGGAGGAGGAACTGCGGGTGCCGTTGGTGCGCCGCAGCCGCAAGTACGAGGGGCTCACCCCGGAGGGCGAGCGGATCGTCCTGTGGGCCAAGCGCATCCTCGCCGACCGCGAGGCGCTGGAGGAGGAGGTCCGGGCCCTGCGCGGCGGCATGACCGGGCAGCTGCGCCTCGGCTCGGTGCCGACCGCGTCGACCGCCGTCTCCCTGCTGACCCAGGTGTTCTGCGCGGAGAACCCGCTGGCCCGGGTGGAGGTGCTCGCCGACCTCCAGACCGACGACATCACGGCCCGGCTGAAGGCGTACGAGCTGGACGCGGCGGTCACCTACCGGCCGGCCGGGGACGACGCGGGCGCCTTCAGGTTCGTACCGCTGTACCGCGAGCGTTTCGTGCTGCTCGTCCGGGCCGGCTCCGGCGTCGGTCAGGGGCAGCGGGCGCAGGCGACCTGGGAGGAGGCGGCCCGGCAGCCGTTGTGCCTGCTGCACTCCAGGATGTTCGGACGCCGGGTGCTGGACGCGGTGTTCGCCCGGGCCGGCACCGCCGTGCGGCCGCGCGTGGAGACGGACTCGGTGGCCTCGCTCTTCGCGCACGTGCGCACCGGGCACTTCGCCAGCGTGGTGCCGCACGCCTGGCTGCATGTCTTCGGGGTCCCGGCGGGCATGCGGGCGCTGCCGCTGGTGAACCCCGTGCACACCGAGCAGATCGGCGTGCTGCTGTTGCGGCGCGAACCCGCCGCCGTCGCCGCGCAGGCACTGCTCGCGGCCGCGAGCCGGACGGACATGGCCGGTGAACTGGAACGAGTGCCGGGAACCACGGCCGCCGGGGCGGTCGAGGAGTAGCCGGCGGACCGGCCGCCGCCGGCCGGTTCACTTCGGGGCGCGCTCGCCGGGCCGGCCCCGGCGGCGGCGACGCCGGGCGCGTCTGGGCGACCCGGACCCGGCCCGGCACCGCGGCCGGGCCGTCGGAGGAGACCCGGGCCCGGCTCCGCACCTGGGCCGCCGCCACGGGCCCCGGATTCGCCGGACACCATCACCGCTATGGCACCGCCCCGACAGCAGCCCAGCCTTCGACCGGCCGGCCGTACGCCCGTACGGGTATCGGCCGGGTTGCCGACGCGGGTGAACGGTGACTGCCATGCGACGGCTACCGGTCGGTGACGGGCGCGCCCCGGCACCGACCGGGACCGTCTCTGTCCAAGCGCCCGGATCTGTCGCTTGGACGTGCCTTCGTGCATCCTTGGCGACGCGGCGGACGCTCCGTCCCCACCCGTCACTGTCCGGCCCCGCACCCCGGCCCCGCGTCCGTGTCACGTCGCGCGGACCGACCCCTGTCGGCGTCCGCACCCGGCGGTGCGGTCGGCGGTCCCGCGCTCGCCCTCTCGTCATCTCGCCCGAGAACGCCGGGAGTTGCTCACATCCCCCAGGACGGAACCGTCCGGTCAGGACAGCAGAGAAGGGACATGGCATGAGGCACGTGATCCGGCACGGCTCGGCTTCCAGACGTTCGCTCACGCGTACCCGAGCGGGTGTCGTCACCGCGGTGTTGGCCACGCTGGTGACCGCCCTGGCGGCGCCGTCCGGCGCGGCGGGAGGGCAGGGCGGAGTACGTCCGGAGACTCAGTCGCTGGACGGCGGCGGCAACAACCGCGCACACCCGGACTGGGGGCGGGCCGGTACCGCTTACGCCCGGCTGGCGGCCGCCAACTACGCCGACGGACACAGCGAGCCGGCCGCCGGACCGGACCCGCGCTACGTGAGCAACCGGGTCTTCGCCGACGAGGAGGTCCAGGGCGGCCAGGTGATGCCGGCGAACATCTTCTCCGAGCGCCAGGTCAGCCAATGGGCCTGGACCTGGGCCCAGTTCCTCGACCACACCTTCGCCCTGCGGCTCGGGGAGCAGGCCACCGATCCGCAGGGCGAGTCCGCCGACATGGCGGGCGACGACAGCGACCCGCTGGAGCTGATCGACGGGAAGCACTACCTGCCGTTCACCCGGTCCACGCCCGCCCGGGGCACCGGTGTGACCTCGGCGCGTCAGCAGGTCAACATGGACAGTTCCTACCTCGACGCCTCGGCCGTCTACGGCAGTGACAGCGACCGGCTGGAGTGGCTCCGGCAGGGTCAGGTCGACGGCGACCTGTCCGACAACGGCGCCAAACTCCTGCTGCCGGACGACTACCTGCCGCGGCGGGACGCGCGGGGCGATGTGTCGGCCGCCCCGGCGACCGACATCGACGGCCGTCTGCGGGCCGACCCCGACAGCGCGGTCGTCGCCGGGGACGTACGGGTCAACAACAACATCGCGGTGACCGGGGTGCAGACGCTGTTCGCCCGGGAGCACAACCGGATCGTGGACGCGCTGCCCGCCAACCTCACCGAGGAGCAGAAGTTCCAGATCGCCCGGCGGGTCGTGATCAGCGAGATCCAGTACATCACCTACACCGAGTTCCTGCCCGCGGTGGGGATCACGCTGCCCGGCTACCGGGGTTACGACCCGCGGACCGACGCCACCCTGACCAATGAGTTCGCCACCACCGGCTACCGCGCGCACAGCATGATCCACGGCGCCACCTCGCTCAACCAGCCGGCCGGACGCTACACCGAAGAGCAACTGGAGGCGTTCCGGGCCGCCGGACTCCTCGTCATGGGCGCTCCGGACGGCCCGGTGAGCGTCGAGGTCAGCCTGGAGTTCATGCGGGACAACCCCGAACTGCTCAAGGACCTGGGCCTGGGCCCCGTCCTCCAGTCCCTCGGCGACAAGGCGCAGTACCGCAACGAGGAGATGACCGACCACCTGCTGCGCAGCGTGCTGTGCTCGGCGCCGAACGCGGACCCCAAGTGCGTCTTCGACCTCGCCGCCACCGACCTGGCCCGCAGCCGCGACCACGGCATACCGAGCTACAACGACCTGCGCAAGGCCTACGGGCTCGCCCCGGTGAAGTCCTTCACCGGCATCACCGGTGAGGCCACCGAGGCGTTCCCGTCGGACGCCGAGCTGACGCCCGGCGCCGAGGTGGACGACCCGGACAGCGTCGACTTCCTCGACATGCGGAACCTCTTCGGCAGCAAGGTCGGCTTCCAGGCGCTGCCGGGCGACACCTCCGCCACCACCTACACCCGGCGCACCCCGCTCGCCGCCCGGCTCAAGGCGATCTACGGATCCGTCGACCGGGTCGACGCCTATGTCGGCATGCAGGCCGAACCACACTTGAAGGGCTCGGAGTTCGGGGAACTCCAGCAGGCGATGTGGGTCCGGGAGTTCCAGCGACTGCGTGACGGCGACCGGTTCTTCTACGGCAACCAGAGCACCACGCTGAAGGCGATCGCCAAGACGTACGGCATCGGCTTCCGCCACGACCTCGCCGATGTCATCGCCGCCAACACGGACATCGAACGCTCCGCCCTGCCCGACAACGTGTTCTACTCGCACGGCGAAGTCCCCGCCGGAAGCTGCCGGGTGGAGTACGAGGCGGGTGCCCCCGACGCCGGCGGCGCGTTCACCGGCACCATCGAGATCAAGAACACGGGACGTACGCCGCTCAGCGCGTGGGCGTTGCGCTACCGCTACGCCGACGGGCAGAAGGCCGTGGCGGCGAACGGCGCCGTGGTGTCGCAGAACGGCACCGACGTGACCGTCCACAGCCCGGACTCCGGCGGCACCATCCGGCCCGGCCACACCCGGCGCGTGTCGTTCACCGGCACCGCGACGGGCGGCAACGCCGACCCGGCCGGCTTCACCCTGAACACCACCCGGTGCTCGGCCGGTTAGCCGCCGCCCGTCACCACCTGCTGCCCGTTGCCCGCCGTCACCACTCAGCGGGCCCGCCATCACTCAGCGGGCTCGCCGTCCATCACGCAGCGGCCCCGGGGACCGGCCGTGCCGCCACACTGGCCGGTCCCCGGGGCCGTGCCGCGCCAGGGGAAGCGGCGCGCCAGGAGGAGCGCCGCCTTACGGGGAAGTACCGGCGCCACCGGGGGCAGCCGCCCCGGGAACAACCGCCTCGGGCCCCGACTCGCCGTCGACGAGGAGGTTGATGACCGTGAGGTGCTGCCCGCAGTGCGGACAGGCGTGGAGGGCTCCCAGGCGGGCCGCGGCCGGGCCGCCGGGATCGCCCGCCGCGCCATCCCGCTCGGCCGGCCGGCCGCGACCCGCTCGCCACCACCGGGACCGGCATCTGGGACCGCAGAACCTGCGGGTCGGATTCCGGCTCGTCCAGGCGAACTCCGTGCCGCACTCGGCGCAACACCGGGTCGCGGTGACCATGGGGCCTCCTCTTCCGCTCGCGGGGCTGCTTGCTCCGCGCGCCCAAGTAGACCCCGGAACAGGTAACTCCGCCGTAACACAGAGCCACGCTCCCGGCTCCCGGCCCGCCCGGCCCGCCGGATCCGCGCTGTTACCTGGCCGAGACGTCGCGCCGGGAAGGATGAGTGCGTGCGGACAAGGGGGCGGTGAGGTGCGGAGGATGGCAGGCGAAGCGGCACGGGGGACCGGTCGGCCGACGGAACCGGTGGTGCGCGAGCGGGAACACGTCGCGCTGGACGTACGAGCGGCGACCCGGCGCACCGCCCTGATGCTGTCCCCCGGACTGCCGCTGACGCAGTGGCGCCACCTCGGCCGGCAGATGTTCGTGGTCACGGACTCGTCGGCCTGGTGGCTGGGGGACTGGCTGGTCTACGGCCGCAGGGAGTACCCCGACCGCTACCGCAAGGCCCTGACCGACAGCGGCCTCGACTACCAGACCCTGCGCAACTATGCGTGGGTCGCAGGCAAGTTCGAACCGGCCCGGCGTCGAGCGCGGCTCAGCTTCCAGCACCACGCCGAGGTGGCCGGCATCCCCGCGCAGGAGCAGGACGAGTGGCTCGCCCGCGCCGAGCGGGGCGGCTGGTCCCGCAACGAGCTGCGCCGGCGGCTCCGGGCGCATCGCCATGACGACCGGACGCTGCTGCACCCGCTGGTGCGCCTCCAGGTCGCCTCCGACCGCCGGGTCCGCTGGCAGCAAGCGGCGGAGGCCGCCGGCCTCGACCTGCTGGACTGGATCGTGTCCCGCCTCGACGAAGCGGCGGCCGAACCGGCGCACACCGATCCCCTGACGGGCGATATCGGAGCCTGAGTCTCCGCTTCCCCGTGCCGGGAGCCCAGCGGTGTCCCGCCGGCGGGACACCGCTCACCGGCGACCGGACCGGCTTATTTCGGTGGTGCGTCTCCGCTTTTTCGTCATATTCACGGCGCCGTCGATCCCTCGTGGCGAAATGCCGTAATGCCCGCCGGACCTGCGGTTCTCCGGAAGTCGATGGGTCGGGTCCGGTACGCGTGACACCGTACGGTCCACATGCTGGGACGGTGGACTCTGGACGGGGCAGTAAGGCGTCTGCTGTTCTGGTGTCCAACTCGGCGCGCGGTTTCAGGCCGCCGTCGGCCAACAGGGCCGCGGTCTTCGTTGATGCGGCTCATGTGGTGGCATTACGGGGGAAGTCGAATGAGTTCAAGCATGGGCACAATTCCTAGAGGGACAAGCGTGTGCCGACCGGGTGTTCCGGCGGCCGAAGTGCGTCAAGGGACCGATGGTGCGGATGAGGCGTCGCCGCCCGTATCCGGACCTTCCTGGCCAGGACACCTGACCCCCTGTCCGGCGGGATTCTCAACAGGTGGCTGATCTCGTCGGGCGCGCCGATGCGCGTCATGACCGAGAAATCTGTCGTTCGTCGCGGAACGCGAACTTGTGTGCAGAAAGAGCCTCGGGGGGAGTTTGTGGTGCAGCTTGACCAGGCGCAATTCGAACAAGGGCTCGTCGTCGAAGTCGAGATCGATTCCTTGGTCGTGGAAGGGTCGCCGCGCAGTACCGGAGAGGACCAGGACCACATCCAGGCACTGGTGGAGGTAAGGGCTCCGCTTCCGCCGGTGCTGGTGCACCGGCAGACCATGCGGGTGATAGACGGTGTGCACCGGCTGCGGGCGGCGGCGCTGCGCGGTGACGACAAGATCGCCGTGGCGTACTTCGACGGCAGCGAGTCCGACGCCTTCGTGCTCGCGGTGGAGTCGAACATCACGCACGGACTGCCGCTCTCCATGGCGGACCGCAAGCGTGCGGCGAGCCGGATCATCACCTCGCACCCGCAGTGGTCGGACCGGATGATCGCCTCGGCCACCGGCCTCTCGCCCGGCACGGTCTCCGAGATCCGCCGGCGGGCGGCCGGGGACACGCTGGTGGAGGGCAGCCGGATCGGCCAGGACGGCCGGGTCCGTCCGGTCAACAGCGCCGCGGGGCGCGAACTGGCCGGAAAACTCATCAGGGAGAACCCGGGGCTGTCCCTGCGGCAGATCGCCCGTGCCGCCCGGATATCGCCGGAGACGGCCCGGGACGTCAGGAACCGGATCCACCGGGGTGAGGACCCGCTGCCCAAGCCGCGGGCCCGGGTCCGCCCGCAGCCGAAGGAGCCGGCCGAGGACACCGGCCGCAGCCGGGCCGTCGCCGCGGAACAGGCGATCGGCTCGGCCCGGATAGCGGCCCGCGCGGCGGCCGTGGACCGGCTGAAATCCGATCCCGCGCTACGGTTCAGCGAAACCGGCCGCATGCTGCTGCGGCTTTTGAACCTGCATACCCTGACCGGCGCCGAATGGCAGGCGATCATCGACAGCGTTCCGCCGCACTGCACTTCGGTGGTCGCCGATCTCGCCCACGCCTGCGCGGGAGTGTGGGGAGAGGTCGCCGTGCGGATGGAACACCAGACGGTGCGGCACGGGTAGGACACAACGGCAGCACAACGGCAGCATCGTCCAAGCGTCCGCATCCGGCGGTTGGACACCGGCCGGGCCTTTTCGTGGCACCTCACGTCAAGGCCCGGCCGAATGCGTCCGCATTCTTGTATTCCCGCGTTTTCCCTCGCCATTCTCTCCCTTCCGTTCGTTCTGCTTTCTTGCGTCCAAGCGTGCGATGCGCGCAGTTGGACGGCGTTGTCGAATCATCGGAGGCGTGTGATGCTGAGGCCGCGAATTCAGTTGCAGAGATCGCGCCGACGGCTTTTGGAGGGAATCCATGGCAGCGCAGCCCGCTCGAATAGGTGCCCGCTCCGGTAATTCCCCCGCCCCGGCCGAACGGGCCGCGGCCGTCGCCAATCGCGCATTGTTCGACCGCACCGGTCTGGTCCAGGGAAGCCACGGACTCGCGGGGCCGCCGGATACCGGGGTGAAGGTCTTCGGCCGTATGTGGAGCGCGCCGGTCGTCGTCGGCCCGCACCCCGACCGGGCCCGTCCCGGCCGGGCCCGGGCCGTGGTCCGCGCCGGCGCCGCGGCCGGGCTCCCCGCCGTGCTCACCGCACCGTGGCCCGCGCATTCCGCCGCCGACGGCGACGTACCGCGGTGGCTGGACATCACCGCCGTGCCGGACCGGCGAGCCGCGCACGAACTCGCCCTGCGCGCGCAGGACGCCGGGTTCGGCGCACTCACCCTCCGGCTCGCGCCGGCCCCCGGCCCCCGGCCCCCCGTGGACTGGCCGGCCCTCTCCGCGCTGTGCTCGCTGACCTCGCTCCCGCTGCTGGTCGCCGGGACGGACACGGCGCGGGACGCGCTGCGCGCGCTCGAGGCGGGCGCCGACGGCGTGGTGACCTCCAGCCTCCGGGAGCTGCCGGTGATCGCGGACGCGGTGGCCGGGGGCGGACTCGTCCTGCTCGGCGGCGGCATCCGCCGGGGCGCCGACATCGTGGTGGCGCTGGCCTCGGGCGCCGACGCGGTGGTCCTCGAACCGACCCCGCCGCACCGCCCGCCCACGGCCGCGACCGACGGCGACGGGGGCACCGGTGAGGACCCGGACGGGACCGCGTACGGGACCGCGCGCGGGACCCCGTACGGGACCGTGAACGAGACCCCGTACGGGACCGCGAACGAGACTGCGAACGGGACCGCGCGCACCGGGCTCGGACTGCCCGATCTGCCGGGCCTGATCCGGGAGTTCGCCCGCGCCATGGAGTTCACCGGTGCCGGCGAGGTGACCGACCTCGGACGCGAGGTGATCCGCGTCCAGGCCGCGCCCGCACCGGCACCCGCGGCGCCCGCACCGGCAGCCACCACGCCCGGACTGCGCCGGACAGACCTGCACAGCGCGCTGTCCGATCCCGTGCTGGACACGATGAACTTCCTCAACGAGATCACCTTCCGCTACCCCGACGCCATCTCCTTCGCCCCGGGCCGGCCCTACGACGGCTTCTTCGACACCGAGCAGATCTTCAGCCACGCCCGCCGCTACCTCGGCCATCTCGCCGACCAGGGAAGCACTCCCCGGCAGATCCGGACCGCGCTCTACCAGTACGGGCCCACCGCCGGCCTGATCCGCGAGATCATCGCCGACTCGCTGCGGGCGGACGAGGACATCGACGTGCCCGCCGAGTCACTGGTCGTCACCCTCGGCGCCCAGGAGGCCATGCTGCTGGCCCTGCGGGCCCTCGTCCGCGGACCCGACGACGTGCTGCTGGTCTCCAGCCCCTGCTACGTGGGGATCATCGGGGCCGCCCGGCTGCTGGACATCGAGGTGCACCCGGTGGAGGAACGGGACGACGGGCTGGCCCCCGCCGACGTCGAGGCGGCGGTCCGCGCACTGCGGGCCCGCGGCAAACACCCCCGAGTCCTGTACGTCCTGCCCGACCACGCCAACCCCTCCGGCAACACCCTGGACCTGCGCACCCGCACCGACCTGCTGCGCACGGCCGCGCGCCAGGGTCTGCTGATCCTGGAGGACAGCCCCTACCGCATGGTCAGCCCGGGGCTGCGGCTCCCGACCCTGAAGGCCCTCGACCGCACCCGTACGGTCGTGCACCTCGGCTCCTTCTCCAAAACCGTCTTCCCGGGCGCCCGGGTGGGCTACGTCGTCGCCGACCAGCCGGTGGCCGACGGCGCGGGCGGCAGCACCCTGCTCGCCGCCGAACTCGCCAGGATCAAGAGCATGATCACGGTGAACACGCCGTCCCTGAGCCAGGCCGTGGTGGCGGGCGCGCTGCTGGCCGCGCAGGGCCGCGTCTCGGAGATGAACAGCGAGGCCGCCGCGTACTACGGCGAGGCGATGCGGTCCGTACTGCTCCACCTGGACCGCTGCCTGCCCGCCGGCCGCCGGGCCGAACTCGGGGTCCGGTGGAACGAACCGGCCGGCGGCTTCTTCCTCAGCGTACGGGTGCCCTTCCGCGCGGACGAGGCGGCGCTTGCCCGCTCGGCCCAGGAATTCGGCGTCATCTGGACGCCGATGGCGCACTTCCATCCCATGGGCGGCGGAGAGAACGGAATCCGGCTGTCCATCAGCTATCTGACGCCCACCGAGATCCAGGAGGGAATCGCCCGGCTCACCCGCTTCATCCAGGCGGAATGCGCCGCCAACGAAAGGTCAGGCACATGAATCGTGTTGTACGGACACTGCGCAGCACACCGCGCAGGTGGGGGTGGACCTACCGATGACCACGACCGTCGAACGGCCCGGCACCGCGGAGCCGGGCGCCCTCCCCGGAGGACTCATCCGCCCGCGGATCGTGGGAGTGGGCACGGCGGCGACGCCGACCTCGTACTCCCAGCAAGAGGTGCTCGACGCCTTCGGGATCAGCGATCCCCGGATCCGTTCGGTCTTCCTCAACAGCGCCATCGAACGGCGCCACCTGGTGCTGCCCGCGCCGGACCACACCGGCGAACGGCACCCCGAAGCCCAGGGCGACCTGCTCGACAAGCACAAGTCGCTGGCCGTCGAGATGGGCGCCGAGGCACTGCGCGCCTGCCTCAAGCGGGCCGGCGCCGACCTCGCGGACCTGCGCCACCTGTGCTGCGTCACCTCCACCGGCTTCCTCACCCCGGGCCTCAGCGCCCTGCTGATCCGGGAACTCGGCATCGACCGGCACTGCAGCCGCTCCGACCTGGTCGGCATGGGCTGCAACGCCGGGCTGAACGCCCTGAACGTCGTCACCGGATGGTCCGTGGCGCACCCCGGCGAACTCGCCGTCGTGCTGTGCGCGGAGGCCTGCTCCGCCGCGTACGCGATGGACTCCTCGATGCGCACCGCCGTCGTCAACAGCCTGTTCGGGGACGGCGCCGCCGCCGTGGCGCTGCTCGCCGGCCCCCACCCCGGCACGATCGCCACCGAGGGCCCGCGGCTGCTCAAGTTCGCCAGCTGCATCATCCCCGAGGCCCTCGACGCCATGCGCTACGACTGGGACCGCGACCTCGGCAGGTTCAGCTTCTTCCTCGACCCGCAGATCCCGTACGTAGTCGGCGCCCACGCCGAGATCGTCGTGGACCGGCTGCTGGCGGGCACGGGCCTGCGCCGCAGCGACATCGCGCACTGGCTGGTGCACTCGGGCGGCAAGAAGGTCATCGACGCCGTCGGCGTCAACCTCGGGCTGACCCGGCACGACGTACGGCACACCACCGGCGTGCTGCGCGACTACGGAAACGTGTCCAGCGGATCGTTCCTCTTCTCGTACGAGCGCCTGCTCGACGAGGACGTCACCGAACCAGGGGAGTACGGCGTGCTGATGACCATGGGGCCCGGCTCCACCCTTGAGACGGCGCTGGTCCAGTGGTGAGGCCGGTGAGCGCGCCGAGCCAGGCGCTGACGCTGACGGTCGATGGCAGCGAGCCGCTGACGGCGGCCACCGTCAAGGCCGTCCAGGAGATCTGCGACCGGGCCGAGGACCGGGCCGGTCACGGCCCGCTCGCCGTGCACGCGACGGGCACCCCGCGCGGCGACTGGACCGGCGGGCTCGACGTGCTGCTGGTCAGCAAGTGGGAGCGGGCGCTGCGCCGCCTGGAACGGCTGCCGCTGGCCACCGTCGCGGTGGCCGACGGCGACTGCGGCGGAACGGCACTCGACGTGTTCCTCGCCGCCGACGTGCGCGCGGTGACCCCCGGTACCCGGCTGCTGGTGGCCCGGGACGCGTCCGGCACCTGGCCCGGGATGGCCGGCTACCGGCTGGTCCAGCTGGCCGGCCCGGCGGGCGTCCGCAGGGCGGTGCTGTTCGGACTGCCCGTCGAGAGCCCCGAGGCGCTGCGCCTCGGACTCGCCGACGAACTGGTCGACGACCCGGCCGCGGCCGTCGCCGCCGTGGCCGGCCTCACCAGCGGTCTGGCCGGCAAGGAGCTGGCGATCCGGCGGCAGCTGCTCTTCGACGCCGCGACCACCTCCTTCGAGGACGCCCTCGGCCCGCACCTGGCCGCCTGCGACCGGGCGCTGCGGACCACCGAGCGGGAGGCGGCCTCATGACGGCCGGCGCCCCGGATCTCTGGGCGCGGGCGCAGGAGGCGGACACCCTCGTCGACAAACTCGTCGCGACGCTGCCGGAGCCCGCCGCACGCACCGCGGAGCAGCGCGCCGAGATCGGCGCCGCCAAACACGCCGCCCGCGCCCTGCGCGCCGCCCACCTGGACCGGCACGCCGAGTCCGTGTACCGGCGGCTCACCGAGGACACCGCGGGCCTGCGCATCGGGGAGCTCCTGGACGCCGCGGCGGACCGGTTCCCCGGACTGGTACCGGGCCCCGAGCGGATCGCCGCCGACCGCGCCCGGCGCCAGGCCGACAAGGAGGGCTGGGAGATCGACCAGGGCCTCTTCCTGCGCGCGGTGCTGCGGTCACCGCAGGCCGGGCCGCACCTGCTCGACGCGATGCTGCGGCCCACCGACCGGGCCCGGCACCTGCTGCCCGAGTTCCTGCGCACCGGCGTGCTGCGCACCCGCTCGGTCCTCCTCGAACGACGGGACGGCACCGCGTACCTGACCATGTGCCGGGACGACTGCCTGAACGCCGAGGACGAAGAACAGGTCGACGACATGGAGACCGCCGTCGACCTCGCCCTGCTGGACCCCGGGGTCCGCGTGGCCGTGCTGCGCGGCGGCGAGATGACCCACCCCCGCTACCGCGGGAAACGGGTGTTCAGCGCCGGCATCAACCTCAAGCGGCTGCACGCCGGCGACATCTCGCTGGCCGGGTTCCTGCTCCGCCGCGAGACGGGCTACCTGCGCAAGATGATCGCCGGTCTGCTCGTCGACCACGACGGCTCCTGGCACTCCCGTACCGTCGAGAAACCGTGGATCGCGGCGGTCGACACCTTCGCCATCGGCGGCGGCATGCAGGTGCTGCTCGCCTGCGACCTCGTACTGGCCGCGTCGGACGCCTACCTGACGCTGCCGGCCGCCCGCGAGGGCATCGTGCCCGGCGCCGGCAACTTCCGCCTCGGCCGGCACACCGGTCCGCGGATCTCCCGCCAGGTCATCCTCGGCGGCCGTCGCCTGTGGGCGGCCGAACCGGACGCCCGGCACCTGATCGACGAGGTCGTCGAACCCGGCGAACTCGACGCGGCCGTCGAGCGCGCCGCGCGGCGGCTGCAGAGCCCCGCCGTCGTCACCAACCGGCACATGCTGAACACCGCCGAGGAACCACCGGAGGAGTTCCGCCGCTACATCGCGGAGTTCGCCCTCCAGCAGGCCCTGCGGCTGTACGGCGAGGACGTCATCACCAAGGTCGGCCGGTTCGCGGGACGCACGGCATGAGCCCGGCCGGCACCCGGGCGCGGTACGGGGCGCCCGGCGCGACGGACCTCGGCCGGTGCCAGCCGCCGTCCGCCGCCCGGGACCGCACCGGGGCCGCCCACGAGGCGCCCGACGCCGTACCGGCCGGACCCGGCGACCACGCCCGCTCCACCGGACCGGACACGAAGCCGCGCGCCCGCCTCGAGACGCCGGGCGCCCGCCCTGACCCGCCGGTCGCCCGCCTCGACACGCCGGTCGCACGTCCGACGGCATCGAGCGGCCGGGACCGGTCCACGGGCCTCGCCACCTCGTCCGAGAGCGGCCGGGACCGGTCCACGGGCCTCGCCACCTCGTCCGAGAGCGGCCGGGACTGGTCCACGGGCCTCGCCACCTCGTCCGAGAGCGGCCGGGACCGGCCCGCGGGCGGCTCCACCCGGCCCGGGAGCGGCCGGGACCGGCACGCTGACCCCGCCACCTCCTCCGGGAATGCCCTGGACCAGCCCATGCACCGCTCCATCCACACCTGCCCGCCGGCCTCCGGACCGGTCATCGCCCGGGTCCGGGACCGCGCGCCCGGCGGTGGCTTCGAGCGGGTCCTCGCCCGCGGTCTCGCCACCGCCGCGGAACGCGCCGTGCGCGGCCTGCCCGAGGCACGGCCCGGTCCGGCCGGGGCGGCCGGACCGTTCGCCGAGGAGCCGGCCGGTGACCCGGCGCGCGGCGCCCCGCGCCCGTTCCGCACGGTCGAACAGCCGGCCCTCGCCTCGGTCGGCACGCTGCTCGCGGCGGCGTTCACCGCCGTCGAACCCTGGGCGGAGTGCCGGCGGCGCGGCCACGACGCCGCCGAGGCCGTCCGGGCGTACCCGGAGCACCGCGCTCCGGACCGGACCCGAAGGTGAGGGGGACCGCCCGATGCCGGTGGTACACGTCAACGGAATCAACCTCGGCTACGACGACCACGGCTCGGGCGAGCCCGTGGTCATGGTCACCGGGACCGCGGCCCCCGGCCGGATCTGGCGCGCCCACCAGGTGCCCGCCCTGAAAGCCGCCGGCTACCGCGTCGTCACCGTCGACAACCGCGGCATCCCGCCGACCGACCTGTGCGAAGAGGGGTTCACCCTCGACGACATGGCGGCCGACGTCGCCGCGCTCATCAGCCACCTGGACGCCGGCCCGTGCCGGGTCGTCGGCTTCTCCCTCGGCGGGATCATCGTGCAGGAACTGCTCCTGGCCCGGCCCGACCTGGTCCGCCAGGCGGTGCTCATCGCCTCCTGCGGACGCGCGGACGCGCTGATCACCGCCATGTCCGCCGCCGACCTCGCCCTCGCGGACAGCGGGATCACCCTCCCGCCGCGGTACGCCGCCTATGTGCAGGCCCTCCAGAACCTCTCCCCGGACACCCTCAACGACGAGGAACAACTCCAGGACTGGCTGTCCGTCCTCGAACTGTCCCCCGCCTCGCCCGCCGCGGTCCGCGGCCAGCTCGGCCTCCAGCTGATCGGCGACCGGCTGCCCGCCTACCGCCGGATCACCGTGCCCTGCCAGGTCATCGGCTTCCGGGACGACCTCGTCGCCCGCCCCGCACTGGTACGGGAACTCGCCCAGCACATACCCGGGGCCGCCTACGCGGAAATACCGGGCTGTGGCCATTACGGCTGCCTCGAAAGACCCGACGCCGTCAACGAGATCATCACCGCGTTCTTCGCGCGGAACTGAGCACTGCGGCATACCCTGACCTTTTGCGCACAACTCCCGGGACTCAAGGGCCAGTTGTCGGGCCGGGTGCCAGGGTCACAGTCTCAGGGCGAGAGTCGCGGTCGGCAGAGTTCTTCGCGAGGGGTGGACGATGAGAGTACTGGTGGTCGAGGACCATGCCGTGCTGGCGGACTCGGTGGCACGCGTGCTGCGCCGCGAGGGCATGGCCGTCGACGTCGTCCACGACGGGGAACGCGCCCTGGAGAGCACCTCGGTCGTCGACTACGACGTGATCGTGCTCGACCGGGACCTGCCCGGCATCCACGGCGACGAGGTGTGCGGCACCCTGGCCGAACAACCGGTCCAGCCACGCGTACTGATGCTCACCGCGTCCGGCACCATGGCCGAACGGGTCGAGGGGCTCAACCTCGGAGCCGACGACTACCTCCCCAAGCCGTTCGCCTACCCGGAGCTGATCGCCCGGATCCGGGCCATCGGCCGCCGCCCGCAGCGGGCACTGGCGCCCGTCCTGGTCCACGGCGACCTGCGCCTCGACCCGGCGAAGCGGACCGCCAGCCGGGCCGGCGAGCGACTGCCGCTCAACCCCAAGGAACTGGCGGTCCTGGAATACCTGCTGGCCGCCCAGGGCAGGCCGGTCCCCACCGAGGAACTCCTCGAACGGGTGTGGGACGAAGCCACGGACCCCTTCACCAACACGGTGAAGACCACCATCAACCGCCTGCGGTCCAAACTCGGTTCCCCGCCCGTGATCGAGACGGTGCCCCGCGGCGGGT
This sequence comes from Streptomyces sp. NPDC023723, assembly GCF_040639815.1. Classification (NCBI taxonomy): domain Bacteria; kingdom Bacillati; phylum Actinomycetota; class Actinomycetes; order Kitasatosporales; family Streptomycetaceae; genus Streptomyces; species Streptomyces sp. NPDC023723. The sequence goes on from NZ_JBFAAP010000005.1 coordinate 18,005, forward strand.
ACCGGATTTGAGGTGCCCGTGCGGCCGTTCCCGCGCTCCGCAGACTTCCTCGACCGCGCCAGGGTCGCCGCACTGCTGAAACCGCGCCGGGTGCGCATGCGTCTCACGCTGCTCTACGGAGGGCTGTTCGTCCTCTCCGGCGCGGTGCTCCTCACCGTCACCTACCTGCTGGTCGCGGGCACCACCACCAGCCTGGTCCTGATCGACGGCGTCCAGGCCTCACCCGGCGCCGACCGGCCACCGCGGATCCACCGCTCGATCGGCGTGGACGGTGCCGGGGCCGCCGCCGGCGGCGGCCCGGGAGACATCGACCAACAGGCCGAGGCACTGAACGAGCAGGCACAGCACACCCACCAGGAGATGATCGACAACCTCATGTTCAACGCGGTGATCGCCCTGGCCATCACCTCCGTCATCTCCATCTGGCTGGGCTGGGTGGTCGCCGGACGCGTGCTGCGCCCGCTGCGCTCCATGACCACCACCATCCAGCGGATCACCGCCCGCAACGTGCACGAACGGCTGGCCGTCGAAGGCCCCCGCGACGAACTGAAGGACCTCGCCGACACGGTGGACGGACTCCTCGGCCGGCTGGAGACCACGCTCGACTCCCACAAACGGTTCGTCGCCAACGCCGCGCACGAACTGCGCACCCCGCTGACGCTGGAACACGCGCTGCTGGAGGAGTCCCTCATCGACCGGGACCCCACCGTCGACACCTTCCGGACGAACTTCGAACGCCTGCTGACCATCAGCAAACAGCAGGGACGCCTGCTGGAGGCGCTGCTCTTCCTGTCCACCAGCGAACGCGGCCTGGACCGGCCGGAACCGGTGGACCTCGCGGACCTCGCCGACGAGGCCGTGGACGCCGTCCGCCCGGCGGCCGGCAGACGCGGGCTGCGGCTCGACGCCCGTATCGCGCCGGCCTCCCTCGAAGGCGACCCGGTGCTCGTCGGACGACTGGTGGCCAACCTGCTCGACAACGCCCTGTCCTACAACGTCCCGGCCGGCCGGGTGCAGCTCACCGTCGGCACCCGCGCCGGACGCGCCTTCCTGACCGCGACCAACACCGGGCAACGCGTCCCCGACGACCAGGTCGACCGGCTCTTCCACCCCTTCCAGCGGCTCAGCCGCAGCGCGGACGACGGCCACCACGGCCTCGGCCTGTCCATCGTCCGCTCCATCGTCGACGCCCACGGGGCCGAACTCACCGCCCGCGCCGGCACCGACGGCGGACTCGTCGTGGACATCCTCTTCCCCGAGCGCCGTCAGGCCGGCGGAACAACGCACATCCTCCTGCGGTAAATCGTCGCCGCACGTGTCCAAGTGCCGATAATGAATGGTTGGACGCCGGCCCGCAATTCCGTCGCTTGTCGCCCCGGAAGGGGCTCACTATCGTGGGAAACGCACTCGGTGAACCCCACTGACGGGAGTGGTCACAGTGAATCCTTTCGACGATGAAAACGCGTCCTTCCTCGTTCTCGTCAATGACGAGAACCAGCATTCTCTCTGGCCCGCATTCGCCGAGGTGCCGGACGGCTGGAAAGCCGTGTTCGGCGAGGACACCCGGGCGGCGTGCATTTCGTACATCGAGAAGAACTGGACGGACATGCGCCCGAAGAGCCTCGCCGACCGGATGGCCGCCGCCCAAGCCGTGAACTGACCGAAGGCCGTCGGGCGAGACAACGGGACAGAGGTGGTAGCTGTGGCCATGATGGGTGGCCCAGGACCGGTGATCGTACGGGGGGACGGACCTGACCCCTCCCTTTCCAAGCAGGACGTAAGGCCCGGCACGGCAAAGCGAATCATCCCGTACGCCAAGCGGCACCGCCGCCGCATCGGAATCCTGCTGGCCGCCACGACGCTGAACGCGGGCAGTGCGGTGGCCATTCCACTGCTGTTCAAATACCTCATCGACAACGGCATCATGAAGGGCGACACCTCCGTCGTCGTATGGATAGCCGTGGCGGTGGCCGCACTGTCGGTGGTGGCCGGACTCCTCGGACTCGTGGAGGCATGGCTCTCCGCCCGCGTCAGCGAGGGCCTCATCTACGACCTGCGCACCGAGGTGTTCGACCACGTCCAGCGCCAGCCGCTGGCGTTCTTCACCCGCGCCCAGACCGGAGCCCTCGTCAGCCGGCTGAACACCGACGTGATGGGAGCACAGGCGGCACTCACCTCCCTGCTCTCCACCGTCGTCTCCGCCGCACTCACACTGACGTTCGTCCTGGTCACGATGGTCTACCTGTCGTGGCTCATCACGCTCGTCTCGCTGCTGCTCGCCCCGTTCTTCATCCTGCCCGGCAGGATCATCGGACGGCGGATGCAGCGCCTCATGCGCCGGCACATGCAGATCAACGCCGAAATGGGCTCGATGATGCATGAGCGGTTTAACGTCACCGGCGCGCTGCTCGCGAAGCTCTACGGCCGGCCCGACCGCGAATCCGCCGAGTTCTCCGGACTGGCGGACCGCAGCCGCGACGTAGGTGTCCGCACCTCCGTCCACATGAAGCTGCTCTTCCTGTCCACCATGCTGGTCAGCTCACTCGCCACCGCCGCGGTGTACGGAGTCGGCGGCCACCTGGTCATCGAGGCCACGATCCAACTGGGCACCCTGGTGGCCCTGGCCACCCTCCTGACCCGCCTCATGCAGCCGATCGGCCAGCTGTCCAACGCCCAGGCGGACGTGATGAACACCCTGGTCAGCTTCGACCGGCTGTTCGAGGTGCTGGACCTCGAACCGCTCATCGCGGAGAAGCCGGGCGCGGCACCGATCGGCACGGCCACGGACATCGAGTTCGACAACGTGTGGTTCCGCTACCCGAACGCGGCCGACGTCTCCCTGGCCTCACTCGAATCGATCGCCCTGCCGATGCCCGAACGCGCGGGCGACGCCTGGACGCTGCGCAACCTTAGCTTCACCGCACCGGCCGGGAAACTCACCGCGCTGGTCGGCCGCTCCGGCGCGGGCAAGACGACCATCACCCACCTGGTCCCGCGGCTGTACGACCCGGTCGAGGGAACCGTCCGGATCGGCGGCCAGGACCTGCGGGACGTCACCCTGGAGTCCCTGCTCGACACCGTCGGCATGGTCACCCAGGACGCCCACCTCTTCCACACGACGATCCGCCAGAACCTCATGTACGCCCGCCCGGACGCCGTTGAGCAGGACCTGATCGACGCCTGCCGGGCCGCCCAGATCTGGGACCTCGTCGAGTCGCTGCCCGACGGCTTCGACACGGTGGTCGGAGACCGCGGCTACCGGCTCTCCGGCGGCGAGAAGCAACGGATCGCGATGGCCCGGCTGCTGCTCAAGGCCCCGCCCGTCGTCGTGCTCGACGAGGCCACCGCCCACCTCGACTCCGAGTCGGAGGCAGCCGTCCAGCTCGCCCTGCGCACCGCGCTGAAGGGCCGGACATCCCTGGTCATCGCCCACCGGCTGTCCACCATCCGCGACGCCGACCAGATCCTTGTCATCGACGAGGGACAGGTCCAGGAGAGCGGCACGCACGAGGAACTGCTCGCCGCGGGCGGTCTCTACGCCGAGCTGTACCGCACCCAGTTCGCGGGGCAGTCGAAGAACGGCTCCGCTCCCGAACGGGACGAGCCCACCCGGCCGGCCGAACCGGTCGAATTCGCCGGCCACGTCGGTCCGGGTGGACCGGGAGGTCCGGGCGGACCGGGTGGACCGGGTGGACCTCAGGGTCCGGGAGGCCCGGGAGGTCCGGGAGGTCCGGTGCACGTCGGCGGTCCGATACCCGGCATGGGACCGGGACCGCATCCGGTACCCGGAATGCCGCAGGGACCGATGCCGGGCATGGGCCCGGGACCAGTGCCGGGCGGCGGTCCGGGACCGGTACCGAGGCAGGGCCCCGGCGGCCCGCGAGGCGGACCCCGCTTCCGTCGTGGAGGCCCGAACGGAGGCCCGAACGGAGGCCCGCCCCCGCAGGACCGCCAGGGCCCCGCCTAGGCCCCCGCTCAGGGCCCTACGGGCTCCGACCCGCACGCTCTCACGACGCAGCGCTCCGCCCCGCGCGACCGACCGCCGGGGCCGGGCACTGTGTCCCGACACGCCCCGGCGCGAGGTGCCGGGGCGTGCCGCCCGCCGCTGCCGTGGAAGCCTCTCGAATCAGCCAGTGGAGACCCTGCGATGCCTGACTCTCGCCCGCTTCGCCCGGACCACGCGGACCACTCGGACCAGCCGCGGACCACGGCACCCACGTCCGCCCCGTCGGCGACCCCGGCGGCCTGGTCGTCCGTGCCCGCCCGCATCGCACAGTGGGCGGCCCGGACTCCCCGGGCGGTGGCGGTGCGCTGCGGGACCGAGACGGTGTCGTACGCGGAGCTGGACCGCCGGGCGAACCGACTGGCACGCCATCTGCGCCGGTCCGGGGTGGGGGCCGAGTCCCGGGTGGGGCTCGGCTTCGCCCGCGGCGCCGACCTGGTGGTGGCCGTCCTGGGCGTCTGGCGGGCCGGCGCCGCGTACGTACCCCTCGACCCCGCGTACCCGGCGGACCGCCTGCACCACATGATCACCAGCAGCGGGGCCGCACCGGTCATCGACGGCGACTGGCTGACGGCGGCCGGCCAGGCGATCGCGGCCGAGCCGGACACCCCCCTCGACGTACCACTGGACCCCGACCAACTCGCCTACGTGATCCACACCTCGGGCTCCACCGGCCGCCCCAAGGGCGTCGCGGTCGCACACCGCGCCGTGGTGGACCTGGTGGACGCCATGACACCGATCCTGGGCACCGGACCGGGCGAAACGACCCTGCAGTTCGCGTCGTTCAGCTTCGACGCGTCGGTGCTCGACCTGGCCGCCACCCTGGCCGCGGGCGGCACCCTGGCCGTCGCGAGGAGCGAGGAGCGCTCGGACCCCGCGGCGCTCGCCCGGATGATCCGCGACAGCGGTGTCACCGTCGCCAGCGTCGTCCCGTCCCTGCTGTCGACCCTCGACCCGCAGTCGGTGCCCGGCGTACGGAACTGGCTGCTGGGCGCGGAGCGGCTCAACGCCGGTCTCGCGGCCCGCTGGCGGGCCCGCACCGGTCTGTGGAACACCTACGGTCCCACCGAGGCCACCGTGATGGCCACCGCCGTGCAGATCCCCCGGACCGCCACCGCCGAGGACGCGCCGCCGCCGATCGGCCGCCCCCTCGACGGCACGCACGCCTTCGTGCTGGACGAGTCACTGCGCCCGGCGCCGGCCGGTGCGGTCGGTGAGGTGTATCTGGCCGGTACCGGGCTGGCCCGCGGCTACCTGGGCCGCGCGGACCTGACCGCCGAGCGGTTCGTGGCCTGCCCCTTCCTGCCCGGGCAGCGCATGTACCGGACCGGTGACCTGGCCCGGTGGTCGGACGACGGGCTGCTGCACTTCGCGGGCCGGGCCGACGCCCAGGTGAAGATCCGCGGCTTCCGGATCGAACTCGGCGAGGTCGAGTCGGTCCTCGCCGCCCACCCGGCGGTCACCCAGCCGGTGGTCCTGGTTCGGGACGGCCGCCTCACGGCGTACGTCGCCGCCGACGGCGCCCCCGCCCCGGTGGACCTGCGCGCGTTCGCCGCCGAGCGGCTGCCCGACTACATGGTCCCGGCGACGGTGACCGTGCTGGACACCCTGCCGCTCACGGTGAACGGCAAGGTGGACACGGCCGCCCTGCCCACCCCGGAGCCGGCGCGCCGGCCGGGCCGCGCACCGTCCACGCCCGTCGAAGAACTGCTCTGCGGCCTCTTCGCGGACGTCCTGGGACAGGAGACCACCGGCGCCGACGACGACTTCTTCGCTCTGGGCGGCGACTCGATCCTGTCGATGACGGTCGTCTCCGGAGCCCGCCGGGCCGGTTACGTCATCACCACCCGCGAGGTCTTCGAGCACCGCACCCCGGCCCGCCTGGCCGCCCTGGCCCGCCCGCTCACCGCCGGCCCGGCCGAGGACGGCGCGGCCGATGCCACCGGCGAGATCCCGCTGACCCCCGTCATGCGGGAACTGCTCGCCCGGGTCGAACCCCAGGACGTCCGCGAGGTCTACCAGTCGGCACGTGTCGCGACACCCGTGGGTGTGGATGGTGGGGTGTTGGCGTCTGCGGTGCGGGCGTTGGTGGTGCGGCATGAGGTGTTGCGGGCGCGGTTGGTGTCGGATGTGGCGGGGTTGCGGTTGGTGGTGCCGGTGGAGGTGCCGGAGCGGGTGTGGGTGCGGCGGGTTGATGCGGCTGGTTTGGGTGGGGGTGAGTTGGAGGCGTTGGTGGGGGTGCATGCCGGTGAGGCGGTGGGTCGGTTGGACCCGTTGGCCGGTGTGATGCTGGATGTGGTGTGGTTCGACGGTGGGCCGGGGGCTGAGGGGCAGCTGCTGCTGGTGGCCAGTCATCTGGTGGTCGACGGGGTGTCGTGGCGGGTGTTGCTGGCGGATCTGGCGTTGGCGTACGGGGAGTTGGCCGCGGGTCGTGGTGCCGGTCTGGAGCCGGTGGTGACGTCGTTCCGGCATTGGGCGCGGGGGTTGGTGGCGCAGGCGGACAGCGACGAACGGCTGAGCGAGCTCCCCGAGTGGACCGAACTCCTGCGGGACGCCCAGGCGGTGCTGCCGGCCCGGCCGGCGGACCGTCCTCAGTGGCTCGGGACCAGTGTGCGTCGGGTGTCGGTGCGGGTGCCGGTGGGTGTGTCGGTGGGGTTGTTGGGGGGTGTGCCGGCGGCGTTTGGTGCGGGTGTTGAGGATGTGTTGCTGGCCGGTCTGGTGGGGGCGGTGTCGGAGTGGGCGGCGGCTGGTGGCGGGGGGCTGTCGGGTTTTCTGGTGGATGTGGAGGGGCATGGGCGGGTGCCGTTGGGTGACGGTGGTGATCTGTCGCGGACGGTGGGCTGGTTTACGGGTGTGCGTCCGGTGCGGGTGGACGCGGGTGATGTTGATGGTGGTGCGGTGCGGTGTGGTGGTGGGGCCGCGGGGGTGTTGGTCAAGCGGGTGAAGGAGCAGGTGCGGGCGGTCCCTGGGGACGGTCTCGGTTTCGGGGTGTTGCGGTATCTGAATGAGGAGACGGCGGGGGTGCTGGCAGGACTGCCGACCCCGCAGATCGGCTTCAACTATCTCGGGCGTTTCAGCAGCCGCGACGAGGCATGGCACCTCATCGGCGACGGTCTGGGCGAGGGAATCGCCGGCCACGCACCCGTGATGCACGCCCTCGAAGTGGAAGGGCTGGTCAGGGATCTGGCCGGGGGGCCGGAGTTGGTGTTGTCGGTGTCGTGGCCGGAGCGGTTGTTGGGGGAGGAGTCGGCGCGGGCGTTGGTCGAGGGCTGGGCGGCGATGCTGTCGGGTCTGGTGGCGCATGTGGAGGAGTTCGGTGGTGGTGGGTTTACGCCGTCGGACTTCCCGTTGGTGGCGTTGGACCAGGGCCAGGTGGAGGAGGCGGAGGCGGCTGTTGCGGGGTTGGTGGAGGTGCTGCCGGTCTCGCCGTTGCAGGAGGGCCTGCTCTTCCACTCGCTGTTCGACCAGGACGGCACCGACGTGTACGTGGAGCAGCTGCTCCTGGAGGTGCGGGGGCCTGTGGACGCCGGGGTGTTGCGGGCGTCGTGGCAGGCGGTGGTGGACCGGCATGCTGGTCTGCGGGCGGGGTTCTGGCAGCCGTCGGGTCTTGAGCAGCCGATGCAGGTGATCGCCGAGGGCGTCGAACTGCCCTGGCGCGAGATGGACCTGTCGCAGGCACCGGACGAGGTGGCGTGGACGGAGTCCGAGCGGATCACGGTCGAGGAACGGGCCCGGCGCTTCGACCTCGCCCGGCCTCCGTTGCTGCGCGTGCTGCTGATGAAGGTGGGCCAGGACCGCTGGCGGTTGGCGGTCACCCTGCACCACCTGGTGCTGGACGGCTGGTCCCTGCCCATTCTCCTGCGCGAAGTCTGGGCAGCCTACGCGGCCGGCGGCACCACCGACGCCTTTGCACCGGCCCTCCCGTCCCGTGCGTACTACGCCTGGCTCCAGGCCCAGGACCGGCCCGCGGCACGGGAGGCATGGAGCCGGGCCCTGGCCGGCGCCGAGGAGCCGACCCTGATCGCTCCCACCACCGGCGAGCTCGAACCGGCCGTGACGGACCAGTACGTCTTCGCCCCGAGCACAGAGCTGGCCGCAGCAGTGCGCGAGCTCGCTCGTCGGTCCGGCGTCACGTTGAACACCGTGGTGCAGGTGGCGTGGGCGGTGCTGGTCGGTGCGCTGGCCGGCCGGCGTGATGTGGTGTTCGGGTCGACGGTGGCGGGTCGACCGGCCGAGCTGCCCGGCATGGAGCACATGCTGGGACTGTTCATCAACACGGTGCCGGTACGGGTGCGCCTGGACGGGGCGTGCTCGGTCGCGGAGTTGCTGGCCACGGTGCAGACGGAGCAGTCCGGGCTGCTGGAACATCAGCATCTCGGACTGAGCGAGATTCAGCGGCTGGCGGGACCCGGAGCGGCCTTCGACACCCTGCTGGCGTTCGAGAACTACCGTGCGGGCGAAAGCGGCCCGCCCGCCCCTCTGCGCCTCATCGGGTCCGGCGTACGCGAATCGACCCACTACGCCCTGACGCTCGGCGTCAACCCGATCAACGGTCTGGAACTGCGGATCGACCACCGGCTGGACCTTTTCGACACGGCCGCGGCCGAGGTGCTCTCGGGGCGGCTGGTCCGCGTTCTGGAGCAGATGGCGGCCGACCCGGAGACCCGTGTCGGCGCGCTGACCCTCCTGGACCAGGGGGAACGGGCACTCGTGGTCGAACGGTGGAACGACACCGGGCGACCCGTCGGGCCGGCGACGGTGCCGGAGCTGATCGCGGAATGGGCAACGCGGGCGCCGGAAAGCGCGGCGGTTCGGTGCGGGTCCGCGGCACTGACGTACGCCGAACTGGAGGCGCGGGCGAACCGGCTGGCGCGGTATGTGCTCCGGCTCGGCATCGGAGCGGAGAGCCGGGTGGGGCTGCGGTTGTCCCGGGGCGTGGACATGGTCGTGGCGATGCTTGGTGTGTGGCGGGCCGGGGCGGCGTACGTACCGCTGGATCCGGAGTATCCGGCGGACCGGCTGGCGTTCATGGTGGCCGACAGCGGTGCGGCGTTGGTGATCGATGACGGCTGGCTGTCGGGTGCGGCAGAGGAGATCGCGGCCGAGTCCGAGGGGCCGCTGAATGTGTCCTTCGATCCGGATCGTCTGGCGTATGTGATTTATACGTCGGGGTCGACGGGTCGGCCGAAGGGTGTGGCGGTCGCGCATGGTGGTCTGGCGAATCTGGTGGCGGCGATGGGGCCGGTGCTGGGTGCGGGGCCGGGTGAGGTGACGTTGCAGTTCGCGTCGTTCAGTTTCGATGCGTCGGTGCTGGATGTGGCGGTGACGCTGGCCGGTGGTGGCACGCTGGCGATCGCGACGGCCGAGGAGCGTAGGGACGCGCAGGCGTTGGCGGGGATGATCCGTGATGCCGGGGTGACGGTGGCCAGTGTGGTGCCTTCTCTGCTGGGGGTCCTGGACCCGGAGGCGGTGCCGGGCGTGAAGACCTGGGTGCTGGGTGCGGAGCGGCTGAACGCGGATCTCGCGGCGCGCTGGCGGGCGCGGGCCGGCGTGTGGAACACGTACGGTCCGACCGAGGCCACGGTGATGGCGACGGCGGTGGAAATCGCGGAGGACGTCACAGCGGAGGATGCGCCGCCGGCCATCGGCCGCCCCCTGGCGAACACGAGCGTCTTCGTGCTGGACGAGTTCCTGCGCCCGGTAGCCCCCGACATGGTGGGAGAGGTGTATCTGGCCGGTCCTGGGCTGGCACGCGGGTATCTGGGCCGCGCTGACCTGACCGCTGAGCGGTTCGTGGCCTGTCCGTTCCTGCCCGGGCAGCGGATGTACCGGACTGGTGACCTGGCGCGGTGGTCGGACGACGGGTTGCTGCACTTCGCGGGCCGCGCCGACGAGCAGGTGAAGATCCGCGGCTTCCGGATCGAACTCGGCGAGGTCGAGTCGGTCGTCGCCGCCCATCCGGATGTGGCTCAGGCCACCGTCGTGGCGCGGGATGGGCGGCTTGTCGCGTACGTGGTGTCGCGCGGTGAGCCTTCGGCAGTGCGGGAGTTCGCTGCCGCGAGGTTGCCGGAATACATGGTGCCGTCTGCGGTGATGGTGCTGGACGGGCTGCCGCTGACGCCGAACGGCAAGGTCGATCAAACGGCCCTGCCGGCCCCCGAGGCGGAAAGCGGGGCGGGCCGGGCGCCGTCGACCCCGGTCGAGGCAGTGCTCTGCGGCCTCTTCGCCGACGTACTGAGCGCTGAGGAAGTCGGGGTCGACGACGACTTCTTCCTCCTGGGCGGCGACTCGATCCTGTCGATGCTCTTGGTGTCCGGGGCCCGGCGCGCGGGTTTGGCCATCTCGTCCCGGCAAGTGTTCGAGAAGCGGACACCGGCCGGGCTGGCGGGAGTGGCGGACGTACTGGGCGACGGTCCGGCCGGGGATGGAGAGCCCGGTGTGGGTGACGTGCCGCTGACGCCGGTGATGTGTGAACTGATCGAGCGGGTCGGGCTCGGCCGGTTGGGCGAGGTCGTCCAGTCCAACCGAGTCAGGACACCCGTGGGTGTGGATGTTGAGGTGTTGGCGTCTGCGGTGCGGGCGTTGGTGGTGCGGCATGAGGTGTTGCGGGCGCGGTTGGTGTCGGATGTGGCGGGGTTGCGGTTGGTGGTGCCGGTGGAGGTGCCGGAGCGGGTGTGGGTGCGGCGGGTTGATGTGGCTGGTGTGGGTGGGGGTGAGTTGGAGGCGTTGGTGGGGGTGCATGCCGGTGAGGCGGTGGGTCGGTTGGACCCGTTGGCCGGTGTGATGCTGGATGTGGTGTGGTTCGACGGTGGGCCGGGGGCTGAGGGGCAGTTGCTGTTGGTGGCCAGTCATCTGGTGGTCGACGGGGTGTCGTGGCGGGTGTTGCTGTCGGATCTGGCGTTGGCGTACGGGGAGTTGGCCGCGGGTCGTGGTGCCGGTCTGGAGCCGGTGGTGACGTCGTTCCGGCATTGGGCGCGGGGGTTGGTGGCGCAGGCGGACAGTGGTGAGCGGTTGGGTGAGCTTGGGGTGTGGAGGGGGTTGTGGGAGGGGGCTGGGCCGGTTCTGGGTGGGGTGCTGGATCCGGTGCGGGATGTGGAGTCGTCGGTGCGTCGGGTGTCGGTGCGGGTGCCGGTGGGTGTGTCGGTGGGGTTGTTGGGGGGTGTGCCGGCGGCGTTTGGTGCGGGTGTTGAGGATGTGTTGCTGGCTGGTCTGGTGGGGGCGGTGTCGGAGTGGGCGGTGGCTGGTGGCGGGGGGCTGTCGGGTTTTTTGGTGGATGTGGAGGGGCATGGGCGGGTGCCGTTGGGTGAGGGTGGTGATCTGTCGCGGACGGTGGGCTGGTTTACGGGTGTGCGTCCGGTGCGGGTGGATGCGGGTGATGTTGATGGTGGTGCGGTGCGGTGTGGTGGTGGGGCTGCGGGGGTGTTGGTCAAGCGGGTGAAGGAGCAGGTGCGGGCGGTCCCTGGGGATGGTCTCGGTTTCGGGGTGTTGCGGTATCTGAATGCGGAGACGGCCGGGGTGCTGGCGGGGCTGCCGGCCCCGCAGATCGGCTTCAACTATCTCGGGCGTTTCAGCAGCCGCGACGAGGCATGGCACCTCATCGGTGATGACTTCGGCGGAAGTGTCGGCGGGGGTGTGGGTGGGGACTTTCCGGTGTTGCATGCGCTGGAGGTCATGGGTGTAGTGCGGGATCTGGCCGGGGGGCCGGAGTTGGTGTTGTCGGTGTCGTGGCCGGAGCGGTTGTTGGGGGAGGAGTCGGCGCGGGCGTTGGTCGAGGGCTGGGCGGCGATGCTGTCGGGTCTGGTGGCGCATGTGGAGGAGTTCGGTGGTGGTGGGTTTACGCCGTCGGACTTCCCGTTGGTGGCGTTGGACCAGAGTCAGGTGGAGGAGGCGGAGGCGGCTGTTGCGGGGTTGGTGGAGGTGCTGCCGGTCTCGCCGTTGCAGGAGGGCCTGCTCTTCCACTCGCTGTTCGATCAGGGCGGCACCGACGTGTACGTGGAGCAGCTGCTCCTGGAGGTGCGGGGGCCTGTGGACGCCGGGGTGTTGCGGGCGTCGTGGCAGACGGTGGTGGACCGGCATGCTGGTCTGCGGGCGGGGTTCTGGCAGCCGTCGGGTCTTGAGCAGCCGGTGCAGGTGATCGCCGAGGGTGTCGAACTGCCGTGGCGCGAGGTGGACCTGTCGAGCGCGTCGGATGAGGTGGCGTGGACGGAGTCCGAGCGGATCGCGGTCGAGGAGCGGGCCCGGCGCTTCGACCTCGCCCGGCCCCCGTTGCTGCGGGTGCTGTTGGTGAAGGTGGGCGAGGACCGCTGGCGGTTGGCGGTCACCCTGCACCACCTGGTGCTGGACGGCTGGTCCCTGCCCATTCTCCTGCGTGAGGTCTGGACTGCTTATGCGGCGGGTGGCAGTGGGGTGGGGCTGCCGGTGGTGACGCCGTATCGGGAGTATGCGGCGTGGTTGGCCCGGCAGGACGGGGACGCGGCACGGGACGCTTGGCGTCGGGCGCTGGCCGGCGTCGAGGAACCGACGCTAGTAGCACCGACCGTGCCGCGGGTCGCCGTGGTCGAACCCCGCCAACTGACGATCGCACCGGGCGCCGAGGTGGCCGAGGCACTGGGTGAACTCGCTCGCCGGTCGGGTGTCACGGTGAACACGGTGGTGCAGGTGGCGTGGGCTGTGGTGGTGGGTGCGCTGGCGGGGCGGCGTGATGTGGTGTTCGGGGCGACGGTGGCGGGTCGTCCGGCGGAGTTGCCTGGTATGGAGAGCATGCTGGGGTTGTTCATCAACACGGTGCCGGTTCGGGTGCGTTTGGATGGTTCCCGGTCGGTGGTGGAGTTGTTGGGTGTGGTGCAGGGGGAGCAGTTGGGGTTGCTGGATCACCAGCATCTTGGGCTGAGTGAGATTCAGCGGCTGGTGGGGCCTGGGGCGGGGTTTGACTCCCTGTTGGCGTTCGAGAATTTTCCGGGTGATCCGGATGTGCCGTCGTCGTTGGGTTCGGTGGTGGTGACGGGTGCGGGGATGCGGGAGTCGACCAACTTCGTGCTGGCGCTCGGGGTGGATCCGGCGGAGTTGAGGCTGCGGCTGGACTACCGGCCCGATCTGTTCGACGCGGATCAGGCGGAGCAGGTCGTGTGGCGGCTGGTGCGGGTGCTGGAGCAGATCGCGGCCGACCCGGGGACCCGGCTCAGCGACATCGACGTACTGGTCGCCGGCGAGCGGACGCGAGTGGTGGAGGCGTGGAACGGCCCTGCTCGGTCGGCAGCGACGGCTTCGTGGTGGGAGCTGTTCGACGACCGGGTTGTCGCGGCGCCGAGCGCCGTGGCGGTGCGGTGCGGTTCCGAGACGCTGTCGTACGCAGCGTTGCGCGAGCGGTCGAATCAACTGGGGCGGTACCTGCAACGCTCGGGTGTCGGTGCCGAGAGCCGGGTGGGGCTGCGGTTGTCCCGGGGCGTGGACATGGTCGTGGCGATGCTTGGTGTGTGGCGGGCCGGGGCGGCGTATGTGCCGCTGGATCCGGAGTATCCGGCGGACCGGCTGGCGTTCATGGTGGCCGACAGTGGTGCGGTATTGGTGATCGATGACGACTGGCTGTCGGGTGCGGCAGAGGCGATCGCGGTTGAGTCCGAGGGGCCGCTGAATGTGTCCTTCGATCCAGATCGTCTGGCGTATGTGATTTATACGTCGGGGTCGACGGGTCGGCCGAAGGGTGTGGCGGTCGCGCACCGTGGCTTGGTGAACCTGGTCGAGGCAGTCGCGCCGGTGCTGGGTGCGGGGCCGGGCGAGGTGACGTTGCAGTTCGCCTCGTTCAGTTTTGACGCGTCCGTAGTGGATGTGGCGGTGACGCTGGCCAGTGGTGGCACGCTGGCGATCGCGACGAGTGAGGAGCGTAGGGACGCGCAGGCGTTGGCGGGGATGATCCGTGATGCCGGAGTGTCGGTGGCCAGTGTGGTGCCGTCCCTGCTGGGGGTCCTGGACCCGGAGGCGGTGCCGGGGGTACGGAACTGGGTGCTGGGTGCGGAGCGGCTGAACACCGATCTCGCGGCGCGCTGGCGGGCGCAGGCGGACGTGTGGAACACGTACGGTCCGACCGAGGCCACGGTGATGGCGACGGCGGTGGAGATCGCGGAGGACGTCACAGCGGAGGATGCGCCGCCCGCAATAGGCCGGCCGCTTGCCGGTACAAGGGTGTTCGTGCTGGACGAGTTCCTGCGGCCGGCACCGGTCGGAGCGGTCGGTGAGGTGTATCTGGCCGGTCCCGGTCTGGCGCGTGGGTATCTGGGGCGGGTGGAGCTGACGGCGGAGCGGTTCGTGGCCAGTCCGTTCGTTCCCGGGCAGCGGATGTACCGGACGGGTGACCTGGCGCGGTGGTCGGACGACGGGTTGCTGCACTTCGCGGGCCGGGCCGACGCCCAGGTGAAGATCCGCGGCTTTCGGATCGAGCTCGGCGAGGTGGAGTCCGTCGTCGCCGCCCATCCGGATGTGGCTCAGGCCACCGTCACGGTTCGCGACGACCGGCTCATCGCGTACGTCGTCTCTCGCGGTGAAGCGTCGGCCATCGGGGCGTTCGCCGCCGAGCGGCTGCCCGAGTACATGGTCCCCGCCACCGTCGTACTCCTCGACGAACTGCCTCTCACCCCCAACGGCAAGATCGACCAGGCCGCCCTGCCCGCTCCCGAGGCCGGACGCGAACTGGGCCGGGCCCCGGCGACTCCGGTCGAAGCGGTGCTCTGTGACCTCTTCGCCCAGGTGCTGGGGCTGGAGCGGGTGAGCGTCGACGACTCCTTCTTCGCGTTGGGCGGCGACTCGATCCTGTCGATGCTTCTGGTGTCCGGTGTGCGGCGCGCTGGATGGGCCCTCTCACCGCGGCAGGTGTTCGAGGAGCAGACACCGGCCAGGCTGGCCCTGATCGCTGAAGCGGTGGCCGACAGCTCGGTCGCTAGCGGGGAGCCCGGCGTGGGTGACGTGCCGCTGACGCCGGTGATGCATGAACTGATAGAGCGGGTCGGGCTCGGCGCCCTCGGCCAAGCCGTGCAGTCCAGCGTGGTGGCGACGCCGGTGGGTGTGGATGTTGAGGTGTTGGCGTCTGCGGTGCGGGCGTTGGTGGTGCGGCATGAGGTGTTGCGGGCGCGGTTGGTGTCGGATGTGGCGGGGTTGCGGTTGGTGGTGCCGGTGGAGGTGCCGGAGCGGGTGTGGGTGCGGCGGGTTGATGCGGCTGGTTTGGGCGGGGGTGAGCTGGAGGCGTTGGTGGGGGTACATGCCGGTGAGGCGGTGGGTCGGTTGGACCCGCTGGCCGGTGTGATGCTCGATGCGGTCTGGTTCGACGCCGGACCCGGGAATAGCGGACGGCTCCTGCTGGTGGCGAACCACTTGGTGATGGACACCGTTTCCTGGCGGGTGTTGTTGGCGGATCTGGCGTTGGCGTACGGGGAGTTGGCCGCGGGTCGTGGTGCCGGTCTGGAGCCGGTGGTGACGTCGTTCCGGCATTGGGCGCGAGGGCTGGCGGCGCAGGCGGACAGTGGTGAGCGGTTGGGTGAGCTTGGGGTGTGGAGGGGGTTGTTGGAGGGGGCTGGGCCGGTTCTGGGTGGGGTGCTGGATCCGGTGCGGGATGTGGAGTCGTCGGTGCGTCGGGTGTCGGTGCGGGTGCCGGTGGGTGTGTCGGTGGGGTTGTTGGGGGGTGTGCCGGCAGCGTTTGGTGCGGGTGTTGAGGATGTGTTGCTGGCCGGTCTGGTGGGGGCGGTGTCGGAGTGGGCGGCGGCTGGTGGCGGGCGGCTGTCGGGTTTTTTGGTGGATGTGGAGGGGCATGGGCGGGTGCCGTTGGGTGACGGTGGTGATCTGTCGCGGACGGTGGGCTGGTTCACGGGTGTGCGTCCGGTGCGGGTGGACGCGGGTGATGTTGATGGTGGTGCGGTGCGGTGTGGTGGTGGGGCCGCGGGGGTGTTGGTCAAGCGGGTGAAGGAGCAGGTGCGGGCGGTCCCTGGGGATGGTCTCGGTTTCGGGGTGTTGCGGTATCTGAATGCGGAGACGGCGGGGGTGCTGGCAGGACTGCCGACCCCGCAGATCGGCTTCAACTATCTCGGACGCGTCGACGCCCGAACCTCCGAGGCGGGACGAGACCGGGACTGGCTGCCCGTCGGTGAGGACGTGATCGGTGGGGGTGTGGGTGGGGACTTTCCGGTGTTGCATGCGTTGGAGGTCATGGGTGTAGTGCGGGATCTGGCCGGGGGGCCGGAGTTGGTGTTGTCGGTGTCGTGGCCGGAGCGGTTGTTGGGGGAGGAGTCGGCGCGGGCGTTGGTCGAGGGCTGGGCGGCGATGCTGTCGGGTCTGGTGGCGCATGTGGAGGAGTGCGGTGGTGGTGGGTTTACGCCGTCGGACTTCCCGTTGGTGGCGTTGGACCAGAGTCAGGTGGAGGAGGCGGAGACGGCTGTGGCGGGGCTGGTGGAGGTGCTGCCGGTCTCGCCGTTGCAGGAGGGCCTGCTCTTCCACTCGCTGTTCGACGTCGAGTCCGTGGATGTCTATGTCGAGCAGTTGGTGCTGGATGTGCGGGGGCCCGTGGACGCCGGGGTGTTGCGGGCGTCGTGGCAGACGGTGGTGGACCGGCACGCTGGTCTGCGGGCGGGGTTCTGGCAGCCCTCGGGCCTTGAGCAGCCGGTACAGGTGATCGCCGAGGGCGTCGAACTGCCCTGGCGCGAGATGGACCTGTCGCAGGCACCGGACGAGGTGGCGTGGACGGAGTCCGAGCGGATCGCGGTCGAGGAGCGGGCCCGGCGCTTCGACCTCGCCCGGCCTCCGTTGCTGCGGGTGCTGCTGGTGAAGGTGGGCGAGGACCGCTGGCGGCTGGCGGTCACCCTGCACCACCTGGTGCTGGACGGCTGGTCCCTGCCCATTCTCCTGCGTGAGGTCTGGACTGCTTATGCGGCGGGTGGCAGTGGGGTGGGGCTGCCGGTGGTGACGCCGTATCGGGAGTATGCGGCGTGGTTGGCCCGGCAGGACGGGGATGCGGCACGGGACGCTTGGCGTCGGGCGCTGGCCGGCGTCGAGGAACCGACGCTAGTAGCGCCGGCTGACCCGGCGCGCTCACCCGGTGAGACCGCGAACGTCAGCGCCCAGCTCATGCCCCAGCACGTTCGTGACCTCGAGCGATTGGCCCGTGGCTCGGGTGTCACGGTGAACACGGTGGTGCAGGTGGCGTGGGCTGTGGTGGTGGGTGCGCTGGCGGGGCGGCGTGATGTGGTGTTCGGGGCGACGGTGGCGGGTCGTCCGGCGGAGTTGCCTGGTATGGAGAGCATGCTGGGGTTGTTCATTAACACGGTGCCGGTTCGGGTGCGTTTGGATGGTTCCCGGTCGGTGGTGGAGTTGTTGGGTGTGGTGCAGGGGGAGCAGTCGGGGTTGCTGGATCATCAGCATCTTGGGCTGAGTGAGATTCAGCGGCTGGTGGGGCCTGGGGCGGGGTTCGACAGTCTGCTGGCGTTCGAGAATTTTCCGGGTGATCCGGATGTGCCGTCGTCGTTGGGTTCGGTGGTGGTGACGGGTGCGGGGATGCGGGAGTCGACCAACTTCGTGCTGGCGCTCGGGGTGGACCCGGCGGAGTTGAGGCTGCGGCTGGACTACCGGCCCGATCTGTTCGACGCGGGTCAGGCGGAGCAGGTCGTGCGGCGGCTGGTGCGGGTGCTGGAGCAGATCGCGGCCGACCCGGGGACCCGGCTCAGCGACATCGACGTACTCGATGCTGGTGAGCGGGTGCGGGTGGTCGAGGAGTGGAATGACACCGGGCGTGCGGTGGGTGCCGGGTTGGTGCCGGAGCTGTTCGCGGAGTGGGCGGTGCGGGCGCCGGAGAGCGCGGCGGTGCGGTGTGGCGCGGTGGAGCTGTCGTACGGGGAGCTGGAGGCGCGGGCGAATCGGTTGGCCCGGTTCCTGTGCAGGCACGGGGTGGGTGTGGAGTCTCGGGTGGGGCTGCGGTTGTCCCGGGGCGTGGACATGGTCGTGGCGATACTCGGTGTGTGGAAGGCCGGGGCGGCGTATGTGCCGCTGGATCCGGAGTACCCGGCGGACCGGCTGGCGTTCATGGCAGCCGACAGCGGTGCGGCGTTGGTGATCGATGACGGCTGGCTGTCGGGTGCGGCAGAGGCGATCGCGGTTGAGTCCGAGGGGCCGCTGAATGTGTCCTTCGATCCGGATCGTCTGGCGTATGTGATTTATACGTCGGGGTCGACGGGTCGGCCGAAGGGTGTGGCGGTCGCGCATGGTGGTCTGGCGAATCTGGTGGCGGCGATGGGGCCGGTGCTGGGTGCGGGGCCGGGTGAGGTGACGTTGCAGTTCGCGTCGTTCAGTTTTGACGCGTCGGTGCTGGATGTGACCGCCACGCTCGCCCACGGCGGCACGCTGGCGATCGCGACGAGTGAGGAGCGTAGGGACGCGCAGGCGTTGGCGGGGATGATCCGTGATGCCGGGGTGACGGTGGCCAGTGTGGTGCCGTCCCTGCTGGGGGTCCTGGACCCGGAGGCGGTGCCGGGGGTACGGAACTGGGTGCTGGGTGCGGAGCGGCTGAACGCCGATCTCGCGGCGCGCTGGCGGGCGCGGGCCGGCGTGTGGAACACGTATGGTCCGACCGAGGCCACGGTGATGGCGACGGCGGTGGAGATCGCGGAGGGTGTTACGCCGGAGGATGCGCCGCCGGCGATTGGCCGGCCCCTGGCGAACACGAGCGTCTTCGTGCTGGACGAGTTCCTGCGGCCGGCGCCGGTCGGTGCGGTCGGTGAGGTGTATCTGGCCGGTCCCGGTCTGGCGCGTGGGTATCTGGGCCGCGCGGACCTGACGGCAGAGCGGTTCGTGGCCAGTCCCTTCGACACCGGCACCCGCATGTACCGGACCGGTGACCTGGCGCGATGGTCGGACGACGGGCTGCTGCACTTCGTGGGCCGGGCCGACGAGCAGGTGAAGATCCGCGGCTTCCGGATCGAACTCGGCGAGGTCGAGTCCGTCGTCGCCGCCCACCCCGACGTCGCCCAGGTCACCGTCGCGGTCCGCGACGAGCGACTGATCGCATATGTCGTGTCCCGCGACAGCGAACCGTCATCGATCCGGGCGTTCGCCGCCGAGCGGCTGCCCGAGTACATGGTCCCCGCCGCCGTCGTACTCCTCGACGAGCTGCCTCTCACCCCCAACGGCAAGATCGACCAGGCCGCCCTGCCCGCCCCGGATGTGGCAGGCGGCCCGGGACGGGCACCCACGACCCAGGTCGAGGAAGTCCTGTGCGACCTCTTCGCCGACGTACTGGACAAGGAGGAAGTCGGAGTCGACGACGATTTCTTCAGTTCGGGCGGCGACTCGATCATGTCGATGCAGTTGGCGTCGGGGGCACGGCGCGCGGGTTGGGTGGTCTCGCCCCGGCAGGTGTTCGAGGAGCGGACCCCGGCGCGACTGGCGCGAGTGGTGGAGCCGGTCGGGGCCGGCGGCGCCCGTGTGCGGGACGTCGGTACCGGCGAGGTCGCGTTCACGCCGGTGATGCAGTCGGTGGGTGACACGGCGGCCAGCAACGGTTTCGCGCAGTGGATGGCCGTAGTGGCCCCGCCGCAGCTCGGTGTGGAGGTGTTGTCGGCCGGGGTGGGGGCGCTGCTGGACACGCACGACATGCTGCGGGCGCGGTTGGTGGCCGGCGAGGGCCGGTTGGTGGTCGGTGCTTCGGGGTCGGTCGATGGTGCGGTGTTGGTGTCGCGGGTGGATGCCGGTGGGCAGGACGGTGCTGGGCTGGACCGTGTTGTGGAGGCGGCGGCGCGGGCGGCCGTCGAGCGGCTGGATCCGGCGGCCGGTGTGATGGTGCAGGCGGTCTGGGTGGACGCGGGGGCCGACACACCGGGCCGGGTGGTGCTCGTGGTGCATCACCTGGTCGTCGACGGGGTGTCCTGGCGCATCCTCGTGCCGGACCTGCGCGCGGCCTGCGAAGCGGTGCTCGCCGGACGGACACCCGCACTCGACGCGGTGGGTACCTCCTTCCGGCGCTGGTCCGATCTCCTCAACCAGGATGCGGTGAGTGCGCGGCGGCGGGCGGAGCTTTCGGGGTGGGAGCGGGTCCTGGCCGGTGGGGGGTCGTTGCTGGGTGGGCGGCTGTTGGATCCGGTCCGGGACACGGTGGCGGTGTTGCGGCGGTGTGAGTGGGGGTTGCCGGTGGGGGTGGTCGAGACGCTCGTGGGGCGTACCGCGGCGGCGTTCCACTGTGGGGTGCATGAAGTGTTGCTGGCGACGCTTGCCGGGGCGGTGGCTGCCTGGCGGCCCGGCCTTGGTGACGAGGTGCTGGTGGATGTGGAGGGGCATGGGCGTGAGGTGACGGTGGAGGGGGTGGATCTGTCGCGGACGGTGGGGTGGTTCACCAGTGTGCATCCGGTGCGGCTGGCCGTGGGTGGGACGGATCTGGAGCAGGTGCGGGCCGGGGGTCCGGCGGCCGGTGTGCTGCTGAAGGCGGTGAAGGAGCAGGTGCAGGATGTGCCCGGGGACGGCCTTGGTTACGGCTTGCTGCGTCACCTGAACGCCGAGACCGCTCCCGTGCTGGCAGCGTTGCCTGTCCCGCAGATCGGCTTCAACTACCTGGGCCGGTTCGCCGCCGCTCCCGCCACGGACTCCACCGGCGGCGCCTGGGAACCGGCGGCCGGCGCCGGGCCGGTGGGTGCGGCCGACCCGCATGCGCCCGCCGCACATGTGCTGGACGCCGGAGCGGTGGTGCGGGACACCCCGGACGGGCCGGAGCTGACGGTCTCGCTGGCCTGGCCCGGCACCCTCATCGAGGACGCGGACGCCGAGCGGCTCGGCCGGCTCTGGCTGGAGATGCTGGCCGGACTCGCCACCCACACCGACGCCGACACCGGGGCCGGTGGCCACACCCCCTCCGACTTCCCCCTGCTCGCACTCACCCAGGACACCGTCCAGGAACTCGAGGCGGCGGTCCCGGACCTGGTCGACGTATGGCCGCTGTCGCCGCTCCAGCAGGGGCTGCTCTTCCACACCACCCTCGCCGAGCAGGGGCCCGACGTCTACGAGGGGCAGCGGGCGCTGCTGCTGACCGGACCGCTGGACGCGGCGCGGTTGCGCGGGGCGTGGCAGGCCGTCGTGGCCCGGCACCCCGTGCTGCGGGCGGGCTTCCATCGGGGTGTCGCGGACGAGGCCGTGCAGGTGATCGCCGGACACGTCACGGTGCCGTGGCGGGAGGCCGACGTGAGCGGGCTGCCGGCGGCGCGGGCGGACGCCGAGGTGGAGCGGCTGTGCGCCGCGGAGATGGCGACGCGGTTCGACCTGACCGAACCCCCGCTGCTGCGCGTCCTGCTGATCCGGCTCGGTGCGGACCGGCACCGCATGGTGGTCACGACCCACCATGTCGTGGTGGACGGCTGGTCGCTGCCGGTCCTGTTCGACGAACTGTCGGCAGCCTACGAGGCGGACGGCGAGGCGCGGGCCCTGCCGCCCGCGACCTCCTACCGGGAGTACCTGGCCTGGCTGGACCGGCAGGACAAGGAAGCGGCACGCGCCATGTGGCGGGCCGAACTGGCCGGTGCCGAAGGACCCTCGCGGGTGGCGGCGGCGGAGTCCACCCGGGCTCCGGCGCGGCCGGTCCCGCTGGAGTTCGAGTGCTCCCGCGAGCTGACGGACGGACTGGCCGACCTGGCCCGTACCCGTGGCCTGACCATGAACACGGTGGTCCAGGGAGCGTGGGCACTGTTGCTGGCGCGGCTGACCGGGCGTACCGACGTGGTGTTCGGCAGCACGGTGGCCGGACGGCCTGCCGACGTGCCGGGCCTGGACAGCGCGGTCGGCCTGTTCATCAACACCCTCCCGGTGCGGGTCCGCCTGGACCCGGCGCAGCCGGCCGTGGACATGCTCACCGACCTGCAACGACGTCAGGTGGCGACGATGGGCCATCAGCACCTGGGGCTGGCGGAGATCCAGCGGACGGCCGGTTCCGGCGCGGAGTTCGACACACTGGTGGTCTACGAGAACTACCCTCGCACCGCCGACGATTCGGCCGCCGACTCCGCCGATGCCCTGGCCATCCGGCCGGACGGCAAGTCGCAGGACGCGAGTCACTACGCGCTCGCCCTCATCATGGCTCCCGGCGACCGGCTGGCCGGCGAGGTCGTCTACCGCCCCGACCTGTTCACCCGGGACTGGGCGGCACGGCAGCAGGCGCGGCTGCTGTGCGTCCTGGAACAACTGGCAGCGGACGCGACCGTCCCGGTGGGCCGGGTCAGTCTGCTGGCCGAGGACGAGCGCGCGCGACTCGCGCAGTGGAACGACACCGCCCGGCCGGTGGCCGCCGCCCCACTGCCGGTGCTGTTCCGACGGCAGGTGCGCCAGACCCCCGACGCTCCGGCGCTGACATCGGCCGAGTCCGGCCGGACACTGTCGTACGCCGAGGTGGAGGCCGAGGCCGGCCGGCTGGCACGGCACCTGATCGCGACGGGCGGCGTGGGACCCGAGTGCCGGGTCGCGGTGGTCGCCGAGCGCTCGGTGACGACGGTGCTGACGCTGCTCGCGGTCTCCATGGCGGGCGGGGTCTTCGTCCCCGTGGACCCGGGCTACCCGCCGGACCGGGTGGAGTACATGCTGCGGGACTCCGACCCCGCCCTGGTGGTGTGCTCCGCGCGGTCGCGTGGCAGCGTGCCGGAAGAGTTCGCCGACCGTGCGCTGGTCGTGGACGACCCGGCCGTCGCCGAGGCCGTGGCGGGCCGCCGGCCCGGTGCGGTCGCGGACGCGGAGCGGCTCGGTCCGCTGGAGCCGGAGCACGCGGCGTACGTCATCTACACCTCGGGCTCGACGGGCCGCCCCAAGGGCGTGGAGGTGCTGCACGCCGGGCTGGCGAACCTCGCGCAGGCGCAGATCGAACGGTTCGCCGTCCACCCCGGTTCCCGGGTCCTCCAGTTCGCCTCGCTGAGCTTCGACGCGGCCGTGTCGGAGCTGTGCATGGCCCTGCTGTCCGGCAGCACACTGGTGGTGGCCGGCACCGAGCAGCTGCCGCCGAACGTGTCGCTGGCCGAGGCGCTGCGCAGGACCCGGGCCACCCACGTCACCGTGCCGCCGAGCCTGCTGGCCGTCGCGGACACGCTGCCGGACACGCTGGAGACGGTCGCGGTGGCCGGTGAGGTGTGCCCGGCGGGGATCGCGGACCGGTGGTCGTCGGGGCGGCGGCTGGTCAACGCCTACGGGCCGACGGAGACGACCGTGTGCGCCGCCATGAGCCCACCGCTGTCCGCGGGGGGCGGGGACACGGTGCCCATCGGACAGCCGATGACGAACGTACGCGTCTTCGTCCTCGACGCCTTCCTGCAACCCGTGCCCGCCGGGTCCAGCGGCGAGCTGTACATCGTCGGCCCGGGCCTGGCCCGCGGCTACACCGGACACCCGGGCCTGTCGGCGGAACGGTTCGTGGCCTGCCCCTACGTCGAGGGCGCCCGCATGTACCGCTCGGGCGACCTCGCCCGGTGGACCCCGGAGGGACAGCTCCTCTTCCAGGGCCGGGCGGACGAGCAGGTGAAGATCCGCGGCTTCCGCATTGAGCCCGGGGAAGTGGAGTCGGTGATCGGCGCGCACCCCGGGGTCGCCCACGCCACCATCGCCGTACGCGAGGACCAGCCGGGCGAGAAACGGCTCGTCGGCTACCTGGTCCCGGTGTCCGGCGAGCCGCTCGACCGCGACGCGGTTCGGGAGTTCGCGGCCGCCAGGCTGCCGGAGTACATGGTCCCGACCGCGCTGGTCGTGCTGGACGCGCTGCCCCTGACGGTGAACGGCAAGATCGACCGCGCCGCCCTGCCGGCCCCCGAGCGGGCCCCGGCGGGCACGGGCCGAGCCCCGTCGACCCCGGCGGAGCAGGCGCTGTGCGGCCTCTTCACCGAGGTACTGGGCGCGGAGGAAGTCGGCGTCGACGACGACTTCTTCGTACTGGGCGGGGATTCGATCATGTCGATGCAGTTGGCGTCGAGGGCGCGGCGCGCGGGTTGGGTGGTCTCGCCCCGGCAGGTGTTCGAGGAGCGAACCCCGGCGCGGCTGGCACTGGTCGCCCATCAGTCGGCCGAACGGACACCGGCCGGGGAAGTGTCCGGCGTGGGCGAGGTCGCGTTCACGCCGGTCATGAAGTCGGTGGGTGACACGGCGGCGCGGTCGGCGTTCGCGCAGTGGATGGCCGTAGTGGCCCCGCCGCAGCTCGGTGTGGAGGTGTTGTCGGCCGGGGTGGGGGCGTTGCTGGACGCGCACGACATGCTGCGGGCGCGTCTGGTGGCCGGCGAGGGCCGGTTGGTGGTCGGTGCTTCGGGGTCGGTCGATGGTGCGGTGTTGGTGTCGCGGGTGGATGCCGGTGGGCAGGATGGTGCTGGGCTGGATCGTGTTGTGGAGGCGGCGGCGCGGGCGGCCGTCGAGCGGCTGGATCCGGTGGCCGGTGTGATGGTGCAGGCGGTGTGGGTGGACGCGGGGGCCGACGCACCGGGACGGGTGCTGCTGGTGGTGCATCACCTGGTCGTCGACGGGGTGTCCTGGCGCATCCTCGTCCCGGACCTGCGTGCGGCCTGCGAGGCGGTGGCGGCGGGGCGCCGGCCCGTGCTGGACGCGGTGGGTACGTCCTTCCGGCGTTGGTCCGGCCTCCTGGCCCTGGATGCGGTGAGTGCGCGGCGTCGGGCGGAGCTTTCGGGGTGGGAGCGGGTTCTGGCCGGTGGGGGGTCGTTGCTGGGTGGGCGGCTGTTGGATCCGGTCCGGGACACGGTGGCGGTGTTGCGGCGGTGTGAGTGGGGGTTGCCGGTGGGGGTGGTCGAGACGCTCGTGGGGCGTACCGCGGCGGCGTTCCACTGTGGGGTGCATGAAGTGCTGCTGGCGACGCTTGCCGGGGCGGTGGCTGCCTGGCGGCCCGGCCTTGGTGATGACGTGCTGGTGGATGTGGAGGGGCATGGGCGTGAGGTGACGGTGGAGGGGGTGGATCTGTCGCGGACGGTGGGGTGGTTCACCAGTGTGCATCCGGTGCGGCTGGCCGTGGGTGGGACGGATCTGGAGCAGGTGCGGGCCGGGGGTCCGGCGGCCGGTGTGCTGCTGAAGGCGGTGAAGGAGCAGGTGCAGAATGTGCCCGGGGACGGCCTCGGTTACGGCTTGCTGCGTCACCTGAACGCCGAGACCGCTCCCGTGCTGGCAGCATTGCCTGTCCCGCAGATCGGCTTCAACTACCTGGGCCGGTTCGCCGCCGCTGCCACCACTGACTCCACCGGCGGCGCCTGGGAACCGGCGGCCGAGGCGGGACCCGGAGGCGCCGCCGACCCGGAGGCACCCGTACTGCACCTGCTGGACGCCGGAGCGGTGGTGCGGGACACCCCGGACGGGCCGGAGCTGACGGTCTCGCTGGCCTGGCCCGGCACCCTCATCGAGGACGCGGACGCCGAGCGGCTCGGCCGGCTCTGGCTGGAGATGCTGGCCGGACTCGCCGCCCACACCGAGGCCGACACCGGGGCGGGTGGCCACACCCCCTCCGACTTCCCCCTGCTCGCACTCACCCAGGACGAAGTCGAAGAGTTCGAAGCGATAGCCGCAGAACGCGAAGGTGGGCAGTCCCAGTGAAGAAGACAACCCCGGTCAAGGCGGCTGCTCTCGCGGAGGTCTGGCCGCTGTCACCGCTCCAGGAAGGGCTGCTCTTCCACACCTCCTTCGACACCGGCGGCCCGGACGTCTACGCCCTTCAGACCGTCATTTCCATCGACGGACCACTGGACCCCGACCGCTTCCGGGCCTCCTGGCAGGCACTGCTCAACCGCCACGCCGCGCTGCGCGCCAGCTTCCACCAGCGCAAGTCCGGCGCACCGGTCCAGCTCATCGCCCACGAGGTGGACCTGCCCTGGCAGGCGACCGACCTGTCCGGCCTGGCGGAAACCGAGCAGACGGCCGAAGCGGCCGCACTCGCCGCACGCGAAAGCGCCCACCGGCTGGACGTGGCCGTCGCACCCCTGCTCCGTCTGCTGCTGATCCGGCTCGCCGACGAACGCCACCAACTGGTCCTGACGACACATCACATCCTGCTCGACGGCTGGTCGATGCCGGTCCTGCTGGCCGAACTGGCCGAGATCTACGCGGCCGGCGGCGACGCCCGCACGCTCCCGCCCGCCGCCGCGTACCGCGACTACCTGGCCTGGCTGAGCCGCCAGGACAAGGACGAGGCACGCGCCGCCTGGCAGCGCGAGATGGCCGGAACGGACGGGCCGACACTGGTCGTCGCCGAGGACCGGCGGCGCGCCGCCGTACTGCCACGCGAACACACCCTGGAACTGCCCGAGACGGCCACCGCCACCCTCACCGGACTGGCCAGGGAACACGGCCTGACCGTCAACACGGTGGTACAGGGCGCCTGGGCGCTGGTGCTCGCCCGCCTCACCAGGCGTGCCGACGTGGTGTTCGGCGCGACGGTGGCGGGCCGTCCACCGGAGCTGCCGGGGGTGGAGACCATGGTCGGCCTCCTCATCAACACCCTGCCCGTCCGGGTCCGCCTCCAGCCGGAGCAGTCGGTGCTGGACATGCTCGGCGCGCTCCAGGAACGGCAGACCGCGCTGCTGGCCCATCAGCACCTCGGGCTGGCGGAGGTACAGCGAGTCGCCGGGCCCGGCGCGGGCTTCGACACCCTGGTGGTCTACGAAAGCTTCCCCCGGGCTCCCGAGAAGCCGGACCGCAAGGAGACGTACACCATCTCCGGCGGCGCGACCCAGCAGGCGACCAACTACCCGCTGACCGTGGGCGTCACCCCGCACGACCGCCTCCGCATCGAACTGGCCTACCGGCCCGACCTCTTCGACCAGGAGCAGGCCGACCGCATCGGGCGCCGACTGGTACGGGTGCTGGAACAGATCGCGGCCGACCCGCGGGTACGGCTCAGCGACATCGATGTGCTGATCGCCGGCGAACGGGCGTTGGTGGTGGGGGAGTGGAACGACACCAACCGCCCGATCGGCTCGGCGACGGTACCCGAGCTGTTCGCGGAGTGGGCGGTGCGGGCGCCGGGGAATGCGGCGGTGCGCTGCGGTACCGAGTCGGTGTCGTACGGGGAGTTGGAGGCGCGGGCGAATCGGTTGGCCCGGTTCCTGCGCAGGCACGGGGTGGGTGCGGAGTCGCGGGTGGGGCTGCGGTTGTCCCGGGGCGTGGACATGGTCGTGGCGATACTCGGCGTGTGGAAGGCCGGGGCGGCGTACGTACCGCTGGATCCGGAGTATCCGGCGGACCGGCTGGCGTTCATGGTGGCCGACAGCGGTGCGGCGTTGGTGCTCGACGGGGAATGGTTGTCCGAGGCTCGTGACGCGGTGGCTGCGGAGTCTGCGGAGCCGCTGAACGTGCCCTTCGATCCAGATCGTCTGGCCTACGTGATCTACACGTCGGGGTCGACGGGACGACCCAAGGGTGTGGCGGTCGCGCATGCTGGTCTGGCGAATCTGGTGGCGGCGATGGGGCCGGTGCTGGGTGCGGGGCCGGGTGAGGTGACGTTGCAGTTCGCCTCGTTCAGTTTTGACGCGTCGGTGC
Source organism: Streptomyces sp. NPDC023723 (assembly GCF_040639815.1). Lineage (NCBI taxonomy): Bacteria > Bacillati > Actinomycetota > Actinomycetes > Kitasatosporales > Streptomycetaceae > Streptomyces > Streptomyces sp. NPDC023723. The sequence goes on from NZ_JBFAAP010000005.1 coordinate 45,516, forward strand.
TGGATGTGACCGCCACGCTCGCCCACGGCGGCACGCTGGCGATCGCGACGGCCGAGGAGCGTAGGGACGCGCAGGCGTTGGCGGTAATGATCCGCGAGGCTGGGGTGACGGTGGCCAGTGTGGTGCCTTCTCTGCTGGGGGTCCTGGACCCGCAGGCGGTGCCGGGGGTACGGAACTGGGTGCTGGGTGCGGAGCGGCTCAACGCCGATCTCGCGGCGCGCTGGCGGGCGCAGGGCGGCGTGTGGAACACGTACGGTCCGACCGAGGCCACGGTGATGGCGACGGCGGTGGAGATCGCGGAGGGCGTTACGCCGGAGGACGCGCCGCCGGCCATCGGCCGGCCCCTGGCGAACACGAGCGTCTTCGTGCTGGACGACTTCCTGCGCCCGATAGCCCCCGACATGGTGGGAGAGGTGTATCTGGCCGGTCCCGGTCTGGCACGCGGGTATCTGGGGCGCGCGGATCTGACCGCTGAGAGGTTCGTGGCCTGTCCGTTCCTGCCCGGGCAGCGGATGTACCGGACGGGTGACCTGGCCCGGTGGTCGGACGACGGGTTGCTGCACTTCGCGGGCCGCGCCGACGAGCAGGTGAAGATCCGCGGCTTCCGGATCGAACTCGGCGAGGTCGAGTCCGTCGTCGCCGCCCACCCCGACGTCGCCCAGGCCACCGTCACGGTTCGCGACGACCGGCTCATCGCGTACGTCGTCGCTCGCGGTGAAGCGTCGGCCATCGGGGCGTTCGCCGCCGAGCGGCTGCCCGAGTACATGGTCCCCGCCGCCGTAGTACTCCTCGACGAGCTGCCCCTCACCCCCAACGGCAAGATCGACCAAACCGCCCTGCCCGCCCCGGATGTGGCAGGCGGCCCGGGACGGGCACCGACGACCCCGGCGGAGGAGGCGCTGTGCGGCCTCTTCGCCGAGGTGCTCAGTGCGCCGGAAGCCTGGGTCGACGACGACTTCTTCACGCTGGGCGGGGATTCGATCATGTCGATGCAGTTGGCGTCGAGGGCGCGGCGCGCGGGTTGGGTGGTCTCGCCCCGGCAGGTGTTCGAGGAGCGGACCCCGGCGCGGCTGGCGCAGGTGGTGGAGCCGGTCGGGGCCGGCAGCGCCCGTGTGCGGGATGTGGGGACCGGTGAGGTCGCGTTCACGCCGGTGATGAAGTCGGTGGGCGATGCGGCGGCGCGGTCGGCGTTCGCGCAGTGGATGGTCGTACGCGCCCCGGTCCGCTTCGGGCTGGACGTGCTGTCGGCCGGGGTGCGGGCGCTGCTGGACACGCACGACATGCTGCGGGCCCGTCTGGTGGCCGGCGAGGGCCGGTTGGTGGTCGGGGCTCCGGGGTCGGTCGATGGTGCGGTGTTGGTGTCGCGGGTGGATGCCGGTGGGCAGGATGGTGCTGGGCTGGACCGTGTCGTGGAGGCGGCGGCGCGGGCGGCCGTCGAGCGGCTGGATCCGGCGGCCGGTGTGATGGTGCAGGCGGTCTGGGTGGACGCGGGAGCCGACGCACCGGGCCGGGTGCTACTGGTGGTGCATCACCTGGTCGTCGACGGGGTGTCCTGGCGCATCCTCGTCCCGGACCTGCGCGCGGCCTGCGAAGCGGTGCTCGCCGGACGGACACCCGCGCCGGCCCCGGTCGGTACGTCCTTCCGGCGCTGGTCGCAGGTGCTGGCCGCGGAAGCCGTCAGCGCGCGACGCACGGCGGAGCTGGAGCCGTGGACGAACCTCCTCGCGGACCGCGAGCCGCTGCTCGGCCGGCGTCCCCTGGACCCGGCCCGGGACACGGAGGCGGACACCGTGCGCCGGCCCTGGCGGGTACCGGCCGCGCAGGCCGACACCCTGGTCACCCGTACCCCCGCCGCCTTCCACTGCGGTGTGCACGAGGTGTTGCTGGCGACGCTGGCCGGTGCCGTGGGCGTCTGGCGGCCGGAATGTGCCGCCGGGCTGCTGGTGGACGTGGAGGGACACGGACGCGAGACGACGGCCGACGGGGTGGACCTGTCCCGGACGGTGGGCTGGTTCGCCAGCACCCATCCGGTGCGGCTGCGGCTCGGGGGCGTACGGCTGGGCCGGGCGCGCACCGGCGGCCCGGCGGCCGGTGCGTTGCTGAAGACGGTGAAGGAACAGGCGCAGGCCGTTCCGGGCGACGGGCTCGGGTACGAGCTGCTGCGTCACCTCAACGCCGAGACCGGCCCGGTGCTGGCGGCGTTGCCCGGTCCGCAGCTCGGCTTCAACTACCTGGGGCGGTTCCCGGTCGGCCGGGCGGACGGACCGGGCGGTGCCTGGGAGCCCGCAAGCGGGTCGGGGCTGGGCGGGGCAGCCGATCCGCAGACGCCCGCCCGGCACGCGCTGGAGGCCGTGGCGCTGGTCGAGGACACCCCGGCCGGGCCGGCACTGACGGTCTCGCTGGCCTGGCCCGGCACGCTGATCGAGAACAGCGACGCCGAGCGGCTCGGTCGGCTCTGGCTGGAGATGCTGGCCGGGCTCGCCGCCCACACCGACGCGGACCCGGGCGCCGGCGGCCACACCCCCTCCGACTTCTCCCTGCTGGCGCTCGCCCAGGACGAAGTGGACGACCTCGAGGCCGAGTTCGCCGACGACCACGCCTGACCGAGCGGCACACGCATGACGTAAGCAGCAGCACGACCTACGAGGCACGACGCACCGCGCACCACGCACCACGCACCACGCACCACGCACCACGCACGCGAGAACAACGATCACGTGTTGGCGGCACCACCCAGGTAATGGTGAGGAGACACCCCGATGGCCCGAGCTCGTGTCGAGGACGTATGGCCTTTGTCGCCGCTTCAGGAGGGACTGCTCTTCCACGCGTCCTTCGACGGCCGGGGCACCGACGTGTACCAGGGCCAGCGCAGCCTGGACGTGCTCGGTCCGCTCGACGCGCAGGTGCTGCGCGCCTCGTGGCAGGCGCTGCTGGACCGCCATGCCGCGCTGCGGGCGAGTTTCCGCAGGCGCGGTACCGGCGAGTCGGTGCAGGTCATCGTCCGTGCGGTGACGCTGCCCTGGCAGCACGCGGATGTCAGTGGACTGCCCGGGACCGAGGCCGACGCAGAGATCGGCCGGCTCTGCGCGGCGGAGCGGGACCGGCGTTTCGACCCGGCGGTGCCACCGCTGCTGCGGCTGCTGCTCATCCGGGTCGCGCCGGACCGGCACCGGCTCGTGCTCACCAGCCACCACCTGCTCATGGACGGCTGGTCCCTGCCCGTCCTGTTCGACGAACTGACCGCCGTCTACGCGGCGGGCGGTGACCCGCGGGTCCTGCCCCGCACCACCTCCTACCGGGAGTACCTGGCCTGGCTGACGCGTCAGGACAAGCCGGCCGCGCGGGCCGCCTGGCAGGCCGAACTGGCCGGCGCCGAGGAACCGACCCTGGTCGCCCCCGCCGACCCGGGACGGCGGCCCGGGAAGACGGCACATGTGATCACCGAGCTGCCGGAGGCGCTGAGCCAGGCCCTGGCAGGCTTCGCCCGGAGCCAGGGCGTGACGCTCAACACCGTGCTCCAGGGTGCCTGGGCGCTGGTCCTGGCACAGCTGTCGGGCCGTACCGACGTGGTCTTCGGCGCGACCGCCGCCGGGCGGCCCCCGGAGCTGCCGGGCGTGGAGTCCATGGTCGGCCTGTTCATGAACACCCTTCCGGTGCGGGTGCGACTGGACGGCGCGCTGCCGGTGAGCCGGCTGCTCACCGACCTCCAGCAGCGGCAGTCCGCGCTCATGCCGCACCAGCACCTGGGACTGCCCGAGGTGCAGCGGCTGGCCGGGCCCGGCGGGGTCTTCGACACGATCGTGGTGTACGAGAACTACCCCAGCCCTCCGCAGGAGCAGCCGGACCGGAGCGCCGAGGCCATCGAGATCCGCCGCACCAGGGAGGTGACGGACGCCTCCCACTACCCGCTCGCCCTGGTCGTCGTGCCCGACGCGCGGACGCACCTCAAACTCGACTACCAGCAGGACCTGTTCGACCGGGGAACGGCCGCGTCCGTGGTGGCGCGGCTGGTGCGGGTGCTGGAACAGTTCGCGGCGGATCCGCGGACCCGCGTCGCGGACATCGACCTGCTGGGCGCGGACGAGCGGGCGCGGGTGATCGAGGAGTGGAACGACACCGGTCGTGCGGCCGTTGCGGCAACGGTGCCCGAACTGTTCGCGGCCCACGCGGCACGGACCCCGGACGCGGTGGCGGTGCGCTGCGGGACCGTGCGACTGTCGTACGCGGAGCTGGACCGGCGGGCCAACCGCCTCGCCAGGTATCTGCGCCGGCGCGGTGCCGGCGCGGAGACGCGGGTCGCCCTGCGGCTCGCGCGTGGCACCGACATGATCGTGGCGATCCTGGGGGTGTGGAAGGCCGGGGCCGCGTACGTGCCGCTGGACCCGGAGCACCCCGCCGACCGACTGGCCTTCATGACGCGGGACAGCGGCGCGGTACTGACCCTCGACGACGCCTCGCTGGCCGCGGCCGCCGGGGCCGTCGCCGCCGAGTCGGACGCCCCGCTCGACGTGACCACGGACGCCGACCGGCTGGCGTACGTCATCCACACCTCCGGCTCCACCGGACGGCCCAAGGGCGTGGCGGTCGCACACCGCGCGGTGGCCGCCCTCGCGGAGACGATGCGACCGGTGCTGGGTGCCGCCGAAGGGGAGACGAGTCTCCAGTTCGCCTCGTTCAGCTTCGACGCGGCGGTGCTGGACGTGGCCGTGACGCTGGCCCACGGCGGCACGCTGGCGATCGCGTCGGACGAGGAGCGCACCGACCCGCGGGCACTCGCGCGGATGATCCGCGACGCCGGGGTCACCGTGGCCAGCGTGGTGCCGTCACTGCTCTCCGTCCTCGACCCCGAGGACGTGCCGGTCGTACGGAACTGGGTGCTGGGCGCCGAACGCCTCACCGCCGGCCTGGCGGCGCGGTGGCGGGCCGGAGCCGGGGTGTGGAACACCTACGGCCCGACCGAGGCGACCGTGATCACGACGGCCGTCGAACTCGCCCCGGGTGTCCGTGCCGAGGACGCGCCACCGGCCATCGGCCGCCCCCTCGCGCACGCCGCCGTGTATGTCCTGGACGCGTTCCTGCGGCCCGTCGCACCCGGAACGGTGGGCGAGGCGTACATCGCGGGAGCCGGGCTGGCGCGCGGGTACGCGGGCCGCGCGGACCTGACCGCCGAGCGGTTCGTGGCCTGCCCGTTCGCCCCCGGGCAGCGGATGTACCGGACCGGTGACCTGGCCCGGTGGTCGGACGACGGGCTGCTGCACTTCGCCGGACGCGCCGACGAGCAGGTGAAGATCCGCGGCTTCCGGGTGGAACCCGGCGAGGTGGAGTCCGTCCTCGCCGCCCGTCCGGACGTCACCCAGGCCACCGTCGTGGTCCGCGACCAGCGGCTACTGGCCTACGTGGTCGCGGACAACGTCCTGGACCCGGCCACCGTACGCGCGTACGCCGCCACCCGGCTCCCGGCGTACATGGTCCCGGCGGTGGTGACGGTCCTCGACCGACTGCCCCTGACGGTCAACGGCAAGGTCGACAAGGCGGCCCTGCCCGCCCCCGAGGCCGTCGGCGGCCCCGGGCGGGCGCCCGCGACGCCCGCCGAGGAGATCCTGTGCGGCCTCTTCGCCGACGTACTGGGCCTGGAACGGGTCGGCCCCGACGACGGCTTCTTCGAGTCCGGCGGCGACTCCCTGCTCGGCATGCGGCTCACCGCCCGGATCCGCGCGGTGCTCGACGCGGACCTGAGCGTCCGTGACCTGTTCGCCAACCCGTCGCCCGCCGGTCTCGCCCGCCGGCTGGCGGACGCGGCGGACGGCTCCCGGGCTCCCCTGCGCCCGGCCGACCGGCCCGACCGCGTGCCGCTGTCGTACGCACAGCGACGCATGTGGTTCCTGAACCGGATGGCCGGCACCGGCGCGGACGCGACCGGGGCCTACAACCTGCCGTTGGCGCTGCGTCTGACCGGTGACCTGGACCGGAGCGCGCTGGAGCAGGCGCTCGGCGACCTCGCGGACCGGCACGAGAGCCTGCGCACGGTGTTCCCCGACACGGACGGCGAACCGTGGCAGCGAATCCTGACCGGTGACACCGCCCGGCCTCCGCTGACGTTGATCGAGACCGACGAGTCCCGACTGACGGACGACCTCGCCCGGCAGTCGCAGCACGCCTTCGACCTGAGCACGGAGCTCCCCTGGCGGTCGACCCTGTTGACGCTGGGGCCGGCGGACGCCGTGCTGTTGCTTGTGGTGCATCACATCGCTTCCGACGGTTGGTCGATGGGGGTGCTGGCGGGCGATCTGCGGGTGGCGTACGCGGCGCGGTGTGCGGGTCGGGCGCCGGAGTGGGAGCCGTTGCCGGTGCAGTACGCGGACTATGCGCTGTGGCAGCGGGAGACGCTCGGTGACCCGGACGACCCGGCAAGCCTGATGGGCGCCCAACTGGATTACTGGCGTGGCGCGTTGGCGGATGCTCCGCCGGAGCTGCGGCTGCCGGTGGACCGCCCCCGCACCGCCGAACCGTCCTTCCGGGGCGGCAGCGTCCCGGTGGAGGTGGACGCCGACACCCATGCCCGCCTGGTGGCCCTCGCGGCCCGCGGCCGGGCCACGATGTTCATGGTGGCGCACGCGGCGCTGTCGGTGCTGCTGTCGCGGATGGGCGCCGGGTCCGACATCCCGGTGGGCACGGGTATCGCCGGTCGTGGCGATGCCCAGTTGGAGGGACTGTCCGGGTTCTTCGTCAACACGCTCGTGCTGCGCGCCGACTTGACCGGTGATCCGTCGTTCGCCGAGGTGTTGCGACGGGTGCGGGAGGCGGATCTGGCGGCGTACGCGCATCAGGACGTGCCGTTCGAGCGGCTGGTCGAGGAGCTGAACCCGGCGCGGTCGCTGTCACGCAACCCGTTGTTCCAGGTGATGCTGGCCATGCAGAACCTGCCCGAGGCGGAGTGGAGGCTGCCGGGCCTGCGCGTCACGCCGCTGCCCGCGGTGACGGAGCTGCCGGCCCGCTTCGACCTGTCCTTCTCCCTGGCCGAGCGGCGTGCGGCCGATGGCTCCCCGGACGGTCTCGGGGGCGGCATCCTGTACGCGGCGGACCTCTTCGACGCGGCGACCGTACGGTCGCTGGGGGACCGGCTGGTGCGGGTGCTGGAGCAGATCGCGGCCGACCCGGGGACCCGGCTCAGTGAGATCGACGTACTCGATGCCGACGAGCGGGCGCGGCTGGTCGAGGAGTGGAACGGCGAGGCCCGGCCCGCGTCGGCCGGCTCATGGCTGGAGCTGTTCGACGCCTGGGCCGGTCTGACACCGAACGCTCCCGCGGCGCGCTGCGGGCCCGAGACGGTGTCGTACGCGGAACTGGACGCACGGGCGAACCGGCTGGCCCGGTACCTGCGCGGACATGGCGTCGGCGACGAGTCACGGGTGGGGCTGCGGCTCGCGCGAAGTGTCGACATGGTCGTGGCGATCCTGGGCGTGTGGAAGGCCGGGGCGGCGTACGTACCGCTGGATCCGGAGTACCCGGACGACCGGCTGGCGTTCATGGCAGCCGACAGCGGTGCGGTATTGGTGATCGACGGGAACTGGCTGACGGAGGCCCGGACCGGCATCGCGGCACAGTCGGACGCCCCGCTCGGGTACGAGGTCGGCCCCGATCAACTGGCCTACGTGATCTACACGTCGGGGTCGACGGGGCGGCCCAAGGGCGTGGCGGTCGCGCATCGCGGCGTGGTGGACCTGGTCGAGGCGATGGGGCCGGTGCTGGGGGCGGCGGAAGGTGTGACGGTGCTTCAGTTCGCGTCGTTCAGCTTCGACGCGTCGGTGCTGGATGTGACCGCCACGCTCGCCCACGGCGGCACGCTGGCGATCGCGACGAGTGAGGAGCGTACGGACCCGCAGGCGCTGGCGGAGATGATCCGCGAGGCCGGGGTGACGGTGGCCAGTGTGGTTCCGTCCCTGCTGGGGGTCCTGGATCCGCAGGCGGTGCCGGGGGTACGGAACTGGGTGCTGGGTGCCGAGCGGCTCAACGCCGATCTCGCGGCGCGCTGGCGGGCGCAGGCCGGCGTGTGGAACACGTACGGTCCGACCGAGGCCACGGTGATGGCGACGGCGGTGGAGATCGCGGAGGGCATCACAGCCGAGGACGCGCCACCGGCCATCGGCCGCCCTCTGGCGAACACCCGTGTCTTCGTGCTGGACGAGTTCCTGCGCCCGGCGCCGGTCGGAGCGGTCGGCGAGGTGTATCTCGCCGGTCCCGGTCTGGCCCGCGGCTACCTGGGCCGCGCGGACCTGACCGCCGAACGCTTCGTGGCCAGTCCCTTCGATACCGGCACCCGCATGTACCGGACCGGCGACCTGGCCCGGTGGTCGGACGACGGACTGCTGCACTTCGCCGGCCGCGCCGACGAGCAGGTCAAGATCCGCGGCTTCCGGGTGGAACCCGGCGAGGTGGAATCCGTCCTCGCCGCCCACCCCGGCGTCGCCCAGGCCACCGTCACGGTCCGCGACAACCGGCTCACCGCATACGTCGTCGCTCGCGGTGAAGCGTCGGCCATCCGGGCGTTCGCCGCCGAGCGGCTGCCCGAGTACATGGTCCCCGCCACCGTCGTACTCCTCGACGAACTGCCCCTCACCCCCAACGGCAAGATCGACCAGGCCGCCCTGCCCGCCCCCGAGGCCGGACGCGAACTGGGCCGGCCACCCTCGACACCGGTCGAGGAAGTCCTGTGCGGCCTCTTCGCCGAAGTACTGGGAACAGAGCGGGTGGGCGTCGACGACGACTTCTTCGAGTCGGGCGGTGACTCCCTGCTCGGGATGCGGCTCGTCGCCCGGGTCCGGGCGGTGCTCGACGCGGACCTGAGCATCCGGCAGCTCTTCGGCGCGCCGACCGTCGAGGGTGTCGCACGGCTCCTGGACGACGCGGCTGCCGACAGCCGGGCGGTGCCGCTCCGGCCGACGACGAGGCCGGCGGAGGTGCCGCTCTCCTTCGGGCAGCAGCGGATGTGGTTCCTGAACCGGATGGACGGAACGGACTCGGACGCGGCGGGGGCGTACAACCTGCCGTTGGCCCTGCGCCTGACCGGTGACCTGGACCGGAGCGCGCTGGAGCAGGCGCTCGGCGACCTCGCGGACCGGCACGAGAGCCTGCGCACGGTGTTCCCCGCCCACGAGGGCAAACCGCGGCAGGACGTGCTGACCGGACCGGCCGGACACCCGGAACTCCTCCTGAGGGACACCGACCCGGAACACCTGCACGCCACCATGGACGGACTCTGCGGCCGTGGCTTCGACCTGAGTACGGAACTCCCCTGGCGCGTGGCCCTGTTGACGCTGGCGCCGACGGAAGCCGTGCTGTTGCTGGTGGTGCATCACATCGCTTCCGACGGTTGGTCGATGGGGGTGCTGGCGGGCGATCTGCGGGTGGCGTACGCGGCGCGGTGTGCGGGTCGGGCGCCGGAGTGGGAGCCGTTGCCGGTGCAGTACGCGGATTACGCGCTGTGGCAGCGGGAGACGCTCGGTGACCCGGACGACCCAGCAAGCCTGATGAGCGCCCAACTGGATTACTGGCGTGGCGCGTTGGCGGACGCTCCGCCGGAGCTGCGGCTGCCGGTGGACCGCCCCCGCACCGCCGAACCGTCCTTCCGCAGCGGCACGGTCGACGTCGAGGTCGACGCGCGGACGCACGAGCGGCTCGTCGAGGTGGCCGGCCGCGGCCGGGCGACGATGTTCATGGTGGTGCACGCGGCGCTGTCGGTGCTGCTGTCGCGGATGGGGGCCGGGTCCGACATTCCGGTGGGCACGGGTATCGCCGGTCGTGGTGATGCCCAGTTGGAGGGACTGTCCGGGTTCTTCGTCAACACGCTCGTGCTGCGTGCCGACTTGACCGGTGATCCGTCGTTCGCCGAGGTGCTGCGGCGGGTGCGGGAGGCGGATCTGGCGGCGTACGCGCATCAGGACGTGCCGTTCGAGCGGCTGGTCGAGGAGCTGAACCCGGCGCGGTCGCTGTCGCGCAACCCGTTGTTCCAGGTGATGCTGGCCTTGCAGAACGTACCCGAGGCGGAGTGGGAGTTGCCCGGCCTGCGGGTCGCCCCGCTGCCCCCGATCGCCGAACCCCCCGCCCGTTTCGACCTGTCCTTCTCCTTGGCGGAGCGGCGTGCGGCCGATGGCTCCCCGGACGGTCTGGGCGGCGGCATCCTGTACGCGGCGGACCTGTTCGGCGCGGCGACCGTACGGTCGCTGGGGGACCGGCTGGTGCGGGTGCTGGAGCAGATCGCGGCCGACCCGGAGACCCGGCTCAGCGACATCGACGTACTCGATGCCGATGAGCGGGTGCGGGTGGTCGAGGAGTGGAACGACACCGGGCGTCCGGTGGGTGCCGGGTTGGTGCCGGAACTGTTCGCGGAGTGGGCGGTGCGGGCGCCGGAGAGCGCGGCGGTGCGGTGTGGCGCGGTGGAGCTGTCGTACGGGGAGTTGGAGGCGCGGGCGAATCGGTTGGCCCGGTTCCTGCGCACGCACGGGGTGGGTGTGGAGTCGCGGGTGGGGCTGCGGTTGCCCCGGGGCGTCGACATGGTCGTGGCGATGCTTGGTGTGTGGAAGGCCGGGGCGGCGTACGTACCGCTGGACCCGGAGTACCCGGACGACCGGCTGACATTCATGATCGCCTCCAGTGCGGCCGCGTTGGTTATCGACGAGGAGTGGCTGGCCGACGCTTCCGAGTCGATCGCCGCCGAGTCCGGTGAGCGACTCGATGTGTCTCACGACGCGCGCCGGTTGGCGTATGTGATCTACACGTCGGGGTCGACGGGTCGGCCGAAGGGTGTGGCGGTCGCGCATGGTGGTCTGGCGAATCTGGTGGCGGCGATGGGGCCGGTGCTGGGTGCGGGGCCGGGTGAGGTGACGTTGCAGTTCGCGTCGTTCAGTTTCGATGCGTCGGTGCTGGATGTGGCGGTGACGTTGGCCGGTGGTGGCACGCTGGCGATCGCGACGGCCGAGGAGCGTAGGGACGCGCAGGCGTTGGCGGGGATGGTCCGTGATGCCGGGGTGACGGTGGCCAGTGTGGTGCCTTCTCTGCTGGGGGTCCTGGACCCGGAGGCGGTGCCGGGCGTGAAGACCTGGGTGCTGGGTGCGGAGCGGCTGAACGCGGATCTCGCGGCGCGCTGGCGGGCGCGGGCCGGCGTGTGGAACACGTACGGTCCGACCGAGGCCACGGTGATGGCGACGGCGGTGGAGATCGCGGAGGGCGTTACGCCGGAGGACGCGCCGCCGGCGATCGGCCGGCCTCTGCCCAACTGCCGTGTCTTCGTGCTGGACGAGTTCCTGCGCCCTGCGCCGGTCGGTGCGGTCGGTGAGGTGTATCTGGCCGGTCCCGGTCTGGCGCGTGGGTATCTGGGCCGCGCGGACCTGACCGCTGAGAGGTTCGTGGCCTGCCCGTTCCTGTCCGGGCAGCGGATGTACCGGACCGGTGACCTGGCGCGGTGGTCGGACGACGGGTTGCTGCACTTCGCGGGCCGCGCCGACGAGCAGGTGAAAATCCGCGGGTTCCGGATCGAACTCGGCGAGGTGGAGTCCGTAGTCGCCGCCCACCCCGACGTTGCCCAGGCCGCGGTCGTCGTCCGTGAGGACCGGCCCGGCGATCCCCGTATCGTCGCCTACACCGTTCCCACCGCCGCCTCCGACGGGCTGGACACCGCTGCGCTGCGTGCCTTCGCCGCCGAGCGGCTGCCCGAGTACATGGTCCCGGCCACCATGATGGTCCTGGACGAACTGCCGCTCACCCCCAACGGGAAGCTGCACAGGTCCGCGCTGCCCGCGCCGAACTACGCCGACCTGGTCTCGGCGAAGGCGGCGCACGGAGAGCTCCAGAAGACCCTGTGCGCGCTGTTCGCCGAGGTGCTCGGCCTGACCCGGGTCGGCCCCGACGACAACTTCTTCGACCTGGGCGGCAACTCGGCCCTGGCCATGCGGCTCGCGGGCCGCATCCGCACCGAGCTGGGCGCCGAGCTGAGCATCCGGCAGTTCTTCGGCTCCGCCACACCGGTCGGTGTGGAACGGCTGCTGGGCGCCAAGCTGCGCCCGCCGCTGCGGGCGGTGGAGCAACGGCCCGACGAGATCCCGGCCTCCGTGCGCCAGCAGCGGATCTGGGCCGCCGAACAGCAGCCCGGCCGCAGCCCGGCCGGTCAGCTCCCCGCCGCTCTGCGGCTAGACGGCGAGCTGGACATCCCCGCGCTGCGGGCGGCCCTCGGCGACCTCGTGGACCGGCACGAACTGCTGCGCACACGGTTCGGCGAGACCGCGGACGGGCGGCTCGTCCAACGGGTGTCCGAGGCCGGCGACGCGGCCGTCGTCCCCGAGCTGGCGGTGGTGCCGACCAGCGCCGAGGACCTCCCCGGTCAGCTGGACGCGCGTACGCGGCGGACCTTCGACCTGGCCCGCGAGACGCCTTGGGCGCCGTACCTGCTGACGCTCTCCGAGACCGAGCACGTGCTGCTGGTGGTGGTCCATCCGATCGCCGCGGACGAGTCCTCGGTCAACCTGATCGTCCGCGACCTGGCGGCCGCCTACGGAGCGCGGCGCGAGGGACGGAGCTCCGAACGGGCCCCGCTGCCCGTGCAGTTCGCCGACTACGCCCTGTGGGAGAAAGAGCTGCTCAAGGGCGAGGAGAAAGCGGACAGCCTGGTCGCCGACCAACTGGAGTACTGGAAGGCCACCTGGGCCGACGCGCCCCCGCACACCCCGCTGCCCACGGACCGGCGACGCCCGCCGCAGCCGGCCTGGCGCACCGCGTCCCTGCCGGTGCGCATCCCGGCGGAGACCCACGCCAAGCTCATGGACGCGACCGAGGCCGCCGACGCGACCTCCTTCACCGCCGTGCACGCCGCACTGGCCCTGCTGCTGTCCCGCCTCGCCGCCGGCACCGACCTCGTGATCGGCACCGTGCTGCCCAGGCCGGACGGGGAGGAAAGCCTGGAGGGAGTGGTGGGACCGCTGTCCGGCCTGCTCTCGCTGCGCCTGGACACCTTCGGCAACCCCACCTTCCTCGGGCTGGTCGAACGGGCCCGCGAGGTCTACCAGGAGGCCCTGCAGAACCAGGACGTGCCGTTCGAGCGGCTGGTGGAACTGGTGTCCCCGGAAACCTCCGCGGACCGCCACCCGGTGTTCCAGGTACTGCTCGACGTCCGCGACGACATCGCCGAGAAGTGGGAGGACGCGGAGCTGCCGGGACTGGCGACCACCCGGCTGACCCTGCCGCCGACCGCCTCCGCGCTGGACCTGCGGCTCACCCTCACCGAGAGTTTCGAGGACTACGGCGACCCGGACGGCATCGTGGGCACCCTCGAATACGCCACCGAACTGTTCGACGAGTCCACCGCCGCCGCGTTCGCCCGCCGGCTGGTGCGGGTGCTGGAACAGGTCGCGGACGACCCCGAACTCCGGGTCGGCCAGATCGAGGTGCTGCTGGACGAGGCCGAGCTGCAACAGGCGGTCGGGGCCGGGGCGCAGGCGCCCGACCCGTCTCCCGAGCGCACCCTGGTCGAGCTGCTGGCCGAACGGGCCGCGCTGACCCCGGAGGCCGTCGCCGTGTCCGACGGGCGGACCTCGGTCACCTTCGGCGGCCTGGACGCGGCGGCCGACACGCTGGCCCGCCGGCTGGCGGCGCGCGGCGTGCGGCACGAGGACACCGTCGCGATCGCGTTGCCGGCCGGGACGGACCTGGTCACCGCACTGCTCGGCGTACTCAAGGCGGGTGCGGCCTGCTGGGTCACCGAGGACGCACGGACACCGGCCGACCCGCTCGCGGCACCCGGCGGCGGACGGCTCGCGGCCGTCGTCGGCAGTACGAAGGCCACCGGGGCCACCGGGGCCACCGGGGCCACCGGGGATGCCGGAGATGTGGGGCGGGTCGGCGAGGGCGTCGGCCTGTGGTTGCCGGTCGACGCACCGGCCACCGAGGCGGCGCCCGGCGGCACCCCGCCGGCCCCGCCGCTGCCCGCCCACGCGGCACTGATCCTTCCCGCCACGGCGACGGACCCGGCGGCGGACGCCGGGGGAGGAGCCGTCATCGAGCACCGTGCGCTGGCCGGCCGGGTCGCCGACCGCCTGCGGGACGGCCTCCCGCCGGGCACGGAGACCACCGAGACCCGGCTGGACACCCGTATGCCCGTCACCGACCTGCTGGTCCCGCTGCTCACCGCGCTCGGCGCGGGGGACCGGGTCCGGCTGGGCGAGCCCGGCGGCGACGGCGCGGCGGCGACGACGGCCGACCGCCTGATCACCACACGGGCGTTGCTGCCGACCGTGCCGTACCCGCCCGCCGCCGAAGTGGTCCTGATCGGCGACGGGGGACCGGAGCCGGCCGACGGCGCCGGGGAGTGGTGGGCCGGCCGGCCGCGGCCGGTGCTGGTCGGCGCCCGGAGCGCGGCCGAGACCGGCGGCGCCTGGCTGGCTCACCGCACGGCCCCGGACGAGGCCCTCCCGGCGACGCTCGACAGCGGCACCCCGGTCGGCGCCGCCCGTGCCTACCTGCTGGACTACTTCCTGCGCCCGGTCCCCCCGGGCGTCCCCGGCGAGGTGTACGTCGCCGGTCACGGACTCGCCCGCGGCTACGCCGACGCGCCGGGCGCGACCGGCAGCCGTTTCGTGGCGAACCCCGTCGGCGGCAGCGGTGAGCGGATGTTCCGCACCGGCCGGTGGGCGCGGCGGGACGCCGCCGGACGGCTGCACCTCCAGGCCGGTGCCCCCGGGCGGCAGTCGCGCGACGGCGTGCTGCGTCGCACCGTGCGCAACTCCGAGGACCTCGGGGTGCTGCTGCCGCTGCGGTCCGAGGGCAGCCGCCGCCCCCTGTTCTGCGTGCACCACGGCACGGGGCTGAGCTGGAGCTACGCCACGCTGCTGCCGTATCTCCCGGCGGACCTGCCGGTCTACGGTGTGCAGGCGCGCGGGCTCGGCGGTCCCGAGCCGCTGCCCCGGACCATCGACGAGATGGCCACGGACTACATCGAGCAGATCCGCAGCGTGCAGCCGGAGGGCCCCTACCGGCTGCTCGGCTGGTCGCTCGGCGGGGTGGTCGCCCAGGCCATCGCCTGCCGGCTCCAGGACGCGGGCCAGCGGGTGGACCTGCTGGCGCTGCTCGACGCCTACCCGCTGCGCGACGTCGGCGAGATCGCCACCGGGGACGAGTCCGGGCTCGGACCCGACGACGGCCGGGCGACCTGGGGCGAGAACGAGGCCGGGAAGGACGGCCGGGCCATGGAGGTGCGCGGGCCGCTGCTGGAGAACATGCGGGAGGTCATCAAGAACACGGTCGGCCTCATCCGGGACCACCGGCCGGCCGTCTTCCAGGGCGACCTGCTGGTGTTCGTGGCGACCGAACGCAGGACCGAGACGCTGCTGGCGACCGAGGCGATCGCGAGCTGGCGGCCGTATGTCGCCGGGGACATCGAGACGCACGAGGTCACCGCCGCCCACGAGGACATGCTCGAACCGGCGCACCGCCCCGGCATCGGCCGCGTCCTCGACCACAAGATCCGCACCGCGACGACGCGCGCACGAAAGGGCCAGTGAAGGACATGACCAGGGACACCGGCGAGGTCAGGGACAAGAAGCGCGACAAGAAGGCGGACATCATCCCCAACCACCTGCGGGACGGAATGGACCCGCCGCCCGGCCTCGGCCGGATGAGCACCGAGACACCGCTGGTGGCGGAGACCGGGCCGGGCCTGATCAGCTGGGTCGCCACCGGCCGCGAGGAGGTACGGACGATCCTCGGCGACGCGGAGCGGTTCAGCACCCGGCCGCCCGCCGACACCGAGGAGGAGTCCCGCCGGATCACCCAGATCGGCAACCCGCTGATGTACGACCCGCCGGAACACACCAGGCTGCGGAAGCTGCTGGCACCGGAGTTCACGCTGCGCCGCATGCGCCGGATCGAACCGCAGGTCGAGCGGATCATCGAGGACCGGCTGGACGTCATGGAACGGGCCGGCCGGCCGGCCGACTTCATGCGGCACTTCGCCTGGCCCATCCCCGGCCTGGTCGGCTGCACCCTGCTCGGCATCCCCCGCGACGACCAGGCGGAACTGGCCCGGCACCTCGACCTCAGCCGGCGCGACAACCGGGGCTGGCAGGCCCGCCGCACCTCGGCCAAGACCTTCGACAACTACCTGGCCCGGTACGTCGCCGACCGCCGCCGCGCCCCCGGCGACGACCTGGTGAGCATGCTCGTCAAGGAACACGGGACGGACGTCTCCGACAAGGAACTGGTCGGCCTGGCCGCCTCCGTCATGGCCGCCGGCATCGAGAACATGGTCGGCATGCTGGGCCTGGGCGTCCTGGCCCTGCTCGACCACCCCGACCAGCTCGCCCTGCTGCGCGAACGGCCCGAACTGATGGGCCAGGCGGTCGAGGAACTGCTGCGGTACGTCACCGTCGTCGCGGTCGCCTCGCCGCGCACCGCCCTGACCGAGGTGACCGTCGGCGACCACGTGATCGAGCCCGGCCAGGTGGTGTCCTGCTCGCTGCTCGCGGTCAACCGCGCCCAGCCGCCCGGCGCACCCCGGGACCGCCTGGACATCCTGCGCGAGGGCACCACGCACGTGGCCTTCGGGCACGGCATCCACTACTGCGCGGGCGCGGCCCTGGCCCGCATGGAGCTGCGCATCGCCTTCGCGGGCGTGCTGCGCCGCTTCCCCGCGCTGCGGCTCGCCGTACCGCGCGACGAACTGCGCTTCCGCCCGCCGTGGCTGGCCACCTTCGGCATCGAGAACCTGCCCGTCTCCTGGTAGCCACCGCACCGAAAGGCCAGTCATGCCGAAGCCGCCGGACCTCCCCCCGCACCTGCGCCGCGAGGGTCTTGACCCGTTGCCCGAGCTGAGCCGGATGAGCAACGAGACACCCGTGTGCCCCGACCCCGGAGCCGCCGACTGGCTGGCCACCGGACGCGCCGAGGCACGGGCCATCCTGGCAGACGCGGACCGGTTCACCGCCAAGCCGCCCGACCTCGAACGGGCGATTTCCCGCGGCGCCAGAGAAGAAGGGAATCTGCTGCATTACGATCCCCCGGAGCACACCCGGTTGCGCAAATTGATCGCGCCGGAATTCACGCTGCGCCGCATGCGCAGAATGGAACCCATCGTCGAACAGATCGTGGCCGAACGGCTGGACGTACTGGCCGCGGCCGGGTCGCCGGCCGATCTCATGCGGCATTTCGGCTGGCCGGTCCCGGGACTGGTCATCTGCGCGCTGCTCGGCATTCCCCGCGACGACCTGGCCGACCTGGGCAGAATGCTCGACGTGCGGGCGCCCAGCCGTATGGACGCGCATTCCACCGGGCGTACCCGTAAACGCGTCGCGGCGCAGAAGGCGTTCGCCTCGTACATGAGCAGAATCGTCGCCCAAAAGCGCCGGGAGCCCGGCGAGGACATGCTCGGCATGCTGATCCGGGAGCACGGGGACGACGTCACCGACGCGGAACTGGCCGGGGTCTGCGCCTCGTTCATGGCGGCCGGTCTGGAGGGCTCGGCGCAGATGCTGGGACTCGGACTCCTCGCCCTCCTCCAGCACCCCGGCCAGCTCGCCCGGTTGCGCGCCGACCCCGCGCTGCTGCCGCGGGCGGTGGAGGAACTGCTGCGGTACGTGTCGGTGGTCTCCACGGCCTCGCCGCGCACCGCGCTGACGGACGTGACCGTCGGCGGGCAGCAGATCAAGAAGGGGCAGGTCGTGTCCTGCTCGCTGCTCGCGGTCAACCGCACCCGGCCGGCCGGACTGCCGCCGGACCGCCTGGACATCACCCGCGAGGACACCGGCCACGTGGCCTTCGGACACGGCATCCACTACTGCGTCGGGGCCGCCCTCGCCCGCGCCCAGCTGCGGCTGAGCTTCGCGGCGCTGCTGTCCCGGTTCCCCGGCCTGCGGCTCGCCGTGCCCGTCGACGACCTGCGGTTCCGCCAGTTCGCCGTGCAGTACGGGGTGGAGGAACTGCCCGTCGCCTGGTGACGGTTCCCGGTTCCTCCGGCAGTACGAAGGATTAGGAAGGTGCACGAAGACGTACGAAGGCGGCGGCCCGCCCGGGCCGCCGCCGCTCCCGGGTGGACGGGGAGCCGCCGTCAGCGCACGGCGGAGGCGCAGTCGTACAGCGTCTCCGTGCCGCCTTCGGAACCCCCGCTGTCCTTGCCGCCCGTCCCGCCCGTGCCGCTCCTCTCGCCCTTCCCTGCGCCGCTGTCCGTGCCGCTCGCCGCGGCCGCGCCGTAGGAGGCCGGATCGACCTCGGTGCAGGCCGACTTCACCCATCGGTCGATCCGCGCCACCGAACTGTCCGGCGGCGGCTCGCTGGCCTGTCCGCCGCCGACCCCGCTCATGCTTCCCTCGTGCGTGCCGACCAGGGCGAAGCGCAGGTCGCCGGCCCGGATCAGGTCCTGGTACTCGGCCAGGGTCACGACGTTCGCCTCGCCCAGGAACCCGCCCAGCGGCAGCACCGGCAGGGCCCGGAGGTAGATGTAGCGCGATGCCGTCTGCCAGCTGTTCGTGGAGAAGGTGTAGGCGGCGCCCCGGTTGTTCCGCTCGACGTACTCGATCAGTTTCTCCTGGTCGGAGCCGGGTTCGTTGAGCACGTCGGGGCCCTGGGTGGTGGTGGTGGACGTGAGGCCGCCGAGATTGCCGTTCTTGGCCGTCCGCATCCCCTTGCCCGAGCTGGAGCCGCCGGACAGCTTCAAGGGCGGCCCCGCGTAGGCGTCGAACGGCGAGCCCGCGTACCGCTCGTTCAGCACGCTCAGCGACCAGGCGGCCGGTGCGGCGAGCACGGCGACGCAGCCGCTCGCCAGGCCGGCGGCGGCGACGCGGCGGGCCAGCCGGCGGCCGGACCGGTTCGGCAGGGCGGTGTACACCAGGGCCGCGCAGGCGGCGACCGAGGTCACCAGGACCAGCGGAACGAGCCAGGGCGCGAAGTCCATGTACGGGGCGGCCGTGCGGATCGTCCAGACCTCCTGCGCGAGCACCGCCACGGGCAGCAGCCAGGCCCGCGGGCCGCCGCGGGCCGCCCGGTGGGTGCGCCACAGGGCCACCGCGCCGGCGCCGGACAGCGCGGCCAGGGGCGGCGCGAGCAGGGCGGCGTAGGCCGTGTGCGGGACGCTCATGGCACTGAGCACCAGAGCCGACGTGACCAGCCACAGGCCCCACATCAGGTATCCGGCGCGTCGGCGGTCGGTGCGCGCGGCCCCGCGGTGCCGCACCAGGCCCAGCACCAGGGCGATCAGCGCGAGCGGGTACAGCCAGCCGATCTGGGTGGTGAAGCGTGCGCCGAGCAGCTTGCCCCAGCCCTCCGAGTCGGGCAGGACCGCGAGCGCGGCGGTTGCCCCTTGCGCGGACGAGGACCGCGAGGCCGGGTCCGACGACCCGGAACCGGCCCGGCCGGCGCTGTCGGCGGCCCCCTGCGAGGCGTCCCCGGCCGTGCCGCTCGTCGCCGCTCCCGTGCCGCCGCCCCCGGAGGGCACATCGACCGCCCCCGGGACCAGCCCCTCGTGGAAGCGGTTGAAGCCGTTGTAGCCGAAGACCATGGCGAAGGCGCTGTTGTTGGTCGAGCCGTCCGCGTAGGGGCGGGAATCCTCCGGCGTGAAGGTCATCAGCGCCACCCAGGAGAGGGACACGGCGAGCAGCACACCGCCCGCCGTCAGCAGGTGCCCGAGCCGGCGCCGCAGCCCGTGCGGGGCGGCGACCAGGTAGCCGACGGCGAGCGCCGGGACGATGAGCCAGGCCTGCATCATCTTGGCCTGAAAACCCAGTCCGATCCACCCGCCGCTGAGCAGCAGCGGATTCAGCCGGCCCGTCAGGACGGCCTTCTGGTACTGGTCGGCCGCCAGCACCAGACACATCGTGACCGAGCAGTCGAGCATCGCGTGCCCGAACATGGAGGCGGCCAGCGGCGTCAGGGTCAGCAGCCCCGCCGCGATCAGCCCGGCCGCCGCCCCCTGCCAGCGCCGTACCACCCGGTACATGACAAGCACGGAGACCACGCCCTCGACGCACTGCGGCAGGGTCAGCGCCCAGTCGTGGAAGCCGAACAGCCGGGCGGAGAGCGCCTGCGGCCACAGGAAGCCGCCGATCTTGTCGAGGGTGATGGTGGCGGCGGGGTCGAAGGCGGTGAACAGGAACGCCGTCCAGCTCTCCGACATGCTCCGCGCGGCCACCGAGTAGTACGGGGACAGGTCACTGCCGACGATGTTCCAGGTGTACAGCAGCGCGGCGAGCGCGGCGACGGCCAGCAGTGCCGGACGGGCCCAGCCGGGCTGGTCCGGGGGAGAGCGCCAGAACACCAGCCGGCGCCGCCGCGGCGGCGCCGCCGGTTCGTCGGGCACGGCCGCCGTTCCGGGAGCCAGGGTCGAAAGGTCCGAAAGCATGTCGGACTTCCTTTCGTCGTCCGGATAAAAGGAATTTCCGCGAACTGCTGGGGCAAGTGGACTTACCGTGACAGGGCATCGGGTCACAGGACGGTCACACGTTGCGCGCGAGACGCGTAATCGGTCGGCGCCGGGCAATTCTGTGTCCGCCGTGTGACCGCCGTCCGCGTAGGACTTGGGCCATGTCCAACACACGTAAGCGCGTCAAAGCGCACATTCTTCTTGCCGCCTCCGCCGTTCTCGTCATGGGCGCCGCCGTGGGCTGCTCGGACTCCAGCGCCGCGGAGGAAGAGGCCGACGGGTCGTCGTCGGCCGCCGCCGGTTCGGGATATCAGCAGGCCCTGGACTACGCCGAGTGCATGCGGGAGAACGGGGTCGAGGATTACCAGGACCCGGAGCAGGGCGGCGACGGCAGGGTGCTCATCAACCCCGGCAACGCGGACGACCCCGACTCGCAGGCGGCCCAGGAGGCGTGCCGGGACAAGATGCCGCAGGGCGTCGGGCAGGACGCCCGGGGCGGCGACGTCGACTCGGCGAAGGTCCAGGCCTGGGCGAAGTGCATGCGGGAGAACGGCGTGCCCAAGTTCCCCGACCCGGAGGTCGAGGGCGGCCAGATCAAGATCAACATCGATACGCTCGGCATGGACCCCAGTGACGCGCGGATGCAGAAGGCGTCGGCGGCCTGCCAGGACAAGTCCCCGGGCGGTTCGCTCATCTTCGAGGTCGGCGAATGACCGCCCCTGACGAGACCCACGAGCGCGGCCCGGTCCGGCCCGGCGGCGATCCGACCGGCACCCTAGAGGTGCGCGCGCCGGGCACGCTGGCCGCCGAGCCGGAGCCGGAGACCGCGGTGCGGACCGCGGGCGGCGGCCACGGTCCCGCCGTGCCCGCCGAGGAGCCCCGGGCGGACGGCCGCAGGCGGCGCCCGGTGCGGACCTCCCTGATCGTGCTCGTCGCGATCGTGGTGGCCGCCGCCGCGGGGCTCGCCGCCAGCGGCGTCCTGGGCGGCGACGACGGCGACGGCGCGGCGCAGGCCCCCACCGGCCCGGCGGCCACCGCCAAGGTGAAGCGGACCACGCTCACCGACGCCGAGACGGTGGCCGGCAACATCGGGTACGGCGAGGCCAGCACCGTACAGGCCGTCACCGGCGCCGGTTCCGGCCAGGGCGGCGGGGGCGGCGGCGCCGGCATCCTCACCTGGGTCCCCGAGGCCGGCGACACCATCGAACGCGGTGAGAACGTCTACAGCGTCAACCAGCTGAAGACCCCGCTGCTCTACGGGAACATCCCCTTCTACCGCACCATGCGGGCCGGGGACTCGGGCAGCGACGTCAAGATCCTCGAAGCGAATCTGAAGGCTCTCGGCTACGACGGCTTCACCGCGGACTCCACCTACAACGCGGCCACGGCCGCCGCCGTCCAGGACTGGCAGGACGACCTGAACCGCGAGCAGACCGGCGAAGTGGAACCGGGCGACGCGGTGGTCGCCGACGGCGCCCGGAAGGTCGCCAAGGTGCAGGCCGCGCCCGGCGCCGCGCCCAGCGGCCCGCTGCTGAGCTGGACCGCGACCGAGCGGGTGGTCACCGTGGAACTCGAGGCGCAGTACGAGGACCTGGTCGAGGTCGGCACCAAGGCCGAGGTCGTGCTGCCCGACGGCAGCACCGTCGAGGGGAAGGTCACCGATGTCGGCGCGCCGTCCAACGTGTCGGACGACCAGTCCGGGGAGGACGGCGGCGCCGGCGGGTCGGAGGGCGACCAGGAGGCCACCTTGCCGGTGGAACTGACGGTGAAGGACCAGAAGGGGCTCGGCGACTACCAGGCCGCCTCCGTCGACGTGACCCTGGAGTCGGAGAGCCGCGAGAACGTGCTCGCGGTCCCCGTCAACGCCCTCGTGGCACGGGACGGCGGCGGCTACGCGCTGGAGGTGGTGAAGCCCTCCGCGCCGCACGGCGTCGAGTACGTGCCGGTCGAGCTCGGCATCTTCGCCGACAGCATGGTGGAGGTCTCCGGAGCCGGCATCACCGAGGGAACCGTCGTAGGAGTGGCGAAGTGACCGCTGCCTCCCATCCGGTCGTGGACCTGGCCGGGGTGTCCAAGTCCTACGGGGAGCTGGCCGCCCTCCAGTCGGCCGATCTGGTCGTCGACCGCGGCGAACTGCTCGCCGTGGTCGGACCGTCCGGCTCCGGCAAGTCCACGATGCTCAACATCATGGGCACCCTGGACCGGCCCTCGGCGGGCAAGGTGCGGATCGCCGGCCACGACATCGACGAACTGCGCGACCGTGACCTGTCCGCGCTGCGGGCCGCCACCATCGGCTTCGTCTTCCAGCAGTTCCACCTGGCCCAGGGGGTGCCCGCGCTGGACAGCGTCGCCGACGGGCTGCTCTACAGCGGCCGCGGCCGCGCCGAGCGGCGCGAACTGGCCGAACGGGCGCTGCGCCGGGTCGGCCTCGGCCGCCGCCTGTACCACGAGCCGCACCAGCTGTCCGGCGGCGAGAAGCAGCGGGTGGCCATCGCCCGGGCCGTGCTCGGCGATCCGCCGCTGCTCCTGGCGGACGAGCCCACCGGCGCGCTGGACTCCCGCTCCGGAGCCGTGGTGATGGAGCTGCTGCACGAGCTGCACGAGGCCGGGACGACGGTCGTGGTCATCACCCACGACCGGGACATCGCGGCCTCACTGCCCCGCGAGGTCCGCCTGAAGGACGGCCGGATCGAGCACGACTCGGCTCTCGGCCAGGCGCCGGCCGGGGAACTCGTGTCCGCCGAAGGAGGCGTGCGATGAGCCTGACGACCACGGACCGGGAGCCCGGCCAGGCCCCTTGGCGGGACCTCCCCCCGCCGCCGCGTCCCAAGGCGGCGCGGATGGGGCCCGCCGACGTGGTCCGGGTCGGCGGCTCGGGACTGCGCGCGCGGCCGATGCGGGTGTTCCTCTCCGCGCTGGGCATCGCCATCGGCATCGCCGCGATGATCGGCGTGGTCGGCATCTCCACGTCGTCCACCAACGACCTGAACGAGCGGCTGGCCGCGCTCGGCACCAACCTCCTGACGGTCTCGCCCGGCGAGTCCTTCGACGGCGGCGAGGCGCACCTGCCCACCACGTCGCTCGCGATGATCGGCGACATCCCCGAGGTCGAGACGGTGTCCGCGCTCGGGAAGACGTCCGCCAAGGTCTACCGCAACGACCGGGTGCCGGTGGCGCAGTCCGGCGGCCTCAGGGTGACCGCGGCCCGCACCGACCTGCCGGAGGCGATCGGCGCCGAACTCACCGACGGCAGCTGGCTCAACGCGGCCACCAGCGAGTACCCGGCCGTCGTCCTCGGCTCGCACGCCGCCGAACAGCTCGGCATCCACTACGCGGGACCCGAGGTGAAGGTGTGGCTGGGCGGCCGCTGGTTCACGGTGGTGGGCCTGCTCGCGCCCAACGAGCTGCTGCCCGACCTCGACAGCAACGCGATGGTCGGCTGGGCCGTGGCGGAGCAGGACCTCGGCTTCGACGGCTACCCGACCTCCGTGTACACCCGCGTCGAGGAGTCCGCGGTCAACGAGGTGCAGGCCAAGCTGGGCGCCACCGCCAACCCGGAGTTCCCCAACGAGGTCGACGTCTCCCGGCCCTCCGACGTGCTGGCGGCCAAGGAGGCCACCGACGACACCCTCAGCGGCCTGCTGCTCGGACTGGGCGGTGTCTCGCTGCTGGTCGGCGGCGTCGGCGTGGCCAACACGATGGTCATCTCCGTGCTCGAACGCCGCTCCGAGATCGGCCTGCGCCGCTCCCTCGGCGCGACCCGCGGCCAGATCCGTACGCAGTTCCTCGCCGAGGCACTGCTGCTGTCCGCCCTCGGCGGCATCGGCGGGGTGCTGCTCGGCATCGGCGTGACCATCGCGTACGCCAGCTACCAGGGGATGAGCACGGTCGTGCCGGTCTGGGCGATGGCCGGCGGCATCGGCGCCACCCTGGTCATCGGCGGCCTGGCCGGCTTCTACCCGGCCCTGCGCGCCGCACGGCTGCCCCCCACGGAGGCGCTGGCCACCTCCTAGCCGCCCCTCCCCGAACCGCGGTGCCCCTGCTGTCCGCCCCCGTGCAGCGGGGGCACCGCTTCGCCGCTCCGAGCGGCGGCAGAACCGCGTCCACCTGGGCGGCGGGGGCAATGTCCGGCAGTCCGGCGGCAGCGGAGAGTTTCGCTGGACCGAGCGTTCTCAGGGCCCGACCGTGAGACGTGCCCCGCGCGTCCGGTCGGACGACGGGCCGGTCTCCAGCAGGAGTTCACCCGGCTCCACGGCCAGGGAGAGGTCGCGCGACACCGACGCCAGCGTGTCCGCGTCGATGTCGAACACGGCCCGCGCGCTCCCGCCCGGCCCGAGCCGCACCCGGGTGAACCCGCGCAGTTCCCTGACCCGGGGCCACGACGAGCCGCCCGACAGCCGCCGCACGTACAACTGGACGGTCTCGCACACCGGCCGGTGCCCGGTGTTGGTGACGGTGACCGTGCAGGTCAGCGCGGGTTCCTCGGCCGGCACCGACGCACGGGACAGCACCGGCGGGCCGTAGGACACCGTCGTGTACGACAGCCCGTGCCCGAACGGGTACCGGGCGGTGGCCGGCTGGTCGACGTAACCCCGGTAGCCGTGGTCCTTGCCGTTGTAGTGGACGGGCAGCTGTGCCGCCGAGCGCGGTACCGACACGGGCAGCCGCCCCCGCGGCTCGGCCCGGCCGAAGAGGACGTCGGCGACCGCCCGGCCGCCCCACGGCCCCGGGTACCAGGCGCTGAGTACGGCGGCGGCGGTTCCGGAGAGGTCCGGCAGGGCGTGCGGGCGGCCCTGGACCAGGACCACGACGACCGGGGTGCCGGTCGCGGCCACCGCGTCGAGCAGCCGCGACTGGGCGCCGGGCAGCGCGAGGTCGGCCAGGTCGACGCCCTCGCCGCAGGTCATGCCGGCCGGTCCGGCGGCGCCGGCCAGGGCCGCGCCGTTGCTGTCGAACGCGGTGGCGGCGTCCCGGGCGCTGGAGCCGCCCAGCACCAGCACGGCCACGTCCGCCGCGGCGGCCAGGGCGAGGGCGGCGGGGATCGCGGACTCGTCGGCGCCGGTCAGCGCGCACCCGGCGGCGTGGGTGACCTCGACGCCTGCTGGCGCCGCCGCGCGGACGCCCTGGAGGACGGTGCTGCCGGTGCCCGGCCGCTGGGGCGCGGTGTAGTCGCCGATCTGGTGCGGCACGCAATCGGCGTTCGGACCCAGTACGGCGATCCGCCGGACCGACGGCCCGAGCGGCAGCGTCCGTCCGTCGTGGTCGAGCAGGACGACGCAGGCCCCGGCGATCCGCTCGCTCAACTCCCGGACGGGGTAGGCGGTTTCATGCACGGGCCGGCCGCAGGTGTACGGCTGCTCGAAGAGGCCGAGCCGGAACTTGAGGGTGAGGACCCTGGCGACCGCGGTGTCGAGTGCGGCCTCGGGGACCAGGCCCCGGGCGACGGCCTCGGCCAGCCGGGGGAAGCAGGCGTCCCACAGGCTCAGGTCGCAGCCCGCCGCGAGCGCCGCCGCACCGGCCGCCACCGGGTCGCCGGTGAGGCGGACCAGCCGGTCGATCGCGGTGCCGTCCGCCATGACGATCCCGTCGTAGCCCCACTGCTCGCGCAGCAGCCCGGTCAGCAGGGGCCGGTTGGCGACGCAGGGCAGGCCGTCCAGCTCGTTGTAGGCCGCCATCACCCCCGCCGCGCCCTCCCGGACGCCCGCGCGGGCCGCCGCGAGGTGGATCTCGTGGAGCTCCCTCGGCCCGAGTTCGGTGGCCGCGCTGTTGCGGCCGCCGACCGTGCCGCCCTGCCCGGCGAAGTGCTTGAGGACGACACCGGCCCCCGCCCGGCGCATGCCGCGCACCAGCGCCCGGGTGAACCGCGCCGCGAGGTGCGGGTCCTCCCCGAAACACTCCTCGGCCCGGCCCCAGCGCGGGTCGCGCACCAGGTCCAGGGCGGAGACCAGCGCCACATGGCCGCCGCGGGCCCGCAGTTCGGCGCCCACCGCCTCGGCCGCCGTCTCGTAGAGGCCGGGGTCCCAGGTGGCGCCCACGGCGAGGTTCACCGGCAGCACGGTGCCGTCGAGCGCCTGGTGGCCGTGCGGCACCTCTTCCACGAACAGCACCGGAATGCCCAGCCGGGTGTGCTCCACGACGTGGCGTTGCACGGCGTCGGTGACCCGGGCGCCGTCGGCGGCCGTGATGCCGTCGGCGAAACCGACCCCGGACCACGGGTCGGCGCGCTGGAGCCCGTAGAGGGCGCCCATGCCGTCGTGGGCGGCGACCTCGGCCCGGAAGGCGTCGGTGAGCCGGTGCCCGTCCGGGGTCCGCTCGTAGGCGTCCCAGCCGTACAGGCGCTGGTTGACCTGGCCGACCTTCTCCCGCAGGGTCATCCGGCCGAGCAGGTCCCGCACCCGGGCCGCGACCGGTGCCCGCGGGTCGCGGTAGCGGACCCGGGTCATGTCAGCTCCAGGACCGCGACCCCGTACGGGGCCAGCCGCACGTCGGTCGCCGGCTCGCCGGTGGTCACCTCGCGCAGGGTGCCGGTGGCCCGGGGGCGCACCGTCAGCTCCTCGGCGCACTGGCTCACCAGCCACACGAAACGCCGCCCGTCCTCGTGCGCCAGCAGGTCGGCGCCCACGTACGGGCTGTCGACGGTGACCGGACGGGCCGCGCCCGCGAGGTCCCCGAGCGCCGCGTACAGGCGGTGCGTCTGCTCGGGGTTGACGTGCGCGGTGCGGGCGGCCATGTGCTCCAGCGGGTAGGTGGCGAGGACGGTACGGCCCCGTCCGGTCTCCCGGACCAGCAGCGCGGGCCGGCCGTGCCCGTCCACGGCGACCACCCGGGCATCGCGCGGCACCACCGGCAGAAAGGCCCGGCTGTCCTCGTTGCCCGCCACCGGGAAGGTGAGGGTCTCGCCCGCCGCGATCGGCCCGAACCGCTCCGTGAAGGTCATCTCCAGCACGTCGTCGGTCACCGGCTCGGCGACCCCGTACGACAGTTGCAGCTCGACCCCGAACAGACCGTCCAGGTCGTCGAACCACGGCCCGCGGGTGCCGGGGTGTTCACCGGAGCAGAACGACAGGTAGACCGTCGCCCCGTCGGCCGCCCGGCGGGCCAGCTCGCGCCGGGTGCGGGTGGTGAGCTGGCGGGTGGCGGGCAGCAGGTAGAGCCGGGCGTCGCCGGGCAGGCCGTCGGCCTCGCGGAGCAGTCCGGCGGGCAGGTCGGCGGCGCGTGCGGCGACGTACGCCTGGTGCAGCGAGGTGAAGATCAGCGGGCGGTCGGCGGGCCTGCTGTAGGGGTAGCCGCGCTCCAGGAACGCCGGGACGACCAGGGCGGCGTCGGTGTCGGCGCGCCGGCAGCGGGCGAAGTCGACCGCCTTCAGCACCTCGGCGAACGCCGCGAGTTCGCGCAGCGGCGGCTTCGGGGCGCCGGTGCTGTCGGTGATGCCGAAGTGCATCTCGAAGGGGTGGTGGTCGTAGGGGGACCGGTCCCACAGGTCGTCGTAGTCGGTGTTGTTCCAGGCGATCCAGCCGGTCGCGCCGCCGAGCAGGGAGTTGTGCAGGGTCTGCCGGTAGTGGACGGCGGCGTTCGCGGCCGAGACCGTGTCCGTGGACAGGCCGAACTCCTCCAGGACGACCGGCTGGCCGGTCACCGCCGCCAGTTCGCACTCGAAGGCGGCCCGCAGGTGCTGGCGCGGCCGGTCGGTGTCCGAACGGTAGACGTGCGGGCCGACGAAGTCGGTGTACTCGGCGGTGTCGCGCAGCGAGAACCCGTTGTCGCGGCCGGTCACCTCGATGCCCCAGGCGCCGTCGCCGAGCGAGACGGGCTGGGTCGCCCCGGCCGCCCGGACGGCGTTGCACATCGCCTGCGCCCAGGCGGTGACGACGTCGGAGGAGGGCGGGTTCTCCTGGTAGATCCGGCCGTAGCCGGGCATCTCGTTGGTGATCAGCCAGCCGGTGACCGCCGGGTGGTCCTTGAACCGGCGGGTCATCCGCCCGGCGAACCACGCCTGCCGGCCGACCATCCACACGTCCTCGTACAGGTCCCGCCCACCGCGCCACACCGGGTCCCAGTTCTCGCCGGACATGTGGCCGACGATGAAGGTGGGCACGGTGCCCATGCCCGCCTCGGTGTGGGCGTCCAGGAAGTCCGCGAACCGGTCGCACAGGGTCTCGTCGATCCGGTGCGGCTCGGGGTGGAAGTCGGGCCAGTAGAAGAAGGACCGGGTCATGGTCAGACCGTGCTCGCGCAGCACCCCGAGTTCCTCGCGGACCGTCTTCGGGTCGTAGTCGCGCCACATCAGGGGACCGCCGGTGCGGGACCAGAAGTTGGCGCCGAGCCAGGGCAGTACGGCGGGGTGGTGGGTCAGGTGGGCGCTGTGGCGTCGCATGGTCCTTCTCGGATCGGTCGGCATCGTGCGGGGTCGGGCGGGGTCGGGCGGGGGGCGTGCGCAGTGGTCCGGTCAGTGCGGCGCGGGGCCGGTGGACTCGCGGACGACCAGGCGGGGCCGGTCGTCCAGGGGGCCGGCCGCGACGTCCTCGCCGCAGCGGGCGAGCAGCACCCGCGCGGCGAGCGCGCCGACCCGCTGCACCTGCTGGTCGACGGTGGTCAGCCGGGGGTGCAGCCAGCGGCCCAGCGGCAGGTTGTCGTAGCCGACCACGGAGAGGTCGGCGGGGACGCGCAGGCCGGCGCGCTGGGCGGCACCCGTCCCGCACACGGCCATCGAGTCGTTGGCGTAGACGATGGCCGTTGGGCGGTCCGCCATGGCCAGCAGCGCGTCGGTCGCGGCGACCGCGGAGACCTCCGAGAAGTCGGTGTGCAGCACGGCGGCCGGCCGGGCGCCCGCCGCCCGCAGCGCCGCGCCGAAGGCGCCGAGCCGCAGCCGGGTGTGCTGCAACTCCGCGGGACCGGCCACGTAGGCGACCCGCCGGTGGCCGAGGTCCAGCAGGTGGGCGACGACCTCCTCCACACCGGCCCCCTGCCGGCCGAGGCCGACGCTGGGCACGGCCGCCGCGCGGTCGGGGGCGCCGAGCAGCACGGCGGGCAGCCCGAGGCGGGCCAGCAGGGCGGGGCGCGGGTCGTCGGCGCGCGCGTCGGTGAGGACCGCGCCGTCCACCCGGCCCTCGGCGGCGAGCCGCTCGTAGAGGACGTTCTCCTCCTGCGCGCCGGCCACCAGGTGCAGCAGCAGGCCGTAGCCGCGCGGGGCGAGTTCGCCCTCTATGCCGGTGATCAGTTCGCTGAAGTGCGGGTCGGCACCCAGCACGTCGGTGGGCCGGCGGACGACCAGGGCGAGGGTGCGGGTGCGGGCGCTGCGCAGCGCGGCGGCGGGCGCGCTCGGCGACCAGCCCAGCTCCAGCGCGGTGTCCAGGATGCGGCGCCGGGTCCGCGCGGACAGCCGGCCCTTGTCGTTGAACGCCTGGGACACCGCCGCGGTGGACACCCCGGCGGCCGCCGCGACGGCCTTGATGGTGGGACGCCGGCCGGGCTTCTCGGTGGGGGCGGTCACATCTTCACCGCCCCGCTGACGAGCGCCTGCTGCATACGCCGCTGGAGCACCGTGTACACGATCCACACCGGTACGAGGGTGAGGACCGTGCCCGCCGTGAGCACCCCGTAGTCGGTACCCGTGATCGACTTCAGGGTGGGCAGCGCGACCTGGACGGTGCGCTGCGCCGGATCGGGACCGATGATCACCAGCGAGTACAGGTATTCGTTCCAGAAGGTGAGGAAGTTCAGCAGCAGGACGGTCGCGATGCCCGGCACGCACATCGGGATGTACACGTGCCGCAGGACCGCGGACGTGGACGCGCCGTCCATCCGGGCGGCCTCCTCCATCTCCTTGGGGACGGTCCGCATGAACTGCACCAGGATCACCACCGACAGCGGCATCGCGGTCGCGGGCAGGAACAGCACCATGAAGGTCCGGGTGTGGAACAGTCCGGTCGCCGCGGCCAGCAGGAAGGTGGGGAAGAGCGCGGCGAACGTCGGGATCAGGAAGCCGAGCGAGAACACCTTCTCCACCAGCGACGCGAGCCGGCCCGAGGACCGGGCCAGGGCGAACGCGGCGGGCAGCGCCAGGGCCAGCGTGAGCACCAGGGCGAGGACCGTCACCAGCGTCGAGTTGACGACGGCGAGCCCGAGGTCCGCGCTCTCGAACGCGGTACGGAAGTTGCCGAACCCGAACGAGGCGGGCAGCGCGAAGGGATGCGCGAAGATCTCGTCGTTCGTCTTGAACGCGGAGGCGAGGAAGTAGTACAGCGGCACGATCAGCAGGACCGCGTAGCACCACACCAGGATGTGCGCGGGCAGCCAGCGCTTGGAGAGCTTCATGCTGAGCGGCTCCGATCAGTAGGTCTGGCGGAACACGCGGCGGATGGTGAGCAGTCCGGCGAGTCCGGCGAGGAAGAGGAGGACGCCGACGGTCTGGCTGTAGCCCAGGTCGGCCGCGATGAACGCCTTCTGGTACACGAGGAACGACAGGGTGGTGGACGAACTGCCGGGGCCGCCCTGGGTGAGCAGCAGGACGTGCTGGGCGGACCCGAACAGCGTCCACAGGAACTGGAGCATCGTGACCACGCCGACGTAGTCGCGGATGACGGGGAAGTGGATCCGCCACATGGTGCGCCAGTGCCCGGCGCCGTCGAGCTGGGCGGCCTCGCCGAGTTCGTCCGGCACGCTGCCGAGCCGGGCCGCGAACAGCACGGCGGTGAAGCCGATCCCGGCCCAGATGTCGAGGGCGATCAGACAGGCCAGCGCGGTGGACGGCGAGGCCAGCCAGGCGTCGGTCAGCGAGCCGGCGCCGACCGACTCCAGGGCGCCGTTGGCCAGCCCGTCCGGGGACAGCGCGGCGTAGAACACCATCGCCTTCGCCGGGGTGGAGATGAGCCCGGGGATGAACAGCAGGTAGCGGATGACGCGGTGGCCCGGCGGTTTCTGCGCGACGTAGTACCCCAGCATGTAGGCGCACCCGATCATCACCGGCAGGGCGACGGCGAGCTGCACGGCGGTGTTGCGCACCGCGTCCCAGAACACCGGGTCGGCCAGGACGGTGCGGACGTTGCCGAGGCCGGCGAACGACACCGGCTGGAGCATGCCCGGCCAGCGCAGGGCGGCGACCACGAAGATCGCGGCCAGCGGGCCGACCATGAACACCAGGTACCAGACCAGGGCGGGCACGGCGAGGACGGTGCCGCCCTGCCGGGGCGGGCGGCGGCCGGCGCGGGCGGTGGGCGGTCCGGGGCGGGGGACCGTGGTGTCGCCCGGGGCGGGCGTCAACGTCGTCATGCTCGGACTCCGAGGGGCTGTGGCGGGGGAGGTGGCTGGGGGTTCACGCGGAGCGGTACGCGGCTTCGAGGGCGGCGCGCACCTTCGCGGCACTCGTCCCCCGGGTGAAGGACGTGCTGGTGGCGGTGATGAGCGGCTGGGTGGCCACGGGCGGCACGTACACGTCGGGCAGCAGCACCTGGCTGACGTCGTCCCCCAGCCGCTGGGCTGCCGCCGCGACCAGCGGGAAGTCCGTACTGACCGTGGCGGAGCGCAGCGCCATGTCGCGGCCGCTCTCCCGGATGAACCGGGACACCGTGTCGGGGCGGTACATGAACCGCAGGAACTTCTCGACGGCGTCGATCTTCTTGGTGCCGTTCGGGCTGATCCAGAAACCGATCAGGGTGTACGTCCGCAGGATCGTCGGCCGCTGGTGCGCGGCGCCCCCGGCGAGCGGCCAGCCGCCCACCTCCGTGTGCCGGGCGACGTTCTCGGGCACCTTGGCGAGCG
The DNA here is from genome assembly GCF_040639815.1 of Streptomyces sp. NPDC023723. Taxonomy (NCBI): domain Bacteria; kingdom Bacillati; phylum Actinomycetota; class Actinomycetes; order Kitasatosporales; family Streptomycetaceae; genus Streptomyces; species Streptomyces sp. NPDC023723. The sequence goes on from NZ_JBFAAP010000005.1 coordinate 77,665, forward strand.
CCGACGACATCGCCGACTGGATCGCCGCCTCCTCGGTGTTGAACTGGGTGGTCATCGAGTCGGAGGTCAGGCCCTGCGCCTTGTCGACGAACACCCCGGCGTCGCGCAGCGCGACGAAGTACTCGATGCCCTCCTTCGCGCCCCGGCTGCCGCTGAAGTCGCCGGTGGAGTAGACGTGCCGGGCCTCGTCCTCGGTGAGGAAGGTCTGGACGACCTGGGCCAGCAGCTTCTGCCCGGTCCAGTCGTTGCCGCCGGTCGTGACCGGGCCGATGCCCTTGGCGCGCAGTCTGCGGGCGGCGGCGATCAGCTGGTCGCCGGTGACCGGTATCCCGTCCACGCCCGCCCTGTCGAGCAGCGCCCGGTTGTAGGCGACCGGCCAGTTGGTGGCGAAGTAGGGGAAGGCCCGCAGCCTGCCCGCGCCGTCGGTCCAGGCGTCCAGGGCCACCGGCAGCACCCGCTCGCGCAGCCCCCAGTCGTCCAGGTAGCCCTTGACGTCGACGGTGGCGCCGACGTCCGTCCAGGCCAGCGTCTTGTCGTACAGGTTGACCATGACGACGTCCGGTTCCTTGCGGGCCAGCCGGGAGGTCTCGTAGACCTGGGCCAGGTCGTCGCCGTTGACCAGGTTCCTGACCTTCAGGCCCGGGTTCTCGGACCGGAACCGGTCCAGGCAGTCCAGGTAGGTGGGCGACCCCGGCGCGGTGGTGCCCAGCTGGCTGTGCACGACGAGGGTGTCGGGGTCGGAGTCCGCCGCGGCCAGCGCGGCGCAGCCGGACAGAGCGGGCAGGGCGGTCGCGGCGGCGAGGCCACCACCGGCGGCCAGGAAGCCGCGCCGGGTCAGCGGTGAGCGCACAGCGGGGGGTCTCCAACCAAGTCGGTCAACCGGGGCGGTTAACGAGTGGTTAATCGATGTACCCACGAGGGTGCGAGGACTTTAGGAGGGGTTCTGCGTGAGGTCAAGACCCCGGCGGGGCCGGTCCGCTACAGCGGCGCGGGGGAGGACGCCCCGGCGACCAGCCGCCGCGGGCTGCCCGTGCCGTCGGCCGGCACGCTCCACAGGTCGCTGCCGCCGACCTCGCCGTCGGCCGGCAGGGCGTAGGCGAGGGTGTCGTCGTCCAGCCAGGTGGCCTGGTCGTCGACGCTGTGCCGCTCGGCGAGCGGGGTCTCGCGCAGGGTGCGCAGGTCGAGGACGTACTCGCGCCACAGGTCGGTGCGGGAGAGCACCCGCTTCTTGAAGGCGATCCGGGTCCCGTCGGGGGACAGCGAGGGGCACTCGACGTTCTCGGTCAGCGTGGTGACCGACTCGCCGGAGACCGAACCGCGGACCAGGTAGGTCTTGTCGGCGGTGTTGAGGGTGGCGTAGAACGTGTCGTCGTCGGCGGCGAAGGTGACACCCCAGAAGTTGACGTCGGCGGCGCGGTAGGACTCGCCGTCCAGGGTGATGTCGAACGTCTCCAGGCTCGGGATCAGCCGCCCGGTGCGGGTGTCCAGGATGGAGGTTCGGGTGGAGAAGAAGGTGGAGGCGTAGGACTCGCCGGAGACGAAGACGGTCCAGGCGGCGAACCGGCCGCTGGGCGAGACCCGGGCCCGGCTGGGCGTCCCCGCCAGCGCGAAGGTCCGCTTCGTCCGCAGCCGCGCGTCGAGCAGCAGGGCGCGGTTGCTCTGCTTGAGCACCCCGGGGTTGGACTGGAGGCAGACGCCGGTGCCGGCCGCCGCGTAGAAGCGCACGCACTTGAGACCGGCGGCGGTCCGGTCGCCCCCGGGGTCGGCGGCCGGCACCGAGGCGACCGCCGTGCGGTGCGGGCCGGCCGTGCCGTTGACGAACATCAGCCGGTCCCGCTGCCGGAGCGTGACCTGGCCCGCGCTGACGGCGGGGTCCCCGGACCGGGGCCGGTCGGCGCGGTCCGCGCGGTCGGCGGCGCGCAGCACCATGCCGGTCGCGGTGCCCGCGAGCACCAGGACCGCCGCGACGAGGACGATCAGGCGGCGGCGTAGCGAGGTCATCTGGGTCCTTGTCACGTCTTGGGTGTTGACGGGTGGTCGTCGGCGGTGCTCAGCGGCTGTCTGGTGCGGCGGTCGGGCCGCAGGACCAGGCCGGCCACCGCCGCGCAGCACAGCAGGCCGAGCGCCGAGCCGGCCAGCGCCGGGCCGTCGCCCCACAGCGTCCAGGCGGCCCCGAGGCCGAGCGAGCAGCAGAATCTGGCCAGTGCCTGGCTGGTGCCGACGATGGCCAGACCGCTGGCCCGCAGCCGCTCGGGCACCACACCGGCCAGCGCGGCCGGCAGCACCCCGTCGGTGGCCGCGTAGAAGGTGCCGTGCAGGGCGAGGACGAGCGGGACGAGCAGCCCGGTGTCCGGGGCCCACAGGAGCAGGGCGTAGGCGATGAGCAGGCCCAGGTGGCCGGCCAGGAACACGACGTGCCGGCCGATCCGGTCGGCCAGCGCGCCCAGGGGCACGGCCAGCAGCAGGAACACCACGGCGGTGCCCAGCGGCAGCAGGGTGAACCACTCCTCGCCGACGCCCGCCCGGCGTTGCAGCAGGAGGTAGACGAACGCGTCGCTGACGGTGGTCAGACCGAGCAGCGCGGCACAGCCGGCCAGGGCGCGCAGCCGGGGCAGCCGGAGCAGGGCGAGGGCCTCGCGGACGCGGACGGGGGGCCGGGCGCCTTCCCCTGTCTCGTGTGCCTCATGTGGGCCAGGGGGGTCAGGGGTGCCAGGGGGCGTGCCGGCCGGGCCGGTATCGGTGTTTCCGCCCAGGCCCGGGGCAGCCGTCTCGCTCACCCCGCCCCCGGCCGGCACCCCCCGCCGTCCCGGCACGAACAGCACCAGCACCAGCACCCCGAGTACGGCGACGCACGCGCTCACGCCGAACACGGCGTCGTAGCCGTCGGCCGCCGCGCTCAGGATGAGGAACGCGGCCAGTGGGCCGAGCATCGCGCCGGTGGTGTCCATCGCCCGGTGCACCCCGAACGCCCGGCCCTGGTGCGCGACCGGCGTGGACAGGGAGATCATCGCGTCGCGCGGCGCGGTGCGCAGGCCCTTGCCGGTGCGCTCCAGCGCCAGCACCGTGCCGAGGCTGCCGATGCCGCCGGCCAGCAGGAGCAGTGGCTTGCACAGCGCGGAGAGCCCGTACCCGAGCCCCGCGAGCAGCTTGTGGTCGCGCACGCGGTCGGCGAGGTGGCCGCCGGTGAGCTGGACCAGCGCGCTGACGCCGTTGTAGACGCCGTCGAGGGTGCCGAACGCCAGCGGGCTGAAGCCGAGGGTGGTGACGAGGTAGAGCGGCAGCACGGCGGTGACCATCTCCGAGGAGATGTCGGTGATCAGGCTGACCGTGCCGAGGACGAGGACGACCGGCGCGACCCGGGGCCGCGGGCCGCGTCTTCGGGCCGGCCCGGTGTCCGCCGGCGGGGCGGAGCGGTCGGTGAGGTACATGTGTCGAGCAACTCCCGGTGCGGTGGGCTCAGTTCTGCCGGCTGCTGTCGTCCCGCAGCCAGGTGCCGAAGTCCTGGGCGCCGATGGCCCGCCGGGCCCGGCGGCGGGCCAGGACCGCCGCCGCGAGGAAGACGGCGACGCTCGGCAGGAGCCGCGGCTCCCGGCGGATCATGGCCGTCAGATCGGCGACGCCGGTGCGGGCGGAGGCGGCGTCGTCCTCCGATCCCGGCCGCTGTTCGACCTGGGCGGTGGAGACCGCGGCCCGCACCCGCCGGTTCATCAAGTCCCGCCAGGTGCGCGGCGGATGGACCACGACCTCGGCCGCGCCGACCACCAGCCGCTCCCGCTCGGTGAACGCCAGGGACGCGGCCAGGTCGTCCGCCATCAGCGGCGGCAGCGCGGCGATCCGGACGTGCCCGGCCTTGGAGACCGCGATGACACCCCGGCCGAACAGGCCCGCGCGGACGGCCGGCAGCCGCTGCCACACCCGGTAGTACGCCCGCACCCGCCGCCCGCACCCGGCCAGCGGGATCCGCCGCTCGGGGGCGGTGGCCAGGACGCCGGAGGCGTCGTCGGCCAGGGGCGCGGCCAGCGCCCGTACCGCGGCGGCGCTGAGCACGACGTCGGCGTCCACGTAGAGCCGCGGGAAGCCGAGGGCGTGGTCGTCGCCGGCCCGCAGCGCGGCGTGTTTGGAGGGGACCGGGATCTCCACGACCCGGACCCGCGGCCCGCGTTGGGCCGCGATCCGCGCGGTGTCGTCCGTACAGCCGTTGCACACGACCACGATGTCGGTCTCGTCCTCCGCGCGGCCGGCGGCGGAGCTCTCGGGGGCGCCGGCCAGCAGGGAATCGAGGAGCCGGCCGATCACACGCGCCTCGTTGTGCGCCGGGATCACGATGCTCGTCACTTGGGCAGTATGCCGCCGGTGTCACCCTTGCGAGGCATGTTTCGTCCAACTGTTCCCGTGGCTGCGTTCCATGGTCTAGATTGACGTCCGCCGGGTCGGTGATGAGGGAGGGGAACGTGTCGCCGGCTGCCTAGCCGAAGCCACACCTGAAGACCGGCCCGGATGCAGACACATAACCAACATGCAAGCGCTACAAGGCGGTTGGGGAACCGCTGAGGCTTTGTGATGTTCCGGTGCCGCCGCGTGGAGGAGACGCGTCGGGGCCGATCCAGCCCTGGCTGCGGGCAGTGACCGTAGTTCCGCGTGTGCGCGGTCGGGGACAGCTGCGCGTGTGGTGGTGGGGGGCCATGACCATTGAGGTCACGCATGAGCCGATCGATGTGGAACGCGGGCGTCCGGAGGCCCGCCGAAGACCCTGGGATTGCAAGTACCGCACGGTCCTGCTGGTCGCGGACGGCCTGGTGGCCGTCGTCGCGGCGTTATTGATCCACGGGGCGTACGGCCGGTGGGCGGTGGCCCTGGTACTGCCGCCGACCTGGATCGCGATCATGTGCGCCCATCGTTCCTACGACCGCGGCGCGCTGGGTCTGGGCACCGAGGAGTACCGCCGGGTGCTGCGCGGCGCCGTCGCGCTGCCGGCCCTGTCGGCCGCCGTCTACTGGCTGTTCACCCAGGACGCCGACCTCCTTCATGACATGATCATGGCTGCCGTGCCGGTGGTCGGGATCGGTCTGCCGGTCCGGTACGCGCTGCGCCGCCGGCTGCACCGGCGCTGGGCGCGGGGCCGGGGCCGCAGCCCGGCACTCCTGGTCGGACCCGCGCGCGACGTGCTGGAACTGGTCGGCGTGCTGCGGCGGGGCGGCGCCCAGGAGTTGCAGGTCGCCGGGGTGTGCCTGAGCGATCCGGAGAACGCCGCGCAGATCCGCGGCACCGGACTGCCCGTGCTGGGCGGTGTCGACGACCTGAACGACGTGGTCGGCGCCCTGAGCATCGGCACCGTGGTGGTGCTCCCGGCCCCCGGCCTGGACGCCTCGGTGCTGCGCCGGATGTCCTGGACGGCCGCCGCGCGCGGTGTCGACTTCCTGCTGGTCCCCATGCTCGGCGACATCTCGGCGGCCCGGCTGGCGATCCGGCCCGCGGGCGGGGTGCCCCTGATACGGATCGAGGCGCCCAGTCTCTCGCGGGCCGCCCGGCTGCCCAAGGAACTCGTGGACCGCTCGCTCGCCGCCGCACTCCTGCTGCTGCTCGCCGTTCCGCTGCTCGTCATCGCCTTCGTCGTGCGGCTGGACAGCCCGGGGCCCGCGCTCTTCCGCCAGCAGCGGGTGGGCCGCTACGGCGACCACTTCACCATGTTCAAGTTCCGCACCATGCGCCCGGACTCGGAGGCGCTGCGCGCGGAGCTGGTCCATCTCAACCAGAACAGCGACGGACTGCTGTTCAAGGTGCGCGAGGACCCGCGCATCACCCGCGTCGGATCGTTCCTGCGCCGCAGCTCCCTCGACGAACTCCCGCAGCTGCTCAACGTGGTGCGCGGCCACATGTCGCTGGTCGGCCCCCGCCCCTCGCTGCCCGCGGAGGTCGAGGAGTACACGCCGGACATCAAGCGCCGGCTGCTCGTCAAACCGGGCCTCACCGGCCTGTGGCAGGTCAGCGGCCGCTCCGACCTGCCCTGGGACGACGCCGTCCGGCTCGATCTCGGATACGTGGACAACTGGTCGATGAGCCTCGACCTGACGATCCTGCTGCGGACCGGGTCCGCGGTGGTGCGAGGAACGGGGGCCTACTGATGGACCGAGCCAAGAGGAGAACCGGAACCGTGACACCCGAGCCGCTGGGGGTCGCCGTGGTCGGCGCCGGCTACTGGGGCCCCAACCTCGTGCGCAACTTCCAGGCCAGTGACCGGTTCCGGCTGCGTCACCTGTGCGACCTCGACGTGGAGCGCGCCCGGCGGGTCCTCGGCGGCTACTCGACCGTCCGGGCCACCGCCGACTACGCGGCCGTCCTCGCCGACCCCGAGGTGGCCGCGGTCGCCGTGGCCACCCCGGCCGGCACCCACCTCGACATCGCCCTGGCCGCCCTGCGGGCCGGCAAACACGTCCTGGTGGAGAAACCCCTCGCCGCGACCTACGCCGACGGGACCCGGCTGGTGGCCGAGGCCGAGGAGCGCGGCCTGACCCTGATGTGCGACCACACCTACTGCTACACCCCCGCCGTGGGCCGCATCCGGGAGGCGGTCCGCTCCGGCGAACTCGGCGAGATCCACTTCGTCGACTCGGTCCGCATCAACCTGGGGCTCGTGCAGAAGGACATCGACGTGCTGTGGGACCTCGCCCCGCACGACCTGTCGATCCTCGACTTCATCCTCCCCGACCACGTCGAGCCGGTCGCGGTCGCCGCGCACGGCGCCGACCCGATCGGCGCCGGACAGGCCTGCGTCGCCTATCTGACGCTCCAGCTCAACACCGGCGCCATCGCCCACGTGCACGTCAACTGGCTCTCCCCGACCAAGGTCCGCACCACCATGGTGGGCGGCGCCAAACGCACCCTGCTCTGGGACGACCTCAACCCCCTGCAACGGGTGGCGGTCTACGACCGGGGCGTCGACCTCGCCTCGCCGCAGGAGATCGGCGTCGACGAACGCCGCGACATGCTCGTCTCCTACCGCTCCGGGGACATGGTCGCGCCCGCCCTCGCCGAGAAGGAGGCGCTGCGCTCCATGGTCGACGAGTTCGCCGACGCGGTCCACGGCGGCCGGGCACCGCTGACCGACGGCCGGGCCGGACTGCGGGTGCTGGACATCCTGGAAGCGGCCTCCCGCAGCCTGGAGTTCAAGGGCGCGGTCGTCGGCCTGCGCGCCGGCCGCTGACGGACCCCCACCCAGTCAAGGAAAGGCACCACAGGTGAGCACCGTAGAAGGAAAGAAGATCCTGGTCACCGGGGGAGCGGGCACCATCGGCTCCAACCTGGTCGACCTGCTGGCCGAGGGCGGCGCCCGCGAGATCGTGGTGCTGGACAACTTCGTCCGCGGCCGCCGGGCCAACCTCGCCCGGGCCCTGCCCAGCGGCGTCGTGGAGATAGTCGAGGGCGACGTCCGGGACGCCGCCACCGTACGCAAGGTCACCGAGGGCGCCGACCTGGTGTTCCACCTCGCCGCGATCCGCATCACCCAGTGCGCGGAGGAACCACGGCTCGCCAACGAGGTGCTGGTGGACGGCACCTTCAACGTGCTGGAAGCGGCCGCCGAGGCCGGCGTCGGCAAGGTCGTCGCCTCCTCCTCGGCCTCCATCTACGGCCTGGCCGAGACCTTCCCCACCACCGAACGCCACCACCCCTACAACAACGACACCTTCTACGGCGCCGCCAAGGCCTTCAACGAGGCCATGCTGCGCAGCTTCCACGCCATGTACGGCCTGGACTACGTGGCCCTGCGCTACTTCAACGTCTACGGCCCCCGGATGGACATCCACGGCCTCTACACCGAGGTCCTCATCCGCTGGATGGAACGCATCGAGGCGGGCGAACCGCCGCTGATCCTCGGCGACGGCACCCAGACCATGGACTTCGTCGACGTCCGCGACATCGCCAGGGCCAACGTGCTGGCCGCCGAGTCGGACCTCACCGACGAGGTGTTCAACATCGCCAGCGGCACCGAGACCTCCCTCAAGGAACTGGCCGAGGGCCTCCTGACGGCGATGGGCGCCGAGGGCCTGGCCCCGGTGCACGGCCCGGCCCGCGCGGTGAACGGCGTGACCCGGCGGCTCGCGGACACCGCACAGGCCGCCGAACGGCTCGGCTTCACCGCCGGGATCGACCTGCGCACCGGCCTCAGCGACCTGGTGCAGTGGTGGCGCGCGGAGCGGGAGGCGGCCCAGTGAGCACCGCGGCCGACCGCATCCCGGTCATGATCCCCTGGCTCGGCGAGCAGGAGGCGCGGGCCGCCTCCGACGCCGTGCTGTCCGGCTGGGTGGCCCAGGGCCCCAGGGTCGCGGCCTTCGAGCGGGCCTTCGCCGAGCGGGTGGGCGCCGAGCACGCCGTCGCCGTCAGCTCCTGCACCACCGCCCTGCACCTGTCGCTCGTCGTGCTCGGCATCGGGCCCGGCGACGAGGTGGTGGTGCCCTCACTGTCCTTCATCGCCACCGCCAACGCCGTACGGTACGCGGGCGCCGAGCCCGTCTTCGCGGACGTCGAGCTCGCCACCGGCAACCTGACCGCGGCGACCGTCGACGCGGTCCGCACCTCCCGCACCAAGGCCGTCCTCGCGGTCCACCAGGGCGGCGTCCCGGCCGACGTGGCCACCCTGCGCGCCGCCTGCGCCGACTGGGACCTGCCGCTGGTGGAGGACGCGGCCTGCGCCATCGGCTCCACCGTCGGCGGCAAGCCGGTCGGCCACGGCGCGCTGCTCGCCGCCTGGTCCTTCCACCCCCGCAAGCTCGTCACCACCGGCGAGGGCGGCATGGTCACCACCGACGACGCCGAGTGGGCGGCCCGGCTGCGCCGGCTGCGCGAGCACGGCATGAACGCCTCGGCGGCCCAGCGCCACGCCAGCGACCAGCCGGTCCTGGAGAGCTACCTGGAGGTCGGCTTCAACTACCGGATGACCGACATCCAGGCCGCCGTCGGCCTCGTCCAGCTCGGCAAGCTGGACCCGATGATCGCCCGCCGCCGCGAACTCGCCGCCCGCTACGACCGGTTGCTGCGTGACGTCCCCGGCCTCACCCCGGTGCGCGACCCCGGACACGGGCAGAGCAACTTCCAGTCCTACTGGGTGCTGCTGGCCGAGGACTTCCCCGGCGGCCGGGACGGCCTGCTCGGCGCGCTCGCCGCCGCCGGGGTCTCCGCCCGGCGCGGCATCATGGCCGCCCACCTCGAACCCGCCTACGCCGGCCACCCGGCCGCCCCGCTGCCGGTCACCGAACGGATCAGCCGCGACTCGCTGATCCTGCCGCTGTTCCACACCATGACCGAGGCCCAGCAGGACCGGGTCGTGGCCGCCCTGCGGGAACGGGCGCCGGGATGACCGCACTGGTGATCGTCGGCGCGGGGGGATTCGCCCGGGAGACCGCCCAGGCGGTGCGTGCCACGGGCGCCTTCGAGCTGCTCGGCCATCTCGACGACGACCCGGCACTGCACGGGACCGAGGTGGACGGCGTACCCGTGCTCGGCGACTGCGACCTGGTCCACGAACTGCCCGGGGCCCGCTTCGTGATCTGCGTGGGCAACACCCGCGACTACGCGGCCCGGGCCCGCCTCGCCCGGCGCCTCGGCCTGCCCGGCGAGCGCTACGCCACCGTGGTCCACCCGACCGCCTCGGTGTCCGCCACCTCGGCGCTCGGGCCGGGCTCGGTGCTGCTCGCGCACTGCGTGCTGACCGCCGCGGTACGGGTCGGCGCGCACGTCGCGGTGATGCCGCACACCGTGCTCACCCACGACGACGTGGTGGAGGACTTCGCCACCCTCGCCGCCGGAGTGCGGCTGGGCGGCGGCGTACGGCTGGGGCGCGGCGCCTACGTGGCGTCCGGCGCGCTGGTCAGGGAAGGCACGACGGTCGGCGCCTGGTCGCTGATCGGCATGGGGAGCGCGGTGCTCGGCGACGTACCGCCGGGCGAGGTCTGGGTGGGCAGCCCGGCCCGCCGGCTGCGCGCGGCGCCCGCGCCCGCGCGCGCCGAACTCGACTCGCGCACAGCGCACGCACAGGGGGGACCTGTCAGATGAACCGGATACCGCTGGTGGACCTCAAGGCGGCCCACGAGGAGGTCGCCGACGAGGTACGGGCCGGCTTCGACCGGATCCTGGCGCACACCGCGTTCGTGGGCGGCGAGGAGGTCCGCCGCTTCGAGCGCGAGTACGCCGGCTTCGGCGGTGTCGGACACTGCGTCGGCGTCGCGAACGGCACCGACGCCCTCGAACTGGCGCTGCGCGCCGCCGGGGTGGGGCCGGGCGACGAGGTGGTGCTGCCCGCCAACACCTTCATCGCCACGGCCGGCGCGGTGGCCAGGATCGCCGCCCGCCCGGTGCCGGCCGACTGCCTGCCCGGCAGCCACCTCCTGGACCCGGCGGCGGCGCTCGCCGCGGTCGGCCCGGCCACCCGCGCGGTGGTCCCGGTCCACCTGTACGGGCAGATGGCCGACGTGGCCGCGCTGGCCGAGCGGCTGCCCGCGCGGGTGCGGATCGTCGAGGACGCCGCGCAGTGCCAGGGCGCCTCCCGCGACGGCCGCACCCCGGGCCGCGGCCACCTCGCCGCCACCAGCTTCTACCCGGGCAAGAACCTCGGCGCCTACGGCGACGCGGGCGCCGTGCTCACCGACGACGAGGAGGCGGCCGGCCTGGTGCGCGCCGTCGCCAACCACGGCGGTGTCGCCAAGTACCGCCATGACGTCCCCGGGTTCAACAGCCGCCTCGACGCACTCCAGGCCGTGGTCCTGCGGGCCAAGCTGAAACGGCTGGCGGCCGGCAACGCGGCCCGCCGCACGGCCGCCGCCCGCTACGACGAACTGCTGGCCGGTCTCGCGGCGGCCGGCCGGATCGTGCTGCCCGTGACCGAACCGGGCAACGTGCACGTCTGGCACCTGTACACGGTCCAGGTCACCGGCGCGGACCGGGACGCCGTCGTCGGCAAGCTCAACGCCGAGGGCGTCGGCGCCGGGGTGCACTACCCGGACCCGGTCCACCTCACCCCGGCGTTCCGTCACCTCGGCCACGCCCGGGGCGACTTCCCGAACGCGGAGGGGGTGGCGGACCGCACGCTGTCCCTGCCGCTCTTCCCCCAGATCACCCCCGACCAGCAGCGGCGTGTCGTCGACACGCTCGCCCACGCGCTCGACGGCTGACGCGGCACCGCTGAGAGGTACTCATGAAAAGATGGAGCAGACGGCTTCAGGGCATCCGGCTCGCCGTCGTGGCGGCGTTGATCTGGGCGGTGCTCCCGCAGGCCGGGGCCGCGCAGGCGGCCGCCGATCCGTGCGGCACCGGCTCGAACCCGATCGTGTGCGAGAACTCCAAGGCGGGCAGCCCGAAGTCCGACTGGTTCGCGTCGAACTCCTACGGCGACATCCAGGGCTTCACCACCAAGGAGAGCGTGCAGGCCGGTGACACCGTCCAGTTCAAGATCCAGTCGCCGGTCCCGTACCACGTGGAGATCTACCGCCTTGGCTGGTACGGCGGCGACGGCGCGCGCCTGATGTCGACCGAGGCCCAGAAGGCGGTGACGTACCCCGGCAACTACACCACCGCGCCGGCCGCCTGCACCACCAGGAACACCGGTCTGGTCGACTGCGGGAACTGGCCGGTGAACGTCACCTGGACGGTGCCCGCCGACGCCGTCTCCGGCCTGTACATCGCCAACCTCGCGCAGGCCGACGGGGACGGCCTGATGCCGTACCCGTTCGTCGTCCGCGACGACGACAGCACCTCCGACATCGTCGTGCAGACCAGCGACCAGACCTGGCAGGCGTACAACGACTACGGCGGCCAGGACCTCTACGGCGGCGCCGGACCCGCGCCCGACGGCCGGGCCTACGAGGTCAGCTACAACCGGCCGCTGGACATCGGCGGCGACAACGGCATCTACGGCTCCGAGTTCATGATGCTCGCCTGGCTGGAACGCAACGGCTACGACGTCAGCTACCTGTCCGGCGTCGACGTGTCGGTCAACGGCGCCACCCTGCTGAAGAAGCACCAGGTGTACATGTCCTCCGGCCATGACGAGTACTGGACGCAGAGCCAATACACCAACGTCCTGAACGCCCGCAAGGCCGGCGTCCAGCAGGCGTTCTTCAGCGGCAACGAGGTGTTCTGGCAGACCCGGCTGGCCCCGAGCATCGACGGCACCGGCACGGCCGACCGCACCCTGGTCTGCTACAAGATGACCAAGATGGCCCAGAACAACGGCATCGCCGACCCCAGCGGCACCTGGACCGGCACCTGGATGGACCCGGCCAGCACCCAGTACGGCCAGGACTACCAGCCGCCGAACATCCTCACCGGCTCCATGTTCACCGTGAACGGCTACCGGGCCGACGCCATCACCGTGCCCGGCTCGTACGGCAGGAACCGCATCTGGCGCAACACCTCCGTCGCGAACCTCACCGCGAGCCAGACCGCCACCTTCCCGACCGGCACCCTCGGCTACGAGTGGGACAGCGACATCGACAACAGCACCCGGCCCACCGGGGCGATCAACCTGTCGTCCACCACCGTGGAGATCAACGACGACAAGCTCCGCACGGACTGGGGCAACCTGTACGGCAACGGCACCGCCACCCACAGCCTGGTCGCCTTCCGCGACCAGGACTCCGGGGCCCTGGTGTTCGGCGCCGGAACCGTGCAGTGGTCGTGGGGGCTGACCAACGTGCCCACCTACGACCCCGAGGACACGGTGGTCACCGAGGACGTCCGGATGCAGCAGGCCACCGTGAACGTGCTGGCCGACCTGGGCGTGCAGCCGGCCACCCGGCAGAGCGACCTGGTCGCCGCCACCGCCTCCACCGACACCGCGGGCCCGGCCGTCACCGTGTCCGCGCCGGCCGCCCAGACGACCGTGCCGGCCCTGAAGGCGGTCACCGTCAAGGGCACCGCCACCGACTCCGGCGGTGTGGTGGCCCGGGTGGAGGTCTCCACCGACGGGGGCGCCACCTGGCAGGCCGCCACCGGACTGGCGTCGTGGTCCTACAGCTGGATCCCGACCACCCCGGGCCCCGCCTCGGTCAAGGTCCGCGCGGTCGACGACAGCGTCAACATCGGCCCGGTCACCACCATCCCGCTCACCGTCGGGCCGCAGACCTGCCCGTGCACCGTCTGGCCGGCCACCGCCGTGCCCGGCAAGGTCAACTCGGGCGACGGCGGCTCCGTCGAGCTGGGCGTCAAGTTCCGCACCACCAAAGCCGGTTCGGTCACCGCCGTACGCTTCTACAAGTCGCCCAACAACACCGGCACGCACACCGGCAGCCTGTGGACCGCGTCCGGCACCCGGCTGGCCACCGGCACCTTCGGCAACGAGACGGCCTCCGGCTGGCAGCAGCTCAACTTCGCCACCCCGGTCTCCGTCAAGGCCAACACCACCTACGTGGCGTCCTACTTCGCGCCGAACGGCGGATACTCCTACGACGCCGGCTACTTCACCGGCAAGGACACCGGCTTGGAACCGCTGACCGCCCTGAAGTCCGGCACCGACGGCGGCAACGGCGTCTACAAGTACGGCTCCGCCAGCACCTTCCCGTCCACCCAGTCGGACGGCAGCAACTACTGGGTCGACGTGGTGCTGGACACCTCGACGGCCTCCACCACCCCGCCCACCGTCACCGCCACCTCCCCGCCCTCCGGGGCCACCGACACCGCGATCACCGCCTCGGTGTCGGCCGTGCTCAGCGCGTCCGTCGACCCGGACGACCTGACCTTCACCGTGCGGGACGCCAGTGGCAACACGGTGCCGGGCGCGGTGACCGTGCCCGCGGCGGACAAGGTGACCTTCACCCCGTCCAGCCAGCTGGCCCTGCACACCACCTACACCGCCACCGTGCGCGCCTCCGACGTCTGGGGCAACACGATGACGGCACCGGTGACCTGGTCCTTCACCACCAGCGCCACCCCGCCACCGGTCACCTGCCCCTGCACGCTGTGGAGTCCCTCGGCCACCCCGGCCGTCCCGGACATGACCTCCGACACCAACTCGGTGGAGCTGGGCACCCGGTTCACCTCCTCGGCGGACGGCTGGATCACCGGCGTCACCTTCTACAAGGGGGCCGCCAACACCGGCACCCACACCGGCAGCCTCTGGTCCGACGACGGCACCCTGCTGGCCGGCGGCACCTTCACCGGCGAGACGGACTCCGGCTGGCAGACCCTGGTCTTCGACACCCCCGTGAAGGTCACCGCCGGCACCGCGTACGTCGCCTCCTACCACGCACCGGGCGGCCGGTACGCGGTGGACGGCGGCTACTTCGCCGCCGCCCACCAGTCCTATCCGCTGACCGCCACCGCCGACACCGCCGCCCACCCCAACGGGCTGTACAAGTACAGCACCGACCCGGCCTTCCCGACCGGCTCCTACGGCTCCGCCAACTACTGGGTCGGCCCGGTCTTCACCGCCGACGACCCGAGCGCCTCGCTGGCGGCGGAGGGCTCCGCGGAGCCGACCGCGTCCACGGTGACGTACACCGCCGACGCGGTGGACCCACTGGCGGTGACCGTACCGGCCGACGCCGAGGTGTCGTCCGTCAGGGCGACCCTGGACATCCTGCCCGGCGCCCACCGGGCCGCCGCCGAGGACCTCCACGTCAAGGCCGTCACCGCCTACGACCGGGCGAGCCGCAGGGCCACCGTCCACCTGTCCGCGCCGCTGCCGGACGGCACCCGGTTCGAGATCACGGTGACGGCCCGGGACAAGCACCGCGAAACGGTGCGATCGCGCACCTGGACCCTGACCGCCGACTCCGTCCGCCACCCGAAGAACTGATGGGCCTTGCCACGATGAGCAGTGTCAGTGTCGTCATCCCCTGCTACAAGTACGGCCACTTCCTCGCCGACTGCGTCAGCAGCGTCCTGGACGAGCAGGACGGCGTGGACGTCCGGGTGCTCATCATCGACGACGCCTCGCCCGACGACTCGGCGGAGACCGCGCACAAGCTGGCCGCCGCCGACCCGCGGATCGAGGTACGGGTGCACGCGGCCAACAAGGGGCACATCGCCACGTACAACGAAGGTCTCCTGGAGTGGGCCGACGGCGACTACGTGGCGCTGCTCTCCGCCGACGACCGGCTGGTGCCGGGCGCCCTGGTCCGGGCGGCCGCCCTGCTGGACGCCCACCCCGAGGCGGGGTTCGCCTACGGGCGGCCGCTGCGCTTTCGGCACGGCGGACCGCTGCCCAGGGCCCGTACGACGAGCACCGGTTCGGTCGTCTACCCGGGGCGCTGGTGGCTGGACCGGCGGTTCCGCGAGGGCACCGGCTGCATCACCTCACCGGAGGTCGTCGTGCGCACCAGTCTCCAGCGCGCGGTCGGCGGCTACGACCCGGCCCTGCCGCACGCCGGGGACATCGAGATGTGGATGCGGCTGGCCGCGCACGCCGACGTCGGCTACGTCCGCGGCGCCGACCAGGCGTACTACCGGGTGCACGGCGACAACATGTCCACCACCGACTTCGGCGGCCAGCTCGACGACCTGCGGCAGCGGCTGGTGGCCTTCGACTCGGTGCTCGCCAAGTGCGCCGACCGGCTGCCGGGCGCCGACCGGCTGGCCGGCCAGGTGCACACCCGGCTGGCCCGGTTCGCCCTGCGCCGCGCCTACCGGGCCTACGACCGGGGCCGCACGGCGGTGGTCCCGGTCGAGGAGTGCGTGGCCTTCGCCGAGCAGTGCCTGCCGGGGTACCGGGCGCTGCCCGAGTACCGTGCGCTGCGGCTGCGCCGCCGGATCGGCCCGCGGGCCATGCCGTACCTCCAGCCGCTGGTCTGGTCGGCGGTGGCCGAGCGCGGCCGGGAGCGGCTGTGGTGGGAGTCCTGGAAGCGGCGCGGTATCTGATGCGTGGTCAGCACCACTCAGCCGGTCACCGGGACGCCCTCGGGGTGCCGGACGGGGTCCGGGGAGTTCCGCCTGCGGCGCCGCGCGTACCGGTCCCACCACAGCGCGGCCAGGAAGGTGCCGGTCAGGCCCAGCAGGGCGGTGCCCGCCAGCGCCCGGCTGCGGACGCCGAGCACCGGAGCGGCACTCGGCGCGACCAGGACGGACGGGGTGATCCGCAGCCGGGGCGCGACCCGCTGGGCGTCCTGGACGGCCGCCACGTGCCGGGTGTAGACGTCGATGACCCGCTGGACCGCCGTGTCGGCCGCGGCCCCGCCGGCCCGCTCCGCCTGCACCTGCACCGACGGGATCAGGTACTGCGGCGTCGCGCTGGTGCCGCTGTTGCGCGGGATCAGCCGGTACCCGCCCCGCACCCCGGCCTTGGTCAGCTCCGCCTGCCCGGCGGGCGATTCGAGCTGCTGGATCACCCCGTAGGAGAGGGTGGCCAGCGGCGGCTGGAGGTTCGTCAGCTGATTGGGCTGGTTGCCCGTCGCGGGCGGCTTGAGCACGATCACCGCCGAACTCAGGTACCGGGGCGCGGTATGCAGCACCTGCCAGCCACCGGCGGCCGTCAGCACCAGCCCGAGCAGAGCCACGTACCAGCGGCGGAGCAACGCTTCGGCGACGTCACGGGGCGACAAGGGGACTCCTTCGGTCGGCGTCACCGATCCTCGCAGGCGCCGGGGCCCACCGCCACCGAATCACCCGCCCCGGAGCCCTCATGAGCCTTGCCGACCTGCTTGCGATCATGCGCCGCCGCTGGTACTTCGTCGTCCCCCTCACCCTGCTCAGCCTGCTGGCGGGCGGCTACCTGTACCGCACCATCCCGGTCTCCTACGAGTCGCAGAGCTCCGTCACCCTCATCGACTCCACGGCCACCGCCGAACTGGCCCCCACCTTCGGCAACCCCCTCTCCAACGCGGGCGGTTCCCTCGTGGTCACCGCCGACGTGCTGATCCGCACCCTCCAGTCGAGCGACGCGGCCAAGGAGCTGCGCTCGCGCGGCGTCACCGACCAGTACACGGTCGCCTTCGCGGCCAACGCCGACGGACCGCTGCTCACCCTGGGCGTCACCGGCACCGACCGGGCGAACGTGCTGCGCGAGACCACCACCCTCACCGAGTTCGCCGGCGAACAGCTGACCGCCCTCCAGTCCGCCGCCAAGGTGCCGGCGGTGTACGCGGTGCAGTCCGCGCCGGTCGTCCTGCCGCAGACCCCGGCCCCGCAGTCCAAGAGCCGCTACCAGGGCATCGCGGCGGTCGTCATCGTCGGGCTGGTGGCCGCGTTCCTGCTGTCCATCCTCGCCGAGGGCGTCGCGGTGGTCCGCCGCCGGGGCCGCGCCCTGGCCGGCTACGTGCCCCGCCGCCACCGCGCCCGCCCCCCGGAGCGGCCCAGGGGGCTGCTGGTGCGCCGGCTGGACGCCACCACGATCCTCACCGGCTACCTGGTGCTGGCCGTCTTCGTCCCCTCCAACCTCACGCTGCCCGCGCTGGGCGGCGTCGGCACCCCCGCCAACGTCTTCGCCCTGCTCGGGCTGCTCTGGTACCTCGCGACCTGGCTCGGCGGCCGGATCGTGCCCGCCCGGGGCACCAGACTGCCGCGGGTGGCGATGTGCGTGCTCGCCGCCGCCGTGCTGCTGTCCTACCTGGCGGCCGCCACCCGCGGCAGCACGCACGCCGAGACCCTCGGCGCCGACCGGGGGCTCATCGCACTGCTGGTGTGGGTGGCGCTGGTGGTGCTGGCCTCGGCCGGCATCCAGGAGCGCAGCCGACTGGAGACCCTGATGCGCCGGCTCGTCGTACTGGGCACGGTGGTGGCACTGCTCGGCTACTACGACTTCTTCGCCGCGACCAACATCGCCGACTCCATCAGCATCCCCGGCCTCCAGTCCAGCAGCGCCGGGAGCGGCGCGATGGACCGCGGCTCGTTCACCCGGCCCCGCTCCACCACCGCCCACCCGCTGGAGTTCGGCGGCATGCTCGCCCTGCTGGTCCCGTTCGCCGTCCACCAGGCGTTCGACCCGGTACGCCGGCACGCCGGCGCGCTGCGCCGCTGGGCCCCGGTGGCGATCATGGCGGGCGCGCTGCCGCTGACCGTGTCCCGGACCTCCATCATCGGCGCCTTCATCGCGATCCTCGTGCTGGTGCCCCGCTGGAAGCCGCAGCGCCGCTGGGCCGCCATCGGCCTGATCCTGGGCTCGGTGGCCGGCTTCAAGGTGATCATCCCCGGCCTGATCGGCACCATCACCAACCTGTTCGCCAGCTTCCTGTCCGACTCCGACAGCAGCACCCAGGCCCGCACCGTGAAGTACGGCGCCATCGTGCCCTACCTCGAGGAACACCCCTGGTTCGGCCGCGGGTTCGGGACCTTCACCCCGGACCTGTACTTCTTCACCGACAACGAGTACATGCTGGTCCTGGCCGAGATGGGCGTCCTCGGCCTGATCGCCCTGCTGGTGCTGATCGTCACCGGCGTCCACACCGGCGGCGCCATCCGCCGGCTCGCCCGCACCGAGTCGGACCGGGAACTCGGCCAGGCCTTCCTCGCCTCCGCCCTGGTCGCCCTCGTCATCAGCGCCACCTTCGACGCGCTCAGCTTCCCCATGTACGCGGGCATGTTCTTCCTGCTCCTGGGCGCCGGCGGCAGCTACCTCGGCTTCGTCCGCCGCGAGGCCGCCGCCGCTGCCACGATCGCCGTACCCGCACCCCGTACAGCCCCCGAAGCCCGGCTTCCCCACCTCGCGGAGTCCCGATGAGCACCGTCGCCGTCGTCGTCGTCACCTGGAACAGCGCCGCGGTGCTCCCCGGCTTCCTCGCCGCGCTGCCCGACGGCATGGCCGGCCTGGACTGGCGGCTCGTCGTCGCCGACAACGACTCCGGCGACGACACGGTGGCGGTGCTGCGGACGCTGGCCCCGGCCGCCGTCGTGGTGGAGACCGGCCGCAACGCCGGGTACGCCGCCGGGATCAACGCGGCGCTGGACGCGGCCGGCGAATACGGGGCCGTGCTGATCTGCAACCCCGACGTCCGGATGCGGCAGGGCTGCGCCAAACGCCTGGTCGACGGCCTCGGGGACGGCACCGGGATCGTCGTACCGCTGCTGTACGAGGACGGCGGCGAGGCGCCGCACCAGTCGCTGCGCCGGGAGCCGACCGTGCTGCGGGCGTTCGGGGAGGCGCTCATCGGCAACACCCGGGCCGGACGCTTCCCGGCGCTGAGCGAGATGGTCACCGACCCGGCCGCGTACCGGCGGCCCACCCGCGCGGACTGGGCGACCGGGGCGCTGATGGCAATATCGGGAGAGTGCCTGGCCGACTGCGGGCGGTGGGACGAGTCGTTCTTCCTGTACTCGGAGGAGACCGAGTACTGCCTGCGGGCCCGGGACCGGGGACACGCCACCTGCCTTGAGCCGACCGCCGAGGCGGTGCACCTGGGTGGCGACTCCCGGGTGTCGCCCCGCCTGTGGACCCTGCTCACCCTCAACCGGGTCCGCCTGTACCGGCGGCGGCACGGCGCCCTGGCCACCGCCGCGTTCCGTGCCGCCGTCCTGCTGCGCGAGACCTCGCGGGCCGCCCTCGGCCGCCCGGCCGCCCGCGCCGCCGTGGCCGCGCTGGTCCGGCCCGGCGCCCTGCGCGCCACGCCGGGGCCCTGACCGCCCCGGCGCTCCGGTCAGGGGGTGCGCGCCCGGCAGACCATCGCGACGAAGTCGTGCCCGACCTCCGGCAGCGCCGCGTCCTCGGCGGCGAAGCACCGCTCCAGCAGGGCCAGCGTCGCGGGCTCCTGGTCCCGGAAGTTGTGCGCGATCCCGGAGAACGCGATGTGCAGCACCGTGCCCCCGTACGGCCGCTCCTCGACGACGTCGAAGTGGCGCCGCAGACCGGGCAGCAGGGCCGCCGCGTCCACCGCCTCCGAGGGGTCGTCCAGCACCATCGACATCCGGCTCGGCCGCACCACCCGGCGCTTGATCCGGCCGTCGGCCAGCCGCCGGCGCTCCTCGGGGAGCAGGGCCAGCAACGCGTTCGCGGCGTCCAGCTGGGCGTCGGTCCACTGGAACCGGGTGGGGCCGACGAACTCGTCGACCACGAAGGTCCCGCCCGGCTCCAGCAGCCCGGACAGCCGCGGCAGGGTCTCGTCGAGACGGTCGAAGTGGTGCAGCGACTGCAGGCCCAGCAGTACGTCGAAACGCTCGCCGTCGGCGGCCATCCGGTTGACGTCGGTGACCCGGAACCGCAGCACGTCGGCGAGACCCTGCTCGGCGGCGGTGCGGGTGGCGAAGTCGATCCGCTGCTCGGCCACGTCCACCCCCTCCAGCAGAGCGAACGCACCGGTCCGCGCCCAGAGCAGCTCGTTGCCGCCGGTGCCGCAGCCGAGCGAGAGGCCGCGCAGACCGGTGCGCGGCGCGAAGTGCTCGGCGGCCACGTACTCGGGGAAGGAGAGCTCCGGGTCGCCGGTCATCAGCAGGTTCCACCGCTTGATGACCGCCGGTATCGCCCACCACTCGGTCAGCGACGGGTCGACCCGGGACCAGTGCTGGACCACCCGCGCGCCGCCCCGCACCCGCAGCTTGGCCAGCACCGGGTCCAGGTCCAGCTTGCGCACCTTGCGCAGCAGCCGGTCCGCGTCATGCCGGTTGACCAGGTTGTTCAGCATCAGAGCCCTCTCCGGACGGCGATGAGCGACTTCGGGGCACCGAGCACCCGTTCGCTGAGCAGCACCGAGTCGGGGAACAGGTAGCGCATCTCGGTGCGGGTCAGCAGCTCGATGTTGATCACCGCGTTCATCGCGGACTGAGGGCTGTCGGGGCGGCTGTGCACCAGCGGCCAGCGCCGAACCAGGCGGGCCCGGGCGGCCAGCGGCAGGAACTGGAAGCCGGGCGCCACGAAGTGCGGCTCGACCGGGAAGTAGCGGTACGGCGTCTGGATCCAGTGCCGGGGGGCCAACGACCCGACCGCCGCGACGAACTTCCGGCGCTGGCCGTGGCCGCCCACGTGCTCGATGACCGAGTTGGAGAACACCAGGTCGTAGCCGCCGTGCGCGCTCAGCTCGGCGGCGACCGCCGCGTCGGTCACGTCGGCGACCTCGGCGGTGATCCAGTCGGGCAGTTCGGCGGGGTGCTCCTCCAGGTTGATCAGATGGACGTGCTTGGCGCGCAGCGGCGCGCGCAGCCACATCTCGGCCGTTCCGCCCAGGTCGACGACGCGCATGTGCTCGATGCCGGGGAAGCAGCGCTGGAACCGTTCCCAGCGGGCGACGCGCAGGCGTTCGCCCAGCGAGCCGGGCGCGTCGACGAATCTGTTCCGCAGGGCGCGGGAGCGGGGCATGGGATCAACCACCTGTGGTCGGAGCGGAGTATCGGGTCTCAACGGGACTGCTGCCACTGCGTGTAGAAGCTGGCCGGGTTCATCAGGTACCGGACGGTGGGGTGCGGCACATGGCGCACCCGGTGCCGGCGGCCGTACCGGCGGATCAGCTCCCAGTCCTCCCGGGGCAGCACCTCCGGGGTCCGGCGCAGCCGGCTGAAGTACAGGGCGCGGGTGCGGCGGGCGACGAAGGCGTTGGTGTCCCAGAACGCCTCGCGGGCGGCCCGGCGCCGGTCGCAGGGCACCGACAGGATGTCGTGCTCGGTGCCGTCGGGCAGGACACGGCGCAGTGCGGTGTAGACGGCGTCCGGTCCGCCGGGGGCAGCGAGGACCGCGAGCGCCCGCTCCAGGTGGTCGGGTTCCCACAGGTTGTCGTCGTCCAGGAACGCCACGTACCGCGAGCGGGTGAGACGGATGCCCACGTTGCGGACGACGCCCGCGACCCCCGTGTTGCGGGCCAGCGAGACGGCGGACAGGCGGGGATCGGCGGGCAGTTCGGGCAGTCCGGCGCCGTCGTCGACGACGATGACCACCTGGTCGCGGACGGTCTGCTCCAGCGCCGAGCGCACGGCGGCGCGCAGCGCCTCGGGGCGGCGGTGGGTGGCGATCACCGTGGCGACCAGCGCGGCGGGCGGCGCCGTCCGGACCGCCGCCAGCCGTCTGACCTCGGCGTCCTCGAACCGGCGCAGCCGCACCGCGCCGGGCGCCAGCAGCACCTTGTTCCGCGCCTCGAAGAGCACCAGCCAGCCGAACAGGGCCTTGAGCAGCGTCCAGGGCGCCCGCGCGACGCCGCGCGCCGTGCCGCCGCTCATGAGGCCGGCTCCGGGTGGACCGGGCGGCCGTCGGACATCCGGTTGTTCCGCCACACGTTCCCGGCGCCGGCCGCGTTCCAGTGCGCCACCACGCCGTAGCCGCCGGAGGCGGGATGGTACTGGGTGGAGAAGACGTTGCCGGTGACCTTGATGTTGGTGGCACCGGTGGAACCGCCGTACAGGGCGTACGCGCCGCCCGCGATCCAGTTGTCGGCCACGGTGACGTTGCGGACCACGCCGGTGTCCGCGAACAGGCCGATGCTCCCGGAGGCACCCTGCTTCAGACTGGTCGGGTTGAGCAGGGTGTTGTGCCGGATGACCAGCCGGCCGGTGTTGCCGCCGCCGCTGATCACGGCGTTGGTGTGCTGCCACTCGCCGCCCAGGTTGACGAACGGGACGATGCCGTGGACGTAGTTGTCGTGCAGGTTCCCCTGCCCCATGGACAGGGCGTCGCCGAACACCGAGACGTCGCACCAGCCGACCTCGACGGAACTGCCGCCCATGTTCGACACCGCGTAGTCCACACCGCCGTTGTCCGGCCCCTTGCCGGGCACCGCGGTGATCGTGGAGTGCAGGACCCGCAGGCCGTGGTAGCCGGGGCGCAGGTTGATGCCCCACCAGTTGTCCGAGGTGATCCGGGTGTCGATGACGGTGACGTCGTTGGCGTAGATGTCGAGCGAGCCGGTGATGTCCCGGCCCCGGATGACCGTCCCGTCGGTCCGGATGGTCTGGTAGCCGGTGTGGTGCGGCTCGAGGGCGGTGCGGTGACCGGTGGTGCGGGCGTCGGGGAAACCGCAGGCGCCGGGGGAGGCGCACGCGCCCCCGGCGGTGGGCTTCCCGGCCGGTTTCTCCGTGGACGTGGACGTGGGCGTCGGTGTCGGAGCCGGGGCCGGCGCGGTGGTCGGGGCCGCCGCCGTCGTACTGGGCGTGCCCGGGGTGCTGCTCGGCGGGGCCGAGGAGGTGCTCGCGGAACAGGTCGGTGCCCCGTCCGGGCAGTGCGGCGCCGCGGACCGCTCCGGCTCCGAACAGGCCGTGCCGGCCACCGCCAGCAGGGCGGCGAGCAGTAACCCCGCGAGCGGGCCGGGTCCGGTACGCCGTGTCATCGGGCTCACCTCATGTCCGGTCGGGCCGGTGGAACCGGGACGGCGGCCGGGGGCCGGCCGCGCAGGAAGCCGCGGCTGGGCCATACGCACACCGCGTAACCGGCCAGGGCGACGGCACAGACGGCGGCGAGCCCGAGCGGTCCGTCGCCGAACGGCTGCCGCAGCCCGAGGACGAGCACGGTCATCACGGCCCCGCCGAGGAACGGCCACCCGCAGGCCCGGGCGATCAGCCCGAGACCGATCCCGCCCCGGCGCAGGGCGACCAGGAAGACCGGCACCACCAGGCCGCCGGCCACCAGCACATGGCCCTGGGAGACGCCGACGACGCCGTTCAGCCGGGCGGCCACGAGCAGCACCGGGATCAGGGCCACCAGCCACAGCCCCTGCACCAGGAAGAGCGAGCGGCGCTGCCCCACGGCGACCAGGCAGTCGTAGGCGAGTTCGCTGCCGATCCGGATCAGGCCGAGCACCATCAGCCAGGGCAGCGCGGCGGCGGCCGGGGTCCACTGGCTGCCGTAGACCAGCCGGACGACCGGCTCCGCGAGGCCGGCCAGCAGGACGCACAGCGGCACCGTGCCGGTGATCAGCACCCCCAGGGCCCGGCTGAACCCCTGGGCGAGGGCCCCCGGTGTCTCGGCCAGCCGGGAGAACCCGGCGAAGGAGACCCGGCGGGCGGCCTCGGAGATGATCCGCACCGGCCAGCCGGAGATGTTGAAGGCGAGCACGTAGAAGCCCAGCGACACACTGCCCAGCGTCGCGCCGGCCACCATCGTGTCGACGTTGACCACGGCCAGCGCCAGCATGCTCGCCCCCGCCAGCGGCAGCCCGAACCGCAGCAGCGCCCGCGCCTGCCCGGGGTCCCAGCCGTACTTCAGGGTGCCGGGTGCCGCCAGCCAGCAGCCGATCAGCGTCACGACGTTGCCCACCACGGCCCCGACCGCGAAGCTCATCGCGCCCCAGCCCGCGAAGGCGAGCAGCAGCGTGACCGCCGTGCCGGTCACGAAGTTCAGCGCGTCGATGATCATGCGCTTGCCCTGGGCGAACTCCCGGGTGAGGAAGCCACCGGGTACCTGGGCCACCCCGTCGATCACCACGCACAGGCACATCACCCGCAGTACCTCGGTGGCGTTCGGCGAGCCGAGCAGTCCGCCCAGCGCCGGTGCCGCCGCGAACAGGGCAACGTACAGCAGCCCGCTGGAGAGGGTGCTGAGGGTGAGTACGGTCGGCGCGAACCGCCGGGCGTCACCCTCCCAGCGCACGATGGCCAGGCCCACGCCCAGTTCGTTCGCGGACAGCAGGACCAGCAGCACCGTCTGGGCGATGCCGTACACCCCCCATTCCGCGGGGCCGAGCGCGAAGCGCGCCAGTACGATGCCGGTCGCGAAGTTGCCCAGCCGCAGGACGACGGTGTTGATCAGGCTCCAGCGGGCCGCCGAGCGGACCTTGCGCCCGAAGGCGGAGGGGGAGGGGCCGGCGTCCGCCGGAGCGGGCGCGGTGCTCGCCTCACCCTCCGGTGCGCGGGCGATGTCCATGGGTCGGCTCCTCGTCGAGCGGCTGTGCCGGAGACGTCACCGCCACGGCGGACCGCGGCGCTTCGGGTGTTGCGCCGGCCGCCTTCGACCAGCTCGGCGGCCGCCGGATGGCGAGCGTCTCGTCAGCGGCCGGCTGCTGCGCGGTGGGCCGCTCATCCGGCGCCGACGCCGGTTCCGGTTCCGGCTCGGGGTTCGGCGCGGAGGTGTGCGGCCTGGTGCGCGCCTCCACGTAGAAGGCGGCCACCAGGGTGAGCACCAGCCCCAGCCCACCGGCCATGATCAGGTACTGGAGCCGGGTCTTGGTCTGCGCCACCGGCTGCTGCGGCGGCACGATCGTGGTCATCCTGATCATGGCCTTCGGTTCCACCGACTGCTGTTGCTGGAACTGCTTCAGCCGTTCCCCGGCATAGGTGGCCAGGATCTTGTCGGAGGCCAGCACGGCGTCCGCGTCGGTGCCGGTCACGGTCAGCCACAGCAGCGGCCCCTGCGCGTTGTCGGCGAGCTTCACCTCGAACGTGCCCTTCGCGCCCCGGGACTTGAGCTCCCGCAGCGAGTCGTCGGAGGTGAGACTGCGGGCCAGGCTGTCGGCCATGCCGGTCAGTGAGGTCTGGGTGCTCAGGAAGGGGTTGCCGTCGTAATCGGCCGTCGCCTTCTGCGAGTTGAGCAGCACCACCGTGCTCTGCGACTGGTACGACACCGGCACCGATACGGCCACCACGGCCAGCAGTCCGGCGGTCAGCAGCAGTCCCGGCAGCAGGACGTACCAGCGCCTGCGCATGACCCGGAAGATCTCCGCGAGATCCATGACGGTCCCCCCTGGCGACACGATGTTCGACGAGCATGTGTGGCAATCGGATCATATGGGGAACGTCGGGCCGGTGGGGGCCGGTCGGCCGGTGGGCCGCGGCCGGGTGCCCGCGGTGTCTCCGTTCAGCAGTACGTCGGCGATCCGGTCACTGGCCCGGCCGTCCCACAGCGCGGGCCGGCGCGGCGCGGGCGGCGTGTCCAGTACCGCGTGCACGGTGCTGACGACGCGTGCCGGGTGCCGCCCGGCGAGCACATTGGTGCCCTCCTCGACGGTGACCGGCCGCTCGGTGTTGTCCCGCAGTGTCACGCACGGCACGCCCAGCGCGGTGGTCTCCTCCTGCACCCCGCCCGAGTCGGTCAGTACGACCCGTGCCGCGTCCTGGAGGGCGATGAAGTCCAAGTACCCGGCGGGCGCGACGACTTGGATGCCGCCGGGGACGCCCACTTCGGCCAGCCGGCCGGCCGCGCGCGGGTGGGCGGGCAGCACCAGCGGGCAGCGGCCGGCGATCTCGCCCAGCGCCTTCAGCAGCCCGGCGAGCACCTCGGGGTCGTCGACGTTGGCGGGCCGGTGCAGGGTGACCAGGCCGTATCCGCCCCGGGCCAGGCCGAGACGGTCCAGGACGTCCGAGGCCCGGGCCCGCTCCAGGTTGGCCAGCAGGGTGTCGATCATGACGTTGCCGACCAGGTGGATCTGGTCCTCCCGGTAGCCCTCGGCGCGCAGGTTGCCGGCCGCGTCGGGGGAGGGGGCCAGCAGATAGTCGCTGACCCGGTCGGTGACGACCCGGTTGACCTCCTCCGGCATGCTCCAGTCGCGGCTGCGCAGCCCGGCCTCGACGTGCGCGAGCAGCGGGCCCGCCTTCGCGGTGACCAGGGCGCAGGCCAGGGTGGAGTTGATGTCGCCGACCACCACCACCAGGTCCGGGGACACCTCGTCGAGCAGCGGCTCGAACGCGGCCATCACCCGGCCGGTCTGCTCGGCGTGGCTGCCGGAGCCGACGCCGAGGAAGCGGTCCGGCGGCCGGATGCCGAGGTCGGCGAAGAACACGTCGTTCATGGCCGGGTCGTAGTGCTGGCCGGTGTGGACGAGGAGCACCTCGGCGCCCCGGCGCTCCAGCGCGTCCATCACCGGTTTGATCTTCATGTAGTTGGGGCGGGCCCCGGCGACACAGATGATGCGCGGCATCGCTCAGAGCACCTCGATCGTGGGGCCGGACGGCAGCCGGCGGCGGCAGTCGAGGACGAACGGAGCGTGTTCCACGACGAGTTCGTAGTCGAAGGAGTCGTGGTCGGTGAGCAGCACCACCACGTCGGCGGACGCCAGCTCGTCCGGCTGGAGGTCGACCCGGACCAGCCGGGTGTCCACCGGCAGGCTCTCCACCACATGGGGGTCCGCCGCCCTGACCTGCGCTCCCAGGTCGAGGAGGAGCTGGGAGATGCGCAGCGCGGGCGACTCGCGGGCGTCGCCGGTGTTCTTCTTGTAGGCGAGCCCGAGCAGCAGGATCCGTGAACCGTTGACCGACCGGCGTCTGGCGTTGAACAGGTCGGTGATCCGCCGGGTCACGTACTCGGGCATGTGGTTGTTGACGTCGTTGGCCAGCTCCACGAACCGGAAGCTCTGGCCGAGTTCGCGCTGCACCCGCCAGGACAGGTAGGAGGGGTCGATCGGCAGGCAGTGGCCGCCGACGCCCGGCCCGGGGGTGAACCTCATGAACCCGAACGGCTTGCTGGAGGCCGCGTCGATGGCCTGCCACACGTCGATGTCCAGATGGTGGGCGAACATCGCGATCTCGTTGATCAGCGCGATGTTGACGTGCCGGAAGGTGTTCTCCAGGAGCTTGGCCAGCTCCGCCTCCTTGGGCGAGCCCACCGGCACGGTGGTGTCGACGAGCCGCCCGTAGAAGTCCTGGACCGCCTTCAGTGACGCCTCGTCGACGCCGGAGACGACCTTCGGGGTCTCCTTGAAACCCCACACCGCGTTGCCGGGGTCGATCCGCTCGGGGCTGTAGCCGAGTCGGAAGTCGCTGCCCGCGGTGAGTCCCGACCCCTCCTCCAGCAGCGGCCCGAACAGGTCCTGGGTGGTGCCGGGATAGGTGGTCGACTCCAGGACGACCGTGGCGCCGGGGCGCAGATAGCGGGCGAGGGTGACCGCCGACTCCTTGATGTACCGCAGGTCGGGGGTGCCCTCGTGGAGCGGGGTGGGCACGGTCACGACGGCGACGTCGAAACCGCCGCAGTCCCGCGCCTGGTCGCTCGGGCGATACGTACCGTTGTCCAGGGCGGCCCGGATCCGCTCGGCGGAGACGTCCTCCACGAAGGACTGCCCGGAGCCGAGGCTCTTGATCCGCCGGGTGTCGACGTCGTAGCCGATCACCTCGTGCCCGACCTCGGCGGCCCGAATGGCCAGCGGCAGGCCGACGTATCCCTGTCCGACCACGACGACGCGCATCAGTGACTCCTGTTCGCGGGAGCGATCGACGGGGTGAGCCGGAAGCGCTCGCGGGCCGTCATGAGGACGAAGACAGCGTTGGTGGTGAGATAGCGCCGGCCCAGCCGGCGCGGTTCCTGAAGGGCCCGGTAGAGCCATTCCAGTCCCCGGCGCTGCCATGACTCGGGGGCCCGCCGGGTGACCCCGGCCAGGATGTCGAAGGAGCCGCCCACGCCGTGCACCACGCGGGCGCCGGTGCGCGCGCCGTGGGAGGCGGTGAAGATCTCCTTCTTTGGTGAGGTCATGCCAAGAAAGAGCAGGTGGGCGCCGCTCTCCGCGATGGATTCGGCGATGCTCTCCTGCTCCGAGTCCTCGAAGTAGCCGTCGCGGTGGCCCGCCACCTTCAGCGCGGGGAACCGGACGGCGACCCGGCGCAGCATCTCCTGGAGCACCTGCGGCCGGGCGCCGAGGAAGTACACCGGGATGCCCGCCGTCTCCGCCTCGGCCAGCAGCCGCAGGAACAGGTCGATTCCCGCCACCCGTTCCGGCAGCGGGGCGCGCAGCACCCGGGCGGCCCAGACCACGGCCTGCCCGTCGGCGAGGACCAGGTCGCAGCCGGTCACCGCCGCCGCCAGCCGCGGATCGCGCCGCATGTTCACCAGCTTCGCCGCGTTGACCACGCCGATCTCCAGCTGCCGGCCGTCGCGCACCGCGGCCAGGCAGCGCTGCACGGTCTGGTCCATGGTCAGCGGGTCCAGTTCGATCCCGAACAGTGACCGCCGCCCGCTCATGCCCGGCCCCCGTGCCAGGCGTGCAGCAGCCAGCCGAATTCGTAGGGCCGGCACTCGCGGTCCACGGAGAGCGGGCGGTACACCCGGTCCAGCGGCTTCAGCCGCAGGCCCGCGACGGCCCGGGTGGCCAGTCCCCGCACGGCGCGCACGGCCTTCCCCGGATCACCCCGGTAGACCTTGCGCCAGGTCACGCCCAGCTCGTCGTGGATCAGCGGTTCCTCGGCGGCCGGGTGCCCGGCCAGTTCCGGTACGTCCGTCATCCAGCGCAGGCCGCCCCGGACCGCCGCGCCGAAATCGCCGCCGCCGGCCTCGGTCAGGTCGAACAGGGCGGTCGGCGCCATCGCGTGCTGGTGGACGCTGTAGACCGGATAGCCCTCGACGACATCGCCGGTGCGCGCGTCGTAGTGCCACCACCACTGGCCGGCCGGGCCCTGGAGCTCGCAGATCCGGGTGGCGCACGCCGCCGCCGCGGCCAGCGCCTCGGCGTCGCCGGCACCGCTCACGTGGGCGCGGGCCAGCGCCTGGAGCGGATACGTCTGGTCGGCGAAGCAGCTCACGTGCGCCCGGTACCAGGGCAGCAGGCCGGGGCCGGTGGCGTGCGGGAACAGCGGGCCGGATCCACTGCGGGACCGCAGC
This sequence comes from Streptomyces sp. NPDC023723, assembly GCF_040639815.1. Classification (NCBI taxonomy): domain Bacteria; kingdom Bacillati; phylum Actinomycetota; class Actinomycetes; order Kitasatosporales; family Streptomycetaceae; genus Streptomyces; species Streptomyces sp. NPDC023723. The sequence continues at coordinate 107,015 of NZ_JBFAAP010000005.1, forward strand.
AGCCGGTCGCGGGCCGCGGTCAGGTGCCCCTCCACGTCGGCCGTGTCCCGGGCCGCCGCGAGCGCGGACAGCACCCACGCCGCCTCGACGGTGTACTGGGGGCGGCCGAAGTCGTCCAGCGCCGCCACCCGGGCCAGCGCGTCGGACAGCTTGGGGTGCCCGGTCTCGGCGGCGGCCCAGGCGATGAGCGCCGCGTCACCGAGGTTGGTCACCGAGGGCAGGGCCTCCACCAGCAGACCGGTGAACTCCTGGGCGGTACGCCCCGCGAGCACCGCGCGCTGCCGGTCCTCGGGCAGGTACTGGACGCCGAGCGCGGTGATGGCCGCGTACCGCCGGCTGGTCCCGCGCTGCTCCACGCGCCAGGAGCCGTCCGGGGCCCTGGTCGCGGCCAGAGTGAAGGCGAAGGCCTCCTTGCCGGGCAGCAGCATCGACGGCAGGCCCGACTCCGCCAGGGTCAGCAGCCGCTGGGCGAGCGGAAGCAGTGACGGTTCGTCACGACCGAGCGCCGCCAGACGTGAAATGGTCATGTTTCGGACACACCAACCCCCCTGTGGGTCCTGTGTTCAACCGACTGGTGTCCGTCGGGCCGCGACCGGCCGGACGGTGGAGAAGCAGACGTCAGACGCCGGCGCGGCAGACGCTCCCGGCTTTGGACACAGGTGTCCCCATCACCCCGTAACCCCCCCTGGGCACGACTGGTTTGTGTGCTCATTGTGCTCGGTCTGCACACTTCGTGCACATGCTATGCCGGTAGATGTTCGAGTAATCGCGCTTCGCGAGAAACAGCTGAAAACAGCCGGGACGGACCGAGGATGGCCGGGAACGGCGTCACGCGCCTTCCACGAGCCCGCCGTCCTTCTCCTCGTACAGCGCTCCGGTCTCCGGGCACTCCCAGCCGCCCGGCGTGTCCGCGCGCTCGGTCAGCCGGACGCCGGCCCGCCCCACCCAGCCGATCCGCCGCGCCGGTACGCCCGCCACCAGCGCGAAGTCGGGCACGTCCCGGGTCACCACGGCACCCGCCGCGACCAGCGCCCAGCGGCCGACCCGCACCGGGGCCACGCAGACCGAACGGGCCCCCAGCGACGCCCCCTCGTCCACCACGACCGCCACGGCCTGCCAGTCGCCGCCCCGCTTCAGCCGGCCCTCCACATCCACCGACCGGGGGAAGTAGTCGTTGGTCAGCACCGCCGCCGGGCCGACGAACACCCCGTCGGCGAGCACCGCGGGTTCGTAGACCAGCGCGTAGTTCTGCAGCTTCACGTGGTCGCCGATCCGCACGCCCGGGCCGACGTAGGCCCCCCGGCCCACGATGCAGCCGCGGCCGAGCCGCGCGTCCTCCCGGATCTGGGCCAGGTCCCAGACCGTCGACCCGTCGCCGACCGTGGCCGTCTCGTCGACCTGGGCGGTCGGCCGCACCTGTACGTTCATCCGGCGAAACCTTTCTGTCGGGGCAGCGGGCGGGCGGTCACGAGGAGATCTGCACCTTGCTGTGGTCACCGAGCACGAACCGGTGCGCCGACGGGCTGCGGGGAGCGGGCGTGACCTCGACGTCGCGTCCGATGAGCGAGGCCTCCACCCGGCGGACCCCGGTCACCGACGCGTCGCGCAGCACGATGGAGTACTCGATCTCGCTGTCCACGATCCGGCAGCCCGGCGCGAGCGAGGTGAACGGGCCGACATAGGCGTTCTCCACGACGGCGCCGGCCCCGACGACCACGGGGCCGACGATCCGGCTGCGCACCACCCGGGCGCCCGCCTCGACGCGCACCCGGCCGATGAGCTCGCTGTCCGCGTCGACGCTGCCCGCCCGCAGCGACTCCACGGTCTCCAGCACGGAACGGTTGACCTCCAGCATGTCGGTGACGTTGCCGGTGTCCTTCCAGTAGCCGGAGACGGTCGTGGAGCGGACGTCGTGCCCCTCGTCGATCAGCCACTGGATGGCGTCCGTGATCTCCAGCTCCCCGCGCCGGGACGGGGCGATGGCCCGCACGGCCCGGTGCACGGCCGGGGTGAAGAGATAGACACCGACGAGCGCGAGATCGCTCTTGGGCGCCCGGGGTTTCTCCTCCAGGCCGGCCAGCCGCCCCTCGGCGTCGAGTTCGGCCACCCCGAACTGGGCGGGATCGGACACCTTCGTCAACAGCACCTGCGCGTCCGGCCGTTCCGAGCGGAAGCTCTCCACCAGCGGTGTGATGCCGCCCACCACGAAGTTGTCGCCGAGGTACATGACGAAGTCGTCCGCGCCGAGGAACTCACGGGCGATCAGCACCGCGTGCGCCAGCCCCGCCGGCCGGTCCTGGGGGAGGTAGGTGACATCGAGGCCGAACCGCGAACCGTCCCCGACGGCCTCCCTGATCTCCGCCGCGGTGTCCCCGACGACGATCCCCACCTCGGTGATCCCGGCGTCCGCGATCGCCTCCAGGCCGTAGAACAGCACCGGCTTGTTCGCGACCGGCACCAACTGCTTGGCGGAGGTGTGGGTGATGGGGCGCAAACGGGTACCGGAGCCACCGGACAGCACAAGTGCCTTCATGCGGAGCACCCTACTCAGACCGGACCTGGTGACGGAGGGATTCCGTACACACTTTCGGGGAACCTGTGCAGCTTTGCGGTCGGCGGCATGGAACCCGGACGAGGGTGCCTATATCGCGGACCCTCCGTCGTCGACTCCGTGATAGCACGGAGCGAACGAGTCGAAAGGGCTTACGACCTCATGGGTATCTTCAGCCGTCGCCAGAGCGCGACCGCCGAGCCGGCGTCACCTGTCGACTTCAGCGCGCCTCTCGAGGAGGTCACACCCGCCGGTGTCGGGCTCGACCCCCGGCTGCGCGCGCTGACCGGCGAGTGGACCATCGACCGTCCGCACAGCCGCATCGGGTTCTCGGTGCGGCACGCGATGGTGACGACGGTGCGGGGCGCCTTCACCGACTACGAGAGCAGGCTGTACTTCGACGGGGCCCGGCCCGCCGAGTCGCGGGCGCACCTGGTCATCAAGGTCGCCAGCGTCGACACCGGCGTGGAACAGCGCGACGGGCATCTCGTCGGCCGTGACTTCTTCGACGCGAGCCGCTTCCCGGAGATGGTGTTCCGCAGCACGTCCACCGTCCACGAGGGCGGGGAGAGCTTCCGGATGGCGGGGGACCTGACCATCCGTGACGTCACCCGGCCGGTCGAGCTGCAACTCGACTACCTCGGCTCGGTCATGGACCCGTTCGGCTACGAGCGGGCCGGCTTCGACGGCACCACCACGATCGACCGCACCGAGTGGGGCCTGGTGTACAACCAGCGCCTCGAAGCGGGCGGCGCGATGGTCAGCGAGAAGATCCGGCTCCAGTTCGACATCTCCGCGATCCGGGCCTGACGTTTCCCGGCCCGGCCGGCCCTCAGACGGTGAGCACGACTCTTTCCTCGGTCACCATGACCGCCACCGAACTCATGTCGATGAAATTCGCTTCGTCCGGATTGACCAGTGTCCTGTAGTTCTCGGACCCGAAGAAGGCGTCGTGGTCCGCCCAGCTGTCGAACCAGATCTCCGTCAGCCCGTCGTAGGCCGGGCTCGGGTAGTGCTCGGCGGGCACCGGGTGCGACACGGTGTACTTCCGCACATGGCGCCGCGCCTCCGGAATGGAGGTGAAGAGGGGAGCGTGCCGGTCCCGGTGATACGCGGCGAAGCTCTCGTAGGACATCCCGTCGATACGGTTGATCATAAAAGCGAACTTGAGCATGGAACGGCGCTCTCTTTCGTCGAGGCGGGGCGACTTCGGGAGTTAACCTAAACCTTCACATCGATGTGAGGGGCAAGCCGCTGTGGCCCGGCACGCGAGGAGGAGTCGAGATGCGGATCGGTGAACTGTCCGCCCGCACGGGAGTCAGCCGTCGGTCGCTGCGTTACTACGAGGAGCAGGGCCTGCTCGTCAGCTCCCGCTCACCCAGCGGCCAGCGTCACTACGACGACGGGCACGTCGAACGGGTGCGGCTGATCCAGGCGTTCCTGGCCGCGGGCATGTCCAGCGGCACCATCGCCGAGATGGTGCCCTGCATGGCCGAGCCCAGCCGGGGCGGAGCACGGCGGGCCCTGGTGGTCATGAACGACGAGCGGGCCCGGCTGTCCGCCGCCATGGACGGCCTCGCCGCCGCCAGGTCCGCACTCGACGGCCTCATCGAGACCAACCGGAAGTACCTGGCGCGGACGGCGCCGGACACACCGTGAAGCGGCCGGCGGCCCGCGCCGGCCGGGACCGTCAGCGTCGGTCCAGCCACTCCCGCAGCAGCTTCTCCCGCTCGGCCGCCCGGGGCGAGTCCCCTTCCCGGGCGCGGCCCCACTGCGACATCGCCGCCAGCGTCGTGGCCGCCGGCGCGGCGCCCTCCGTGAGGCGGGCGAGGAGGGCCCGGGAGAGGTCGGTCTCCGTCTCGGAGTAGCCGACGGCCGCGGCGGTGTGGGCCGCCAGCTCGTGCACGCCGTCGGGCGTCTGCACCCGGACCGTCATCAGCCCCGGAGCGTCGTCCGCCCCGCCCGGGCCGGTGGGCTCGACCAGGCCGATCACCGTGCTCACGGCCAGGTCGGCGACCGCCCCGACCCGCCGCCGCAGAGTCTTCACGGGAACGTCCGCCACCGTCAGGGCCCGTATGCCCGCCCACGGACGCAGACCGGACTGTCCGTCGCCGAGGGCCACGACGCCCTCCGGCGTCAGGCGTACCCCCGGATGCAGCCCGGACGGCTTCGCGCCCACGTACACATCGCCCTCGGCGATCCAGAACAGCCCCACCATGGCCATGGCTTGCTCACTTCCCCCGCCGACGGCACCGCCGCCGTGTCCCGCACCTCTAAACGATCAAGTCGTCCTCCGCAACGCCCCATCCGGGCGCGGAGTTCCCGCCCGGCGCCCGGCGCCCGGCGCCCGGCGCCCGGCGCCCGGCTCCGCGAGCAAGCGCATCTGGAAAACAGATTGCCTGCAACGGAAACATCTGTTGGACAGGGTTATGGGTGCGGCTGAGGATGTCTCGTGCGGTAGCACAGTCAACGCGACACCGGATGGACTACCGCCCGAGTGGAGGCGAAATGCCGAGTGAACAGACCGAAGTAGTCGTCGTCGGGGCGGGGCAGGCCGGCGTCGCGGTGAGCGAGCACCTGGGCGCCCACGGGATACCGCACCTCGTCCTGGAACGGCACCGCGTCGCCGAGCGCTGGCGTTCGGAGCGCTGGGACTCCCTGGTCGCCAACGGACCCGCCTGGCACGACCGGTTCCCGGGGATGGAGTTCCCCGACGTCGCCCCCGACGCCTTCGCCTCGAAGGAGCAGGTCGCGGAGTACTTCGAGGCGTACGCCGCGAAGATCGGCGCCCCCGTCCGGTGCGGTGTCGAGGTGACCTCGGTGCGCCGGCACACCGGCCGGCCCGGTTTCCGGGTGGAGACCTCGGACGGCACCATCGACGCGCGCTTCGTGGTGGCCGCCACCGGAGCGTTCCAGCGGCCGGTGATCCCGCCGGTCGTCCCGGACGGCGCGGTCCCCGTCCAACTGCACTCCAGCGGGTACCGCAACCCGGAGCAACTGCCCGAGGGCGCCGTCCTCGTCGTCGGCGCCGGTTCCTCGGGCGTCCAGATCGCGGACGAACTGCGCCGGTCCGGACGCCGGGTCCTGCTCTCCGTCGGCCCGCACGACCGGCCGCCCCGGCAGTACCGCGGCCGGGACTTCTGCTGGTGGCTCGGCGTACTCGGGCTCTGGGACGCGCAGACCCCGCCGCAGGGCGCCGCCCACGTCACCATCGCGGTCAGCGGCGCCCGCGGCGGCCACACGGTGGACTTCCGCGCCCTGGCCGGCACCGGCATCGAGCTCGTCGGCATGACCGAGTCCTACGCCGACGGCGTACTGCGCTTCGCACCGGACCTCGCCGACAACATCGCGCTCGGCGACGAGAAGTACCTCGGCCTGCTGCGAGCCGCCGACGCGTACGTCGAGCGCAACGGCCTCGACCTCCCCGAGGAGCCGGAAGCCCACGTCCTGGGACCCGACCCGCGGTGCGTCACCGACCCGCGGGCCGACCTCGACCTGGCCGAGGCGGGCGTCACCGCCATCGTCTGGGCCACCGGCTTCGCCACCGACTACGGCTGGCTCCAGGTCGACGCCTTCGACGAGCACGGCCGGCCCGACCAGCGGCGCGGCATCTCCACCGAGCCCGGCGTCTACTTCCTGGGACTGCCCTGGCTGTCCCGCCGCGGCTCCAGCTTCATCTGGGGGGTCTGGCACGACGCCCGCTACGTCGCCGACCACATCGCGACCCGGCGCGGCTACTTCGCCCACGGCACCGCGCCCGTACCCGCCCCCGCGCCCGTATCAGCGGCCGCCCCCGCCGCCGCGCAGAACTGAGGAGCAGCACGATGACCTCCCCGAGCGAGGGCCGCACGGCGAACGCCCCCGTCGTCACCGGCGGACACACCCGGATCCGCCCGTTCAACACCCGCGACACCTACCCCGAGCAGAACCTCGGCAACGACCTCTGCCAGGCCGTCGTCGCCGGCGACACCGTGTACGTCCGGGGCCAGATCGGCCAGGACCTCGACACCAGCGAGTCGGTGGGCATCGGTGACGCCGAGGCACAGGCCGAGCGGGCCATGGCCAACATCAAGACGCTGCTGGAAGAGGCGGGCAGCCGGATGGAACACCTGGTCAAACTGACCATCTACCTGGTCGACCCGCGCTACCGCGAGGCGGTCTACCGCACCGTCGGCCGCTGGACCAAGGGCGTCCACCCCATCTCCACCGGCCTGGTGGTCTCCGCGCTGGCCCGCCCGGAGTGGCTGTGCGAGATCGACGCGATCGCCGTGCTCCCCGACCCGTCGAAGGAGGCACGGGCATGACCTTCTCCCTGGTGGTCCGCGACGGCGAGCGGTTCGGCGTCGCGGCCAGCTCCTCCAGCCCGGCGGTCGCCGCCCGCGTCGTCCATCTGCGGCCCGGCGTCGGCGCGGCGACCTCGCAGAACATCACCGACCCCACGCTCGGCACCGGCCTGCTGGACGCTCTCGCCGGCCACGGCGACCCGGCCCGCGCCCTGGCCGACGTCACCGGCGCCGCCCGCAACGCCGCCACCATCGAGTACCGGCAGCTGACCGTGCTGGGCCGCACCGGCCCCGGACACGCCTACAGCGGCTCGCGCACCCTGGGCACATACGCCGCCGCCACCGCCGACGGCGCGGTCGCGGCCGGCAACATGCTCTGCGGCGCACACCTGCCCGGCGTACTCCTCGACGCGTACGCCGCCGCCACCGGGGAGCTGGAGGAGCGGCTGCTCACCGCCATGAAGGCCGCCGTCGCGGCCGGCGGCGAGGAGGGACCGGTGCGCTCCGCGGGCCTCGCGGTCGTCGCGGACGCCGGCTGGCGGGTCACCGACCTGCGGGTGGACTGGGCCGAGGACCCCGTGGACCGGCTCGGCGACCTGCTCGACGTATGGCTGCCGCAGCGGGACGACTATGTGCGGCGCGGACTCGACCCCGCGTCCTCGCCCTCGTACGGCGTCCCCGGGGACCTGTGATGGGCGGCGGGCCGAAGGAAGCCGCGCGGCGGGCGGTCGGCCGGCACGCCGAGGAACTCGTCGGCCTGTCCGAGCGGCTGCACGCCGATCCGGAGACGGCGTGGGAGGAGCACCGGGCGGCCGCCGCCGTACCGGAGCTGCTGGACCGCGCCGGATTCGACGTCACCGCCGCCTACCTGGGCCTGGACACCGCCTTCCACGCCCGGTTCGGCAGCGGACCGGTGCGGATCGCGCTGTGCGCCGAGTACGACGCGCTGCCCGGACTCGGGCACGCCTGCGGACACAACCTCATCGCGGCCGGCTCGGTCGGGGCGGCGCTGGGCCTGGCCGCCGTCGCCGACGACACCGGCCTCACCGTCGAGGTCTACGGCACCCCGGCCGAGGAGGGCGGCGGCGGCAAGATCGAGATGCTGGACCGGGGCGCCTTCGCCGGGGTGGACCTGGCGATGATGGCGCACCCCGCGCCGGTCGACGTCGCCGAGGCCCGCCCGTTCGCGGTCAGCCACTCCAAGATCGCCTACACCGGGAAGGCCGCGCACGCCGCCGCCTACCCGGAGGCCGGGATCAACGCGGCCGACGCGTTCACCGTCGCCCAGGTCGCCATCGGCCTGCTGCGCCAGCAACTCCCGCCCTCGGCACGGGTGCACGGCGTGGTGACGCACGCCGGGGACGCCCCGAACGCCATCCCGGAGCGGACCACCGGACGCTGGTACGTACGGGCCGAGACGCTCGCCGAACTGGCCGAGCTGGAGCCCCGGGTGATGCGGGCCTTCGAGGCCGGCGCCCTGGCCACCGGCTGCGCGCTGGAGATCGAGCCGGAGAGCAAGCCGTACGCCGAGTTCCGCACCGACGGCACGGCGCTCGGGCACTACCGGGCCAACGCCCTCGCGCTGGGCCGCGAGTTCGCGCCGCCCGGTCAGGCGGCCCGGATGAACCGCGCCTCCACCGACATGGGCAACGTCTCCCAGGTGGTGCCGGCCATCCACCCCTACATCGGCATCGGCTCGCTGCCCGCCACCAACCACCAGCACGAGTTTGCCGCCCACTGCGTGGGCGGCACGGCCGAGCGGGCCCTGCTCGACGCGGCCGTCGCGCTGGCCTGGACCGGCGTGGACCGGGCCGCACCGGCCGGGGCGGCCACCGTATGACGGCCTCCCGGACCCACCCCGTCCCACCCCCGAACGGCCTGCCCGCGCTCTGAGGGGCACGGCGCCGGCGGCACCCGCACAGCTCCGGCTTCTGAACCCATCCTCACAAGGAGGCGCGTATGTCTACGCGTAACAGCAGTGCCCCCGCGGCGAACGCGGCCGAGCCGGCCGGCGACGTCGTAGCCCTGCGCAGGAGTGTCGCCGCGGGAGCCGTCGGCGTGTTCGTGCACTGGTTCGACTGGGCGGCCTACGCCTATCTGGCCGGCACCGTCGCGACCGTGTTCTTCCCGGCCGAGGACAGCACCACCGGACTGCTCGCGGTGTTCGGCGTGTTCGCCGTCTCGTTCGGCATCCGGCCCATCGGCGCCCTGGTGTTCGGACCGCTCGGCGACCGGATCGGCCGCAAGCGCACCCTGTCCCTGGTCATCTTCATGATGTCCGGCGCCACCCTGACCATCGGCCTGCTGCCCGGCTACGACGCGATCGGCATCGCCGCCCCGATCCTGCTGGTGGTGCTGCGGCTGATCCAGGGGTTCGCGGCGGGCGGCGAGTTCGGCAGCGCGGCCAGCTTCCTCGCCGAGAGCGCGCCCCGGCGCCGCCGCGGCTTCGGGGTGAGCTGGCTGGAGGTCGGCTCCCTGCTCGGCTTCCTCGCCGGTTCGTTCGTCTTCCTGCTGCTCTCCGCCGGACTCGACGAGGCCCAGCTCACCTCCTGGGGCTGGCGCGTCCCGTTCCTGGTCGCCGCCCCGCTCGGCGTCATCGGCTTCGTCATCCGCAACAAGATCGAGGACACCCCCGAGTACCGGGCGCTCGAAGCCAACGACACCGTGCCCAGCAGCCCGGCCCGCGAACTGCTCCGTTCCCACAAGCGGGAACTGCTCCAGGCGGCCGGCCTGATGGCGGCCATGCACGTCCCCTTCTACGCCGTCCTGACCTACCTCGTCACCTACGAGACCGACCACCTCGGTCACTCCGCCGACAGCGCGGCCCTGCTGTCCACCGTCATCTCCCTGCTCGGCCTGGTGCTCGTGCCGCTGTTCGGCCGGCTGTCCGACCGGGTGGGCCGCAAGCCGGTGTTCGTCGGCGCGACGGCCGCCCTGCTGGTCCTGTCCACCCCGGCGTTCCTCCTGATGCGGACCGGACTGGCCGGCACCTGGGCGGCCGGACTGCTGCTCGGCGCGATCCTCGCCGCCATCCTCGGCACCTACGCGGTGTGGTCGGCGGAGATCTTCCCCACCCGCACCCGGCAGAGCGGACTGTCCGTGGCGTACAACGTCACCGCGGCGCTGTTCGCCGGCACCGTGCCCTATCTGATGACCGTGCTCATCTCGGCGACCGGCAGCACCCTGGTGCCGGGCCCGTACCTGATGGTGTTCGCGGTGGGCGGGCTGGTCGCCGCGCTCTCCCTGAAGGAGACCGCGGGCTGCGCGCTGCTGCGTCCCGAGGACGTCCGCGAGGACGTCCGGGCCGCACCCGCCGAGCGCGCTTCCGCATAAGGTACGGCGCGGACACGGTTCACCGCGCACAAGGGTCTCTCGCATGACGTCACCGCTGGGTTTCACCCTCGTACAGCTCCGTTACTTCCTGGTCGCCGCCGAGCGCGGGTCGATGACGGAGGCGTCGCAGGAGCTGCACATCGCGCAGTCCGCCGTGTCCGCGGCCGTCTACCACCTGGAGCGGGACCTCCAGGTGCAGCTGTTCATCCGGCGCCGGGGCCGGGGACTGACCCTGACCCCCGCCGGGGAGCGGCTCCAGCAGCAGGCCCGGGACCTGCTGGCCCGGGCCCGCGAGGTCCGGCGCGAGGCCCGGGGCGAGGGCGAGGACCTCTCCGGGCCGGTGACCGTCGGCTGCTTCGTGACCCTCGCCCCCTACTACCTGCCGCCCCTGTTCAGCGAGTGCACCGCACGCCACCCGGGCATCGAGATCGACGTGCTGGAGGCGGAGACGGACCAGCTCGTGGAGGCCCTCGCGGCGGGACGCATCGACTTCGCCCTCAGCTACGGCCTCGGCCTGTCGGCCGCGCCGGAACTGCGCGGCGAGACCATCGCCCTCGCCCCCGCCTACGTCCTCGTCCCGGCCGGCCACCCGCTGGCCGGCCGGGACAGCGTGGAACTGACCGAACTGTCCGCCGAACCGCTGGTCCTGCTGGACCTGCCGCACAGCCGCGACTACTTCCACTCCCTGGTGGCCGCCACCGGCACCGCCCCCGACGTCCGCTATCGCACCCGCAGCTACGAGACGGTGCGCTCCCTGGTCGCCCGCGGCCTCGGCTACTCCGTGCTCAACCAGCGGCCCGCGACCAGCCAGACCTACGGCGGCGGCGAGGTCGCCGCCCTCCGGCTGCGGGACGGCGGACCGCCGCTCGAAGTCAAGATCGCCTCGGTGGACGGCATGACCCAGACCGCCCGGGCCGGCGCGGTGATGGACCTGCTCCGGGAGATCGCCGCCCGGCCGTGACCGGCCGCCCGTCGCGCCCTTGCCCGAAACGCCGGACCGTGGAATACCCCTGGGGGGTATAGCGTTCTGCCGGGTGAACCCCCGGCGGCGGGGTACACCGAACGGGAATGGGGACGACGGTCATGGACCACGGCACGCACCACACCGGACACCACACCCCGCACCCGGCCGCGGCCTCCTGGCCGATGGCGGCGCGGGCGACGCTGCACTGCCTGACCGGCTGCGCCATCGGCGAGATCCTCGGCATGGTGATCGGCACCGCCCTGCTGTGGGGCAACGTCCCGACCATGGCGCTGGCGATCGCGCTCGCCTTCGTGTTCGGCTACTCGCTCACGCTGGTCGCCGTCGGCCGCACCGGCCTGGACCTCAGAGGCGCGATCAAGGTGGCGCTCGCCGCGGACACCGTGTCCATCGCCGTGATGGAACTCGTCGACAACGGCATCGTCGCCCTGGTCCCCGGCGCCATGGACGCCCACCTGTCCGACGGGCTGTTCTGGTGGAGCCTGCTCGGCGGTTTCGCCGTCGCCTTCCTGATCACCACCCCGGTCAACAAGTGGATGATCGGCCGCGGCAAGGGCCACGCGGTCGCTCACGCCCACCACTGAGCGGTCAGCGGCGCGGACGGACCAGGACGCGTCCCGGGGCTCGGAGTCCGGCCCTCGGGCCGCCCACCGTCCCGGTCGTCACCGGTAACTGTTGAGGTGCGTCCGGGCGAGCCGCCGGAAGGCCGTCACCAGACGGCTCCGGTCGTCGGCGCGGGTGGCCAGGACGACCTGGCTGGGTTCGACGCCCACCAGGGGCACCGCGATCAGTCCGGGACGCATCCGGTCGAGGTGTCCGCCGGCCGGAACGATCGTGACGGCCTGCCCGGTGGCGACGAGTTCGATCTTGTCCTCGACGCTCTCGATGAGCGGACCGTCGGGGGCGGGCCGGCCGCCCGGCCGGGGATCGATCCGCCAGAAGGCGTTCCAGTCCGGGTCGGGCACGCGGGGCAGCGGCTCGTCGGCGATGTCTGCCAGGGTGACGGACTCCCGGCCGGCCAGCCGGTGGCCGACCCGCACCACGAGCATCCGCGGCTCGTCGTACAGGACCGTCACCCGCAGCCCGTCGGGGCGCAGCGGCAGCCGGGTCACCACCGCGTCCACGCGACGGCCGAGCAGCGCCGCGCGCTGCTGGTCCCACGGCAGGTGCAGGGTGCGCACGTCGGCGTCGGGGTACCGGTCGCGCAGCGCGCCGACGGCCGGGGTGACGATGAGGTTGAGGGCGTACCCGACGGTGATCCGGGTGGGATGGGCGGCGGCCCGGGTGTGGGTCGCCGCCTGAGCGGCGGAGCTCAGCAGGCCCTCGGCGAGCGGCAGGAAGACCTGGCCGGCCTCGGTGAGACCGGTGCCGCGCGGTGAGCGGTCCAGGAGCCGGGCGCCCAGCTGCTGTTCCAGGCGGCGGATCTGGCGGCTCAGGGAGGGCTGGGTGGTGTGCAGGGCCTCGGCGGCCCGCCCGAAGTGCCGGTGCTCGGCGACCACGGTGAAACTGTGCACCAGCCGCAGATCGAGGTGCGCCACAAGCGGCGGCGAATCGGCCATGACTGAAGCCTAAACCCTCGTCGAGGTGGGGTGATGCGTGCGGTGTATCGCCCGATGCGGAACATTCATTGGCCCCGGAGTGATCCCCGGGCGCAGGGTGAGGGGGTCCGGCCGGCCCGTGCCGGACCGACCCGCGAACGCAAGGGGAACACCCATGTCCACACCGGCCGTCCTGATCACCGGCGGAACCAGCGGAATCGGCAAGGCCACCGCCGAACTCCTGCATGAGCGCGGGTACCGGGTGATGGTCACCGGCCGCGACCCCGAGACCCTCGCCGCCGCCCGCGAGGAACTCCCCGCCGAGGTCGTCGTCGTAGAAGCCGACGCGCGTTCCGTGTCCGACGCCGACCGCGTCGCCGCCGAGATCCGGGCCCGCTTCGGCGGCCTCACCGCCCTGTTCCTGAACGCCGGGATCACCCGCGGGGCACCGGTCGAGGCGGTCGACGAGGCGACGTTCGACGACGTGTTCGCGGTGAACGCGCGGGGACAGTTCTTCACCCTGCAGAAGACCCTCCCGCTGCTCGCCGACGGCGCCTCGGTGGTCTTCACCGTGGGCATCGGCGTCACCCGCGGGCTCGCGGGCGGCAGCGTCACCGCCGCCAGCAGGGGAGCCCTGCTGGCGATGGTGCCCTCGCTCGCCGTCGAACTGGCGCCGCGGCGGATCCGGGTCAACGCGGTCAGCCCGGGAGCCGTCGACACCCCGATCTGGACCAAGTCGGGGATGCCGCCCGAGCTGGTCGCCCAGGTCACCGAGGCCACCACCGCGCGCATCCCGTTCGGGCGGTTCGGCACCGCCCGCGAGGTCGCCGAGACCGTCGCGTTCCTCACCTCCGACGCCGCCGGCTACATCACCGGACAGAACATCGTCGTCGGCGGCGGCATCGGCGTCTCGGCGTAGGTCACCAGTTCTTGTACCGCACCTCGCCGAGGCCGCAGAAGGTGCAGTCGGCGCTCAGGAAGTCCGCCGTGCGGCGGAACTCCTCGTCGGCCAGCCGCCACCGCAGCCACGCGGTGATGATGTGCTGCCCGTTGCGGGTGGCGGCGATGTGGTCGGTGCCGTCGAGGATGCTGAACCACACCGGCACATCGGTGTTGGTGTAGTCGCGCTCCACGTTGGAGGTGGCGAAGTCGGCGTCGCCGCCGAGGTAGAGGGCCGGGTTGCGGAGACTGTCCGGGCCGTTGCCGTCGAAGGAGCCGCCGGCCACGTGCACGGTGGTCTCCAGGCGCGGGTCGTCGGCCACGTCGAAGGTGCCGATCGACCCGCGCGAATGGCCGCCGAAGGCCACCTCGGTCAGGTCGAGGTCCTGGTACAGCGGGCTGCTCGCGGCGGCGTTCTGGTCCTCCAGCCAGTCCAGGGCTTCGGTCATGTAGGCGCCGCTGCTGGACGAGACCTCGCTGTAGACCACGAACCCGTGCGACGCCCACTGGCGCAGCATGTCCGCGTAGGCGGCCGGGTCGGAGCCCGCGCCCGGACCCCAGACGAGGACCGGGTGGTCCACTCCGTCCCGGCCGGCGTCGGACGGGTACACCAGCCATCCGTCGCCGCCCGGTCCGGCGGACTCGTCGACGCTCACCGCGTACGGGCCCGGCGCGGTGACGTCGGAGACCGGCGGCAGGGACCCGGGCGGCGGCTCGGCCGGCCCGCCGTCGTCCTCCGCCACCACCAGCACGTCGTCGACGGTCAGCGTCTCCAGGACGCTGTTCGCGTCCAGCGAGAACCGCAGCCGCAGGTCGTGCCCGTCCACCGCGGCGGGCAGCCGGAAGGTCGCCGCGCCGGTGGCGGTGCGTGCCGACTCCAGCGCGGTGAACGAGCCGCCGTCGACCGAGTAGGCCGCGGTGAAGGTCTCCCCGAGGTCCAGCCCGGACGCCGCCCGGGTGTACGACACCGTCACCTCGCTGTGCCCGGCCAGATCGATCGGCGCGGAGGTCAGCGCCGGGTCGGAGAGCAGCGAACCGCTCAGCCGGGCGCCGTAGCTGCCGGTGCTGACCGAACCGGTGGCGGTGAAGGTGCCGAGTCCGGCGGAGAAGTCCTCGCCGTAGACCGCGGTGGCGGCGGCGGCGGGGGGCGTGAGGGCGCCGGCGGTTCCCACCGACAGGGTGGTGAGGGCCGCGGTGCCGCACACGCGTAAGCGCCAACTGAAGCGAGACATGTCTGGAATCCCTCCTGACCGCGCCGGCCGGGGGTGCTCCGGCGCGGGGTCGTGTCGGTTGCGGGGACGTGTCCGGGTCCGGGCCCCGAAGGACGGCCCGGAGCCGGGACGAGCCGGTTCCGCCGGAACCGGAACGAGCCGAGTCAAGCGGGCACCCGCCACCCCGGCACCACGTAAATCACCGGTGCCGGGCCGGCCGCCCGGCACCGGGGCCGGGCCCGGGAGGGGCGGCTTTCGGCCGTTATCCTGCGGGGGTGACGCAATCTCCCAGGCCCGACGAGCGGCGGTCCCCGAACCCCGGGCCGAAAGCCGCCGCCCGCAACCGGGCGGCCCTGATCGCCGCCGCCCGGGAGATCTACGCGGAGCACGGCCTGGGCGCTCCGCTGTCCGCCATCGCGCGCCGGGCCGGCGTCGGACAGGGCGTCCTGTACCGGCACTTCCCGGACCGGGCCGCCGTCGCCGCCGCCGTGCTGGAGGAGAACGTACGGGAGGTCGAACAGGCCGCCGCGGCCGAGGGCGCCACCTTCGAGGACGCCCTCGGGGTGCTGTCCTGGCACCTGACCGAGTCGTCCGCCTTCATCAGCCTGCTGCACGCCGACGAGGCGCACCGGCGCGCCGGGACCTCCGGGACGCACGAGTACGCCCGCGCCCTGTCCGGGCGGGTCGAGCGCGCGCTGCGCGGCCGGCTGCGGCCGGGGCACCGGCTGGCCGCCGCCGACGGCCTGATGCTCGCCGTCGCCATGGTCTCCGGCGCCGTCACCGGCCCCACCCGCGAGGAGCGGGAGGACCGGGTACGGGCCGCCTGGCGGCTGCTCGCCGTGGAGGTGGGACCGGTACGGCCGTTCGCGCGGTGAGCGCCGGGCGGGGCGGGGTCAGCCGCCGTTGGACTGGCGGATGCCGTCCGCGAGCGCGTCGAAGGTGTAGACGTACCCCCCGGCGGGTCCGCTGACGGTCATGTACGCCGTGGTCCCGCCCGGGGTGATCGCCACGTTCGTCGCCGATTCGAGGCCCTTGTCGCGGGCGGGAATCCCGACGGTCGCCAGCCGGGCGCCGTACTTGTCGTACACGGCCATCGCGGGCCGGCCGTGCAGCGCCTGGTAGAGGTTGCCGTCGGCGTCGACCGCGATCGAGTCGGTCTGCGCGACGCCGCCGTCGACCCGGACCGCGGTGTGCGGCGCGGTCACTCCGCCCTGGCCGGCGAGGGGCAGGTAGGAGATCCGGTTCCGGGTCAGCTCGCTGAACCACAGGCCGGCGAAGTCCGCGTCGAAGGAGATGCCGTTGGTGGCGGCCAGGTGGTCGACTAGGACGCTCGCCCGCTTCCCGTCGCGGTCGACGCGCACCACCCGGCCGAGCGCCTCGCCCTCGGTCAGGCCGCGCGAGTCGCTGACGTAGAGATTCCCCTCCTCGTCGAAGGCGAGGTCGTCGGGGTTCATCGGCGCCCCGTCGACCTCGCCGGCGAAGAACAGCCGCCGGTCGCCGCCGTCCGGGGCCAGGCTGACGATCTCGCCGTGCGCGTAGTCGGTCAGGTAGAGCCGTCCGTCGTACGGGCTGACCTGGGCGGAAGTGTAGGCGCCCCGGTCGTCGGTGTGCAGTGTCCGCACCGCCTTGCGGGCGAGGTCGACCCGCAGCACCTTCGGCGCGCCCGCGGGCGCGGTGACGTCGACCAGGGTCAGCCGGCCCTGCCCGTCCAGGACCGGGCCCTCCAGCAGGGTGCTGCCGGTCTCCTCGTGCGGCGTCGTCACCCGCATCACCCGCTGGGCCCGGATGGCGCGGTCCGGGCCGGTCCCGCCGGCCGCGGCGCCGGCGGTCTGGGTACCGCAGGCGGTGAGGGCGGTCAGGGCGCCGATCGTGGCGAGCAGCGCGAGCGGCCGGATCGGAAGTCGTCGCATGGGGGTCCTCTTCCTGGCGTCTGGCATCTGGCGTGGGGCGGAGCACGGACGAACCAACCGGACAACGATGTCCGGTAGTTGCTACGGTAGTGGACGACCGCCCCACACCGGAGGCCGGCCGCAGGACCGCGGGGCCGGCCAGGAACGAGGTCCCCCCATGGCAACCCCCCAGGCCCCGGCCCCCGACGAACTCGCCCGGCTCAAGGAGCGCTACCGGCACGAGCGCGAACGCCGGGTACGGCCCGACGGCGCCGCCCAGTACCGGGCGCCGGAGGCCGAGTTCGGCTACTACGCGGACGACCCGTACACGGCCGGCCCGGACCGGCGCGAGCCGCTGCACGACACCGTCGACGTCGCCGTGATCGGCGGCGGATTCGGTGGCCTGCTCGCCGGAGCGCGGCTGCGGCAGCAGGGCGTCGAGCGGGTCCGGATCGTCGAGCGGGGCGGCGACGTCGGCGGCACCTGGTACTGGAACCGCTACCCGGGCGTGCACTGCGACATCGAGTCCCACATCTACCTGCCGCTGCTGGACGAGACCGGATACGTACCCGAGTGGAAGTACGCGCCCGGCGAGGAGATCCGCCGCCACGCGGTCCGCGTCGCCGAGCGGTTCGGCCTCTACCAGCACGCGCTGCTGCGCACCTCGGTGACCGCGCTGACCTGGGACGAGGCGGCGGAGACCTGGCTGGTGGCGACCGACCGGGGCGACGCGTTCCGGGCCGCCCACGTGGTCACCGCCACCGGCACCCTCACCGAGCCGAAGCTGCCCGGGATACCCGGCATCGAGGACTTCCGGGGACACACCTTCCACACCTCGCGGTGGGACTACGCCTACACCGGCGGCACCCCGGACGGCGGCCTGACCGGCCTCGCCGGCAAACGGGTGGGCGTGGTGGGCACCGGCGCCACCGGCGTCCAGGTCATCCCGATGCTGGCCGAGGACGCCGGACACCTCTACGTCTTCCAGCGCACCCCGTCCACCGTGGACGTACGGGCCAACCGCCGTACCACCGCCGAGGACGTCGGCGCCGGCCGGCCCGGCTGGGCCCGGGCACGCCGGGAGAACTTCCTGCGGATCGTCTCCGGCGAGCCGGCCGACGAGGACCTGGTGGCGGACCGCTGGACGTCGTCGGCGGGGCTCCTGGAGAAGCTGCTGCCGAGCTTCCGCCGCCAGGGCGACCGCGACGCCTTCGAGACCGCCTACGAGGCCGCCGACGCCGCCAAGATGAACGAACTGCGCGCCCGCGTCGAGCAGTCGGTCACCGACCCGGCGACCGCGGCCAGGCTGCGGCCCTGGTACCGCTACGCCTGCAAGCGCCCCGCCTTCTCCGACCTGTACTACCAGGCGTTCAACCGCCCCGACGTCACCCTGGTCGACACCGCGGACACCCACGGCATCGAGCGGGTCACCGAGCACGGCGTGGTCGTCGCCGGCACCGAGTACCCGCTCGACTGCCTGATCTTCGCCACCGGCTTCTCCGTCGGCGTCTCCGGCGTGCACTCCGGGAAACTCCCGGTCCGGGGCCGCGACGGTGCCGAGTTGCTGCGCACCTGGGCGGAGCGCGGCCCGCGCACCCTGCACGGCTTCACCTGCCACGGTTTCCCGAACCTGTATCAGATGGGCTCCCTCCAGAACGCCAGCAGCGTCAACTTCACCCACGTGCTGGACGAACAGGCCGTCCACATCGCGGCCCTCGTCGCCGCCGCCGAGGCCAAGGGCGCGCTGGTCGAGCCAACCCGGGAGAGCGAGGACGCCTGGGTCGCCGTCTGCGCCCAGGACGCCCCCGACCACGAGTGGTTCCACGCCGAGTGCACGCCCGGCTACTACAACCGCGAAGGCCGCGGCCGCCCCAACGGACCGACCGCCTACCCGCACGGCGCGGTCGCCTTCCACGAACTCCTCAGGCGCTGGCGCGCGGAGTCCCTGGAGGAGATCCTGCGGGCCAGGACCTCCGCCTAGGGCAGCCGGTCGCGCCGCCGGGGGCGGCCGGGACCGCCGGCCGCTACCCTCGTGCCATGAAGATCCACCTCACCAGCGTCTTCGTCGAGAACCAGGACGAAGCCCTGCGCTTCTACACCGACGTCCTGGGCTTCGTGAAGAAGCACGACGTCCCGATGGGCACGGACCGGTGGCTGACCGTGGTCTCGCCGGAGGACCCCGAGGGGACCGAACTGCTGCTGGAGCCCTCCGGGCACCCGGCCGTGCGGCCGTACCGGACGGCACTGGTCCGGGACGGCATCCCGGCCGCGTCCTTCGCCGTGGACGACGTACCGGCGGAGTTCCGGCGGCTGCGCGGGCTCGGGGTGCGCTTCACCCAGGAGCCGGTGGCGGCCGGCCCGGTCACCACCGCCGTGCTGGACGACACCTGCGGCAACCTGATCCAGCTCGTGCACGGCGGGTGACCGGCGGCTCAGGACGCCAGTGACTGACCGGCCGCCAGGCCGCGGTACAGGGCGTCGCCGGCGAGCAGTTCCGCGTGCGTGCCGGTGGCCCGCACCCGGCCGGACTCCAGCACCACGATCCGGTCGGCCGCCGTCACGGTGGACAGCCGGTGCGCGATGACCACGACCGTCGTCTCGCGCGCCACGTCCGCCACCACCTCGCGCAGGGCGCGTTCGTTCTCGGCGTCCAGCTGGGAGGTGGCCTCGTCCAGCAGCAGCAGCCGGGGCCGGCGCAGCAGCGCCCGGGCGATGGCCACCCGCTGGCGTTCCCCGCCGGACAGCCGGGTGCCCCGGTGGCCGACCGGGGTGTCCAGCCCCCGCGGCAGGGCGCGGACGAACGCGTCCAGCCGGGTGCGCACCAGCACCTCGGCGATCTCGTCGTCGGTGGCGTCCGGGGCGGCGAACAGCAGGTTCTCCCGCAGGGTGCCGGAGAGCACCGGCGCGTCCTGCTCGATGTAGCCGATGCCGGCCCGCAGCTCGGCCAGCGGGATGTCGCGCACGTCCCGGCTGTCGATGAGCACCCGGCCGCGGGCCGGCTCGTAGAACCGTTCCAGGAGCGCGAAGACGGTGGACTTGCCCGCGCCGGACGGGCCGACCAGGGCGGTCGTCCGGCCGCCCGGCGCGGTGAAGTCCACCGCCCGGTGGACGTAGGGGAGCTCCGGCCGGTAGCGGAAGAAGACCTGCTCGAAGGTGACGGTGGCCGGGGCAGCGGCCCGCCCGGCCGGCCGGCCGCCGCGACCGGCTGCCGGGGCGGCGTCGGTCGCCAGCCGGTCGAGTTCCCGCAGCCGGGCCACGGCCGCCGCGCCGACGTGGAACTGGGTGGCCGCCTGGATCAGGTCGGACACCGGCTGCATCAGGTAGAAGAGCAGCATCAGGAACGCCACCAGCACGGAGACCTTGATGGTCCCCGACGCCACCCGGGCGCCGCCCGCTCCCAGCACGCACAGGAACGACAACTGGACGGACAGCCCGGCCGAGGCGCCCATCAGCGCCTGCCAGCCGGCCGCCCGGACACCGCTGCGCCACGCCTCGTCGGCGGTCCGGTGCACCGCCGCCGTCTCCCGCTCCTCGGCCCCGGACGCCTTCACGGTCCGCAGCGCGCCCAGTGCCCGTTCCAGGGCGGCGCCCATGTCGCCCACCGCGGCCTGGGCCCGCGCGGTGGCCCGCGAGATGCGCGGCATGGTGACGGTGAGCACCGCGCAGGTGAGCGCGATGACAGCGGCGGTCACACCCAGCAGTACCGGGTCGAGCAGCGCCATCATCACCGTCACCCCGGTCAGCGCCAGCACACTGGTGACGGCCGACACCAGTGACTGGGTGGTGACCTGGCGCAGCAGTGTGGTGTCCGAGGAGACCCGGGACAGCAGGTCGCCGGGTTCCAGCCGGTCGAGTTCGGCGACCTTCAGCCGCAGCAGCCGGGCGGTGATCCCGCGGCGGGCGCCGCGCACCACGGACTCGGCGGCGTGCGCCAGGACGTACTGGCCGAGCGCCCGCAGCGCGGCGCCGAGCACGACGAGCACCGAGAGCGCGGCCAGCGCGCCGGTCACCGGCCGCCGGTCGCCGAGGCCGTCGATCAGTTCCCTGGCCGCCAGCGGCTGGACCAGTACCGCCGCCGCCCCGGCCAGCCCGAGCAGCCCGCCGCACCCGATCCGCGGCAACTGCCCCCGGGCGTACCCGAGCAGGACCCGGCCGGTCGCGCGCAGCGTCGGGGGAGCGGGGGGCGGGGATGCGGCGCCGGCGGTGGGCATGCCGGGTCCTCAGCGGCCGGCGAGGCGGCGGCGTACCGCCGGGAAGACCCGGGTCGCGAGCCGCTCCAGCTGGGCCAGGGTCTGGTCCGTTTCCTCCGGGCCCTCCACCTGGCACATGACGCGGGTGCAGCCGGACGTGCCGATGTGGTCGACCAGACGGGCCACGCAGGTCTCCTCCGGCCCGACCGGGTGGGTGGCGAGGATCCGGTCGGCGAGCGCGCCGATGTGCTCGGCGGTCACCGGCGGCGGGGCGGGCAGGGACAGGCCGGGCAGCGCGGCGCGGTGCCGGTTCAGCGCGAGGACGAACCGGGCCCGGTCCCGCATCAGCCGCGCGGCCCGCTCGGCCGAGTCGGTCACCCGGGTGAACACGGCGAACGCGTGACCATCGGCCGGCCGCGGCCGCCCGTTGCCCCGGGCCCGCCGGGCGTAGCGGGCCAGCATCTCCGCCTTCGCCGCCGCGTTCTTGTCGAAGAACAGCATCAGCGGCAGCCCCCGGTCGGCCGCCAGCTCGATCGAGGCGGGCGACCCGGCCGCCACGTACACCGGCGGGTGCGGCGAGGTGTGCGCCGAGGGCAGCGGCCGTACCGACCGCGGGGCGGGGGCCGCGAGGCCGGTGGGCACTTTGCCGCGCAGCGCGCCCAGCGTGCGGTCCAGCGGCTCCGCCAGCCCCGCCCGCCACGCCCGCGGCCCGCCGCCCAGCACCTGGTACTCGATGCCCGGGATGCCGCGGCCCACCCCGAGGACGAACCGGCCGCCGGACAACTGGTCCAGCAGCACGGCCTGTTCGGCCGTGTGCACGGGGGAGTGCAGCGGCAGTACGGTCACCGCGGTGCCGACGTGGACGCGTTCGGTGCGGCCGAGCAGGTACGCGGCGAGGGTCAGCGCCGAGGGGTTGACCGCGGCGTCCAGGAAGTGGTGCTCGGTCAGCCACACGTCGTCCAGGCCGAGAGCCTCGGCGCACCGGGCCACCGCCACCGCGCGGGCCAGCACCTCGGCGTCCGTCCGGCCCGGATGGCGGTCGGTGGACAGCAGTACGCCGAACCTGAGGCCGTCGTGGGCCCTCACGTGTTCCTCCGGGACGCGGCGCGGGCGGACACCCGCAGCAGCGGGCGGAACAGTTCGATGTCCGGGCCCTCGCCGACCGGGCGGCGGTCCACCTCCACCCAGGCGTGGGCGCGGAACGGCTCGGTGCGCACGCCGGTGCACCAGTCCGGCCAGCACCCCTGGGCCCGGCACAGCAGCACGGTGGCCACCGAACGCTGGAGGCAGCCCTGCCCGGCGCAGGCCCGGCTGACCGACACCACCGCCTGCCGGCCGCGCAGCGCCTGTTCCGCGGTGCAGGGGCGGGCGCCGCGGGCCAGCACCCCCAGCACCCGGCGCAGCCGGCCGGGCCGCAGCCGGATCAGCAGCCAGGCCACCGCCACGGCGCACCGCGCGAGCAGCGCCCGGCCCGGCGGGACGGGATTCCGGGCCTCGGGTACGACGGGGAAGCTCATGGCGTCACCAGCCGGGCGCCGACCAGGCTCGCCACCAGCGCGTCGACATCGGCGGCGACCCGCTCCCGCTGCTCCGGGAAGGGAGCGGCGAGCCGTTCGGCGATCTCCGCCGTGCCGCTGCCCGCGCGCAGCAGCCGGACCACGGTGGCGCCGGTGCGGTTGAGCATCCAGTAGCGGCCCGTGCCCTCGTGCAGCAGCACCATGCCGCCGTCGTCCGTGTCGGTCGCGGACACCTCGGGGGCGAGCGAGTAGGTCATCGGGCTCCCTTCGCGCCGGCGGCCCGCTCCCGGGCCGCCTCCACCGAGCGCAGCCACGCCTCGCAGGCCAGCGTGTGGACCATGGGGATGAAGCCGCGGGAGGTGGGGTGCGGAGCCAGGAGCACCGCGCGGACCGCGGCCTGGTCCACCAGGCCCAGCCGGGCCAGCCGCATGTCCTCGGCCAGCGACAGCAGTTCGGCCCGGTGGTGCCGCACGCCCGCGTACACGTCGGCGCTGAACTCGCCCTTGGTGGTGCGGCCCAGGACCGGCTCGGGAACGGTCCCGCGCAGGGCGGCGGACAGCAGCGGCTTGGTGCGCCCCGGGCTGACCCGGTCAGTGATCCGCAGGGTGAGCGCCGCTTCCAGCACCTGGTCGTCGAGGTAGGGGGCGTGGTAGGCGACGCCGGAGCGCGCGGTGAGCCGGTCGGTCAGCCGGATGTCGGTACCGCACCGGCGTACGGCCTGCACGATCGCGTGCTGCGCCGGATCGGGGGAGTGCGGAGCGACCCCGCTTTCCGCCGCGTCCCGGAGCAGCTCCCGGCAGGCGTCGGCCGCCGGGGCGGTCACCCAGGCCGGTAGCCGCGGGTGGTACCCCCATCCGGTCAGGGGTTCCCGGGGACCGCTGAGGGGGGTGGTGAGGGTGTCGGCCGCGGTGCGCAGCCACTGGCCGTACGACGGGTCGCGCAGCAGGTTGCGCACCATCGTGCCGAGCGGCCAGCGGTACATGCTGCGGGCGATCCGCAGGTCGGTGCGGGACGCCAGCGGCGCGCGGCGGCCCAGGACGTGGAAGAAGCTGGGGGCCGGGTGGAACAGCTCGTCACCGCCGTGCCCGGTCAGATGGACGGCGACCCCCAGGCCGGCCAGCCGCCCGGCCACACAGGCCGTCACCTCCTTCATCCGCCGCCAGGGGTAGGGCCCTTCCGGGTCGTCGTCCTGGCCGAGCTGCCCGGCGAACGACCCCGGGATCTCGGACCGGAGCAGGACGAGGGACTGCGCGTCGGGCAGGTATCCGGCCGCCTGCCGTGCCCACCGGGCGTCGTCGTTCGCGGCGTCCGAACCCTCCTGACGCACCGTCACCAGCCGTCGGCAGCGCTCGTCGGCGGCGGTGAGGAAGGCCAGGCTGGTGGAGTCCAGGCCGCCGGAGAGATCGCAGCCGACGACACCGGACCCGGTCCGGGCGGCCACCGCGCCGCGCAGCGCGGCCCGCACCCGCCGGGCGGCCGGTCCGATCGGCTGGTCGGCCGGCGGCGGCGACCAGCGGCGGACCGTGTGGTGGCGGCCGTCGGGACGGATCCGCAGCCAGTGCCCGGGTTCCAGGCACGCCACCGAACGCCATGCCGTGCGGTCACTGAGCGGCCGGGGCGGCTGGGCCAGCAGCCGGCAGATCAGCGTCGTCTCGTCCACGCCGGCGCCGGACAGCGCCGCCAGGGTGTCCGGCCGGTCGGCCGCCAGGGTGCGGCCGTCGACGGTGGTGTGGAAGATCTCCCGGACGCCCGACAGCGCGCCCTGGGCACGGATCTCGCCGCCGAACGAGGCCAGCGCGTGGTAGCTGCCCGGGACCGCGCGCAGGGCGTCGCCGAGCCGGTCCGCCGTCGGGCACCGCTCGACGATCCGCCCGAGGTCGTCCGGGCTCGCCGCGAAGCACCCGAACAGGGCGACGCGCCGGTCGCCGCGGGCGGCGGTCAGGATCTCCTCGTCCGTCCAGGAACCGACGACCCAGGGACGCCCGGACGCATGGGTCAGCGCCCGGTCCGGTTCCGGACCGGGCGGGAGCCGGCGGACGGCGGCCGCGGCCAGCCGGTGATCGGGCAGAACGAGGAACTGCATCGGACCTCCGCGGGACGGTACGGGGGCGGTGGGACCGGGCGGCGGACAGGTCCGCCGCCCGGTCCTCGCACCGTGGGGATCAGCAGCCCAGCCACCAGCACTCGCTGTACCGGTCCCAACCCCAGGTGCCCTCGTCCAGGGTGAGTTCCTGGAAGTCCCCGACCTCGACCAGGGCGGGAGGCTCATACACCATGTCCTCACTCATGTCATTCACCTCCTCTCCGAATCCCGCGTACTGCCCACGACTCGAAAGCTTTTCTGGGCAGGTACACGCAAATGTACGAACGCGCGGGTCCTGGGCGCCTGAGCGATTGGTCCCGGTCAAGTCCTGTTTCTGTCCTGGGACATGGACAGCCGGTGCTTTCGTATGCCTGCCGGGTGCGCGGCCGGTCGCGGCGGAGGACGGATACGGCGCGGTGTGCCGGCGGCCGCGGGCGCCCTGGCCCGGAGACGACGCTTGTGGGCGGGGCGCTTCGGTCTGGCGCGCGCGGCGCCGTCGCCACCACCTCAGCGCCTCGGTGCAGCCCGGGCGGCGCTCCGGGCGGTGCTCAAGGTGCTCGCCGGCTCCCTGCCGTACACCCCGGAGGGCCTCCCGCGGATCACGAGGATGCCGCCCGGCTCGGCGCCGCGGCCGGCCCAGGTCTGCGGCGAGGTGGCCGCCGCGGTGCGCCGGTGACCGGAATGCTCCCTTCGGGGCCGGTGTTGTCGCAGAGCATGACCTCTCTGCATCGACTCGGCAGTACCGACCTGCACGTCTTCCCGCTCGCCCTGGGCGGCAACGTCTTCGGCTGGACGGCGGACGAGGACCAGTCCTTCGCGGTCCTGGACGCCTACACGGCCGCCGGCGGCAACTTCGTCGACACCGCCGACGCCTACTCGGCGTGGGCCGAGGGCAACCGGGGCGGCGAGTCCGAGACCGTCATCGGCAAGTGGCTCGCGCGGCGCGGCAACCGCGACGACGTCGTGCTCGCCACCAAGGTGGGCCGGCACCCCGAGTACACGGGGCTGCGCGCCGACACCGTCAAGGCCGCGGCCGACGCCTCCCTGCGCCGCCTCGGCACCGACCGCATCGACCTGTACTACACCCACTTCGACGACCCGGAGGTGCCCGTCGAGGAGATCATCGGAGCGCTCGACGAACTGGTGCGGGCGGGCAAGGTCCGGCACATCGCCGCCTCCAACATCTCCGCCGAGCGGCTCCAGGAGGCCCTCGACTTCTCCGCACGCGAGGGCCTGGCCCGGTACGTGGCCCTCCAGCCGCACTACAACCTCGTCACGCGCGACACCTACGAAGGCAAACTCCAGGACCTCGCCGAGCGGGCCGGTCTGGCCGCCGTGCCGTACTACGCGCTGGCGGCCGGCTTCCTGACCGGCAAGTACCGCCCCGGCGCCACCGTGGACAGCGCGCGGGCCGCCGGCGCCGCCAGGCACCTGGAGACCGCGCGCGGACAGCGGGTCCTCACCGCGCTCGACGAGGTCGCCCAGGCGCACGACGCCCCGGTCGCGACCGTCGCCCTGGCCTGGCTCGCCGCCCAGCCCACCGTGACCGCCCCGATCGCCTCGGCCCGCACGGTGGCACAGCTGCCGGCCCTGCTCGGCGTGGCGGACCTGCGGCTGACCGACACGGAACTGGCGGCGCTGACCCGGGCCTCGGCGTAGCCGCGCGGGCGGGCGGGCGGACCGGCGTCAGGCGGGACGTTCCGCGGCGCCGGGGCGCGGCCAGGGCATCCCGTGCAGCCGCTCGATGTCCGAGTTGAAGCGCCGCAGGAGGTCGGCGAAGGCGGCGATGTCCTGCTCCGGCCAGTCGGTCATGATCCGGTCCAGGCTGGCGACCAGGCCGGTGCGCTCCTCGTCCAGCCGCCGCTCGCCCTCCTCGGTGATACGGAACTTCCGGGCCACGCCGCCGTCCGGATCGGGGATGCGCTCCACCAGGCCGGCCCGCATGGCGGCCGCCGTCTGCCGGTTGAGGGTGGAGGCGTCCAGCCCGAACGCGTCACCGAGCTGCCCGATGGACATCGGTCCCTGCATGCGGATCCGGCTGAGCAGGATGTAGGCGCTGCGGTCCAGGAGGCTTCCGGCGTGTCGGCCTTTGCCCTTGTGCAGATGCATATAGCGGCTCAGCAGCATCTGCTCGAACTCCACCCGCTCGGTAGCCCGGTCCGCCCTGTTCACAAGCCTCTTCTCCACTCTCTGCTCCGTGGTGGACTCCCTCGGCCCCACTCGGCTCCATCATATGCATTCGGCACATGGTGTGGTAGATGCACAGCCTATGTATGATGCATATGGCGCCTCGGTGGAGGCGCCGTCACTCAACGAGGTTTCGCTAAGGAGCACCCATGGACGGCCCCCAGCCGACCGCCGCCCGCCCGGGCGGCGTCGTCGCCACCCTCGCCCTGGCCGGCACCGTCGCCGCGGTCATGCAGACGCTGGTGACCCCCCTGATCGCGGAGATGCCGCAGATCCTGCACACCAGCTCCTCGAACGCGGCCTGGGTGGTCACCGTCACCCTGCTCGTCGCGGGTGTCTGCGTGCCCGTCTCCGGTCGGCTCGGGGACCTGATCGGCAAGCGGCGGATGCTGCTGATCTGCACCGTGCCGCTGGTCGCCGGGTCGGTGGTGTGCGCCCTGTCCTCGTCCGTCGTGCCGATGATCGTCGGCCGCGGACTCCAGGGCATGGGCATGGGCATGGTGCCGCTCGGCATCGCGCTGCTGCGCGACGTGGTCCCCAAGGAGAAGCTGTCCAGCTCCATCGCCCTGGTCAGCGCCTCCATGGGCATCGGCGGCGCCATCGGCCTGCCGCTGGCCGCCGCTGTCGCCCAGTACGCCGACTGGCGGGTGCTGTTCTGGGGTTCGGCCGGCCTCGCGCTGCTGATCGGCGCCCTGATCTTCTTCGTCGTCCCGGACGTTCCGGCCGGCGCCAAGGGGCAGCGGTTCGACGCGCCGGGCGCGATCGGCCTCGCCATCGGCCTGGTCTCCCTGCTGCTGGCCATCTCCAAGGGCGGCGACTGGGGCTGGGGCTCGGGCACCACCCTCGGCCTGATCGCCCTCGCCGTCGTCGCGCTCGCCGTGTGGGGCTACTACGAGCTGCGCACCCGCGACCCGCTGGTCGACCTGCGCACCACCGCCCGTCCCCGGGTGCTGCTCACCAACGCGTCCTCGATCCTCATCGGCGTCGGCATGTACTCCTTCCTGCTGATCGCGCCGCAGCTGCTCCAGTTCCCCGAGGCCACCGGGTACGGCCTGGGCCAGTCGATGCTCGCGGCGGGCCTGTACCTGGCGCCCGGCGGCGTGATGATGATGATCATCTCCCCGCTCGGCGGCAAGCTCATCAACTCCCGCGGCCCCAAGTTCGCCCTGGTGCTCGGCGCCCTGGTGATAGCCGCCGGGTACGGCCTCGCCCTCCCGCTGATGGGCACCGCCTGGGGCCTGATGCTGTCCGGCATCGTGATCAACAGCGGTGTCGCGCTGGCCTACGGCGCCATGCCCGCCCTGATCATGAGCGCGGTCCCGCTCTCCGAGACGGCGGCGGCCAACGGCTTCAACGCCCTGATGCGCTCGCTCGGCACGACCATCGGCTCCGCGGTGATCGGTGTCGTCCTGGCGCAGATGACCACCACCCTGGGCGGCTACACGCTCGCCTCGGAGGACGGCTTCCGTACGGGTCTGCTGATCGGCGGCGGTGTCGCGCTGCTGTCGGCCGCCGTGGCCTGCCTGATTCCCGCCCTGCGCGCGGGCAGCGGTGCGGCCGTCGGCGAGGAGACGCAGGCCGAGCCGGCGCCGACCCGCGCCTGACCGGCCAGGGGCGCCCGGGACTCGCCGGGCGCCCGGCGGTTCCCGGCGTCGGGAATCCGTCAATTTTAAGTCAGGTGCTTGATTCGGCTCTCGCGGCCGTGCTTCGCTGCGACCTCACCCCCCACCCCGAGGAAGCACCGTGAAGATCACAGTCGACGAAGAGAAGTGCTGCGGCGCGGGCCAGTGCGTGCTGATCGCCCCCGAGGTCTTCGACCAGCGGGACGAGGACGGCATCGTGGTCCTGCTGGCCGACGCGCCGCCCGCCGAACGGCACACCGCGGTCCGCGAGGCGGCCGGCGTCTGCCCGGCCGCCGCCATCCACCTGGACGAGACCGGGTGACCGCTCCCGGGCACGCGCTGGTGGCCGGCGCCCCGGCGGCCGGACCCGGCACCGCGGGAGCCCCGCGCCGCAAGGGCTGCGACGGCCGCCTCACCCTCGTCGGAGCCGAGCCCGGCCGCCCCGCGAGCGTCCCGTCGGCCACTTCACGAGGCCGCTGAAGCCGACCGGCCCCTGAAACGGCCGCCCCTGCGCGCCCCGCGCCGCATCCCCCCACGCCCCGGAGCCCTCCACCATGACGACCCGCCCCGACACCGCCGCCGCCGCGCACATCCCCGACTTCCCGGCCCCCCGGTCCGCCGGCTGCCCCTTCGACCCGTCACCCGGGATGCGCGCGCTGAGCGAGCACGGGCCGCTCACCCGGGTCCGCTCCTGGGGCGGCAGCACCCCCTGGGCGGTGACGGGCCACGCCGAACAGAAGGCCCTGCTCTCCGACCCCCGGCTGAGCGCCGACTTCGCCCACCCCGGCTTCCCCAGCCCCGTCGACCCCCGGCACAGCCACGCCGGCGGCTCGCCCGACCTGAGCTTCGTGGGACTGGACGACCCCGAACACGCCCGGCTGCGCCGCATGGTCAGCGGCGCCTTCACCGTCAGACGCGTCGAGGCCCTGCGCCCGTCCGTGCAGCGCATGACCGACACCTTCATCGACCGGATGCTGGCCGGACCCCGGCCCGCCGACCTGGTCCAGGCCCTCGCCCTGCCGCTGCCCTCCCTCGTCATCTCCGAACTCCTCGGCGTGCCCTACCAGGACCACGACTTCTTCCAGACCAACAGCAAGACCCTGGTCTCCACCGTCGCCACCGGTGAACAGCGGCACGCCGCCCACACCGCGCTCGCGGAGTACCTCGCCGACCTGCTGGCCCGGAAGACCGCCGAACCCGGCGACGACCTGCTCTCCAAGCTGGCGCAGCGGGTCGTCGCCGGTGAACTGACCCGCCGCGAGGCGGCCGGCATGGGCGTCCTGCTGCTGCTCGGCGGCCACGAGACCACCGCCAACATGATCAGCCTCGGCACCCTGCTGCTGCTCCAGCACCCCGACCAGCTCGCCGTCGTCCGCGACACCGACGACCCCCGGGTGGTCGCCGCCGCCGTCGAGGAACTCCTGCGCCACCTCAGCATCGTGCACCTCGGCCGGCGCCGCACCGCGCTGGAGGACATCGAGATCGCCGGCCGCACCATCGAGGCCGGCGAGGGCGTCATCCTGCTCGGCGAACTCGCCAACCGCGACCCCCGCGTCTTCCCGGACCCCGACCGCCTCGACCTCACCCGCGACGCCCGCCTGCACCAGGCGTTCGGCGCCGGCACCCACCACTGCGTCGGCCAGCCGCTGGCCCGGCTCGAACTGCAGGTCCTCTACCCCACTCTCTTCCGCCGCGTCCCCACCCTGCGCGCGGCGGCCCCGGTCGAGGACCTGCCGTTCAAGTACGACGCGGTGATCTACGGACTGCACGCGCTGCCCGTCACCTGGTGACGGCGCTCCGTTCACCGCCCCGGTGAACCGGGCATGCCCTGGGCGAGTCCGCCGCAGCCGAGGGCCGGGAACCCGACCGCCGATTCCCGGCCTGAGGCCCCGCGACCGAGGAGGCCCGCATGATCCGTACCGGCCAGCAGTACAAGGAATCGCTCTCTCCCGACCGGCAGATCTGGATCGACGGCGAACGCGTCAAGGACGTCACCCGGCACCCCCAGTTCGCCCCGATCGTCGGCATCCGCGCCCGGATACACGACCTCGCGCACGAGGCCGCCACCCAGGACGTCATGTCCTACCCCGACCCGGCGAGCGGCGAACGGCACAGCGTCGCCGACAAACCGCCGCTCACCCAGCGGGACTGGCACGACAAGCGCGCCGCCGTCGACACCGTGCTCGACACGGCGCGCGGTGTCGTCACCCGGGTCGGCGACGAGACCGTCGGCGAGATGTGGTCGCTGCTCGACGGCCGGGAGGTCCTCGACGCGCTGGACCCGCGGTTCGCCGGGAACATCCGGCACCACCTCGCCCGTTCGGCGACCGCCGACCTGTTCCACGTCTCGGCCGACACCGACCCCAAGGGCGACCGGTCCAAACGCCCGCGGGACCAGGACCCCGACCTGCTGCTGCGGGTGGTCCGCGAGACCGACAGCGGCATCGTGGTGCGCGGCGCCAAGTACGAGACCGCGGCGGCCTACGCCAACCAGGCGTTCGTCAAACCGGCCGTCGCCGACTGGGGCGGCACCCAGTTCTCCGAGTACGCCACCGGATTCATCGTCGACATGAACGCCAAGGGCCTGAAGTTCCTCTGCCGCACCGGGTTCGCCGGCCGCGGCAAGGCCGACGACTACCCGCTGTCCCACCGGGTCGACGAGATCGACACCCTGGTGGTCTTCGACGACGTCGAGATCCCCTGGCAGGACGTGCTGTTCCACCGGCACACCGAGGCGGCCGCGCTGATCCGCGCCACCCTGCACCGCTACTCCGCGCTGCCCTTCACCCACCGCACCCTGCGGCTGGCCGACCTGATGATCGGCGCCGCGCTGTGGAACGTACGGCAGACCGGGCTGGAACGCCGGCCGGCCGTACAGGAGAAACTGGCCCGGCTGGCCTGCTACCGCGAGGGCGTCAACGCCCATCTGACCGCGGCGATAGCGATGGGCACGACGTCACCCGGCGGGCTGTTCATGCCCGACCAGTCCCTGCTGCACACCGGTCGGGTGCTGGCCTGCGCCCAGTTGCCGGACATGATGCACCTCGCCCGGGAACTGTGCGGCGGCCAGATCTGCGTCACCCCGGACTCGGCGAGCTTCGCCGACCCCGAGGCCGGCGGCTGGCTGCGGAAGTTCTACTCGATCAACGACGACTGGGTCGCCGAGGACCGCCGCAAACTCCTCGCCTTCGCCCGGGACCTGCTCAACTCCGACTACGCCGGGCACCGGCTCACCTTCCAGCTCTTCGCCCAGGGCCCGCCGTTCGCCCAACTGGACGCCGTCTACCGCGCCTTCGACTGGAGCGGCCCGCTGGACCTGGTCCGCGACGCCGCGGGGCTGTCCGACCGGGTGCCGGGCGCGCAGGCGGGCTGACCGGCACGGTCGCCCGGCACCGGAGGACCGGACACCGGTGCCGGGAAACCCGCCCTGTCCAGCCGCTTCCCCCGTCTTCACTCCATCGGGCGGCGCCGGGGCGATGTGCGGCCCCCGGCGCGGTGCGCCCAGTAGCTTCCCCAGTCATCCAGCCGACGGACGACCAGGGGGAGCCACGTGCCGGACGTCAGCCTTCCGGAACACCGCTACAGCCGTACCGAGGCCACCCGCCTGCTGTGCGCCGGGGTCCACCAGGATCCCGGCTTCCGGCGCCGGGTCGTCGACGAACTCGTCGGTCACCGGGAACGGCCCGTCGCCCTGCCCAACGGCGTCGACGTGCTCCCCGTGCTGGCCCACGCCCTGCTGGCCGGCCGGCAGGAGACCCGCACCGCCCTGCTCATGCTCGGCGTCTGGGCCGCGTTCGCGCTGTCCGACGTGATCATGTTCTGGGACAGTCTGTCCGACCGGTGGGGCGACGGCGCCGACGTCGGCTTCGGCGACGTCCTCACCGCCCTCTTCCAGGGCGACGACCGGCTCACCGGAGGACTGCCGCTGCCCTGGTTCCTGTTCTACGCGCTGACCGCGCTCGGACTGTGGCTGGCCCACACGGTCAGCGGCAAGGGCGCCACCGCGCGGGCCGCCGGACTGCCCGACCCGGTCGCCAAGGCCGCCGACGGCGCCGGTTCCCTGCTGACCCTGCTGGCCGCCGGCTTCGCCCTCTTCTACTGGTACTGGTACCTCTCCCGGCTGTTCGACGGCGCGGCCCAGACGCCCTACCCGGCACTGTTCCCGCTGGCCCTCGCCGTGGTCGCCTGGTCGCACCAGAGCGCGCGGCGCACGGCCCTGTGCCGCTGGCTGTCCCGGTGGACGTTCGCCGCCGCCCGGCAGCCCGGCCTGCCCGCCGGGGCCCTGTTCGAGGGCGTGCGGGACGACATCCGGCGCGAGCAGGAGGCGTTCCTCACGCTGTACGACGACGACAGCCCCTTCGTCGGGCTGGGCGTGCGCGGCACCCCCTGGTCGTTCGCCATGGAACTGCGCGAGCGGCCGGCGGCCGACGGCGGTCTGCCGCGCCAGCGGCCCGGGCCGCTCACCGCCCGGGCCGCCCTCGACCTGATCGAGCCCCAGCTGACCGGACTGCGCGAGTCCGCCGCCCGCACCGGCAAGGACCGCCTGCGCGACGTGGAGATCGACCGGGTGGTCTACCTCCCCGGCGGGGTGGGCCGCGCCGAGGAACTGGCGACCGGCGGTGTCTCCGGCCGCCCCGACCCGGCGGACCCCGGGACCGCCGGCGCCGACCGCCGCGGTCTGCGCGTCCACGACCCCGCGCAGGTCGCCGCACACCTGCGGGAGGCCGTCGACGAGGGCGGCGAGGGCCGCCGGGTGTTCCTGCGCATCCGGGTCGGCGCCTGGCAGGAACAGGTGGTCGTCACCGTCCTGGTCC
The DNA here is from genome assembly GCF_040639815.1 of Streptomyces sp. NPDC023723. NCBI lineage: Bacteria > Bacillati > Actinomycetota > Actinomycetes > Kitasatosporales > Streptomycetaceae > Streptomyces > Streptomyces sp. NPDC023723. The sequence goes on from NZ_JBFAAP010000005.1 coordinate 140,154, forward strand.
GGGTGCACACCCAGGGCCGCATGCTGGTCCTGGAGGTCGAGCCCTACGTCCTCGGCCCGGTGCGCAAGGACTTCCGGGCGGTGGACGCCTTCGTCGAGCGGCTCCCCGAGACCTGGCCGCGGGCCGCGCTGCGGGCCCTGCGGCACGCGCCGACGATCGGCGTCGACGCGGCCGTCGGCGCCCTCGGCACCCTGCGCGGCACCTGGTCCGCCCGGTTCGGCGGCGAGCCGCTGCCCGATGTGCCACGCGTCTCCCTGCGCGCGCTGGCGTCGGCGAAGCGGCTGTCGGTGTTCCAGGAGATGGACGCCACCCGCTATGTGAAGACCATCCAGGAACGCATCGTCAACGGGGTCCGCGAAGCCCTCAAGACACACGGTTACCGCACCGAGGAGTTCGAGCAGCACGTCTACCAGCTCAGCGGCGGCAGCGTCTTCGTCGGGGCCATGTCCGGCGGCGCGATCGCCACCGGCCGCCACGGCAGCGCGACCCACACGGACAACGGCGCCGCGCCCACCGGGCCGGCCAGGAACCAAGGAGAGCCCACCCCATGACGGACCACGGACCGGACACCCCCGACCCCCGCACCGCGAGCACCTCGGGCAGCGTCAGCATCGGCTCCATGAGCGGCGGTTCCGTCGCCACCGGCGCGCACGCCTCGGCGACCTCGTACCACACCACCGGTGCCGCCCCCGACGCCCGGCACGCGGAACTCCTCGACGCCATCCGGGAACTGCGCGCGGCGCTGCCGAGCGCCGCCGACCGCACCGACGCGGACACCTCGCTCGACCGTGAACTGGCCGACACCGCGGCGGAGATCGCGCACACCGGCGCCGCGGCACCGGCCCGGCTCACCCGGCTGCTCGGCGGCGTCCGCGGCTGGCTGGGCGGGCAGGCCGCCGCCGCGGGCGCGGTCGCCTCGGCCACCGCGGTGGTCCAGGGCATCGCGCAGCTCATCAACTGAAGGGACGGCCACGATGAGGGTGTTCGAGACCGAACGACAGGAGTGGGCCGGCTCGCACCGCGAACGCCTCTTCGACCCCGAGAGCTACCTCGACCTGCCACGGCAGCGGACGCTGCGCCAGTACACGGCGCTGGTCCTCACCGTCTGCGGGCTGTCCTTCGGCATCTGGGCCCTCGGCTGGAAGAACGAGCCCGTGCCGTACGTGCCGCCCGCCCAGGAGACCCCCGCCGCCGCGGGCACCTCCCCCGGCGCCACCGAGGACGGCGCGCCGGGGGAGTCGTCGCTGCCCGCGGGCTTCGCCCGGCACGACGACCCGGAGGGCTTCCGCACCGCCCTGCCGGCCGGCTGGGACCGCGAGAACCGCTCCTCGCAGTACGGCATCGACATCGTCGACTTCCGCGACCCGTCCGGCCCCCGCCGCCTCCAGGTGTTCCAGTTGGTGGAGGACTCCCCGTACGCCTCCGTGGCGGACGCCCAGCAGGACAGTCTGAAACTGGACGGGTACCAGAAGATCCACCTCCAGTACGCGGCCAACCCCACCGGCGGAGAGGCCGCCGAGCACGAGTACACGACGGACGAACTGACCGGCGAAGCCGCCACCGGCTCCGGCCACCACGTCATCGACCACCGCTTCGAGGCCGCCGACGGACAGAACTACGCCCTCGTCGCCTACGGCTCCGCGGCGGACGGCCTGGCCGACGAACGCGAACTCCTCGACACGGCCCGAGCCTGGTTCTGTCCGCCGGGCACCGAATGCCCGGCACCCGCGGCGTGACGGGCAGGGCGTCCGGCGGCCCGGCGTCCGGCTACGGAGCGACCCGCAGGTCGTCGAACTCGGACGTGGTGTAGGAGTCGAGGGCCAGTCCGGTCTGGCCGTGGTCGTAGGTGGCGTCGGTGACCCGGGCGACCTCGGCGCCGTCGACCCGGGCCGTGATCGTGTCGCCCGAGAAGCCGAGGGAGAGCCGGTGCCAGGTGTCCGCCCCGGGGCCGGGCAGGCTGCCGCTCGCCAGGATCCGGGTCGTCCGGTCGGGGGCGAGGACCTTCAGGGACCAGGTGCCGTCGGCCGACAGGCCGAGGTAGTAGCCCTGCCAGACGTTGACGCGGCCGGTGCCGACGTTGTTGACCTGGTTCACGACCCGGCCGAGCAGCGACGCCGTACCGGTGCCGGCGATGCGGGTCCTGGCGGACACGGTGTAGTCGGTCCACCGGCTGTCGCCGGTCAGGGTGAGCGGACTGGCCACCCGGGACCACTTGGTGGGCTCGGTCGTGATGACCTGGCGCAGACACTTTCCGGTGCCCCGGGAGCCGGCGGCGGCCTCCGGCGCCGGGGTGCAGCGGGCCGCCTCGAACGCGCCCTCCATGTCGGAGAGGTACCGGGCGGTGTCCGTCGTCCGGTAGGAGTCGAAGGTGTCGCGGTAGGGGAGTGCCATCGGGCGGGCGGCGGGCGCCGTCGTTGCCGCCGGGCCCTTGCCGCCCGGCATGGTGGTGAGCGTGGTGACGGTGCCCGGTGCCAGCGTCACCGCGTGGGCGGCCTTCGCGCCCGCGCGGACGTCCGTGCCGCGCACGAACCAGTCGGCGGGGTCGGTGGACTCCAGCGTGGTCGACCAGCGGTGCAGCGCGCCGCGCGGCAGCCGTCCGGTGGGCGTGACGGAGACGCTCTGCGGCTCGGTCGCGCCGGTGGTCTCGAACACCGTCGTGTACTGCGGATCGGGCCCCGGTGAGCGCAGGGTCACGTACGTGCCGCCGCCGTCCAGGTAGCCGCTCGCGGCGTCGACGTAGCGCCAGCCGGGCCGGGTGAACTGCGCGGTCTGGGCGATGGTCCACAGCGTCGGGCCCAGCTCGTAGTGCCCGCTCCACGGCTCGTTCGCCTGGAGCAGTCCGCTGCCCTGCATCTGCACGGTCGGGTACCAGGCGTACACGGCGGGCCAGTTGATGAACGCGGTGATGCGGGAGTCCACGTACTCGTGGTTCATCTCGGCGGCCAGCCGGGTGGCGCCGGTGAGGTAGTTGTTCCAGCCCGACTCGCTCGCGAACAGCGGCTTGCCGAGGTCCAGGGCGTCCTGGGAGCTGGAGCAGTGCACGGCCGAGCACGGGTAGTGGATGCCGACCACGTCGGTGGCGGCGTCGAAGGCGGGGTCCTGCTTCATGTCGGTGGCCACGTCCCACCCGGCGTTGTCGGCGGCCACCACCTTGACGTCGCCGTGACCGCTGTTGACCAGGGCTTTCTTGAGGTCGCCGTACCAGGCGGCGTCCCAGCCCTTCTCGTTCCAGCCGCCGAGGTAGTCGATGTCCAGGCCGTGCCGGTCGGCGCAGCCCAGCCACTCGGTCAGGTAGGCAACGTTGTCAGCGGACCAGAAGCCGCCCTCGAACCAGCCCGGGGCACCCCAGGCGAGGCCGTAGAAGCCGATCCGCGGGTTGCGCTTCTGCGCCTCCTTCATCAGCCACCACTCGTAGCCCCGGTCGCAGTCCACCTTGTCCCGGGTGCGCATGTGGCTGGGCTCGGCGCCGTTGCTGGAGTTGGTGTCGGCGCCGATCTCCACCTTCAGGATCTGCAGGGAGGCGCCGTAGCCGGGCTTGAAGAGGTAGTCGAGGATCTGACCGCGCTGCGGCTCGGGGTAGTCGACGAGCAGCCGTGAGGTGCCGCCGCCACCGCTGATCGCGCCGATCCCGTCGAAGACGCGGCCGGTGCCGGCGCCGTCCACGGTGATCGACTGGACGGGGGCGGTGCCGGGGCCGGCGTGCGCGGCGGCCGGTGTCACGGCGGCCAGGCAGGCCAGCAGCAGGGCGCAGACGGCCCGTCCGGCGCGGCTGCCGGACCACCACCGTCCGGGACCGCGGGAGGAAGTTCTGGTCATGCGGCTCTCCTTGCGTTCAGCGGGTGCGGGGTGTCACAGGTCGACATGGGTGCGGCCGGCGGGCACCTGCCGGGCGCGGGACCGGCCGTCCGGGCCGAAGACCTCGACCCGGGCAGGACCGCCGGCGGTGATGTCGAAGGAGGCGCCCGCCCCGCGGAGCAGGAAGCCGCGGACCGCGACCCGGGCGCCCGTCGCCCGGAAGACGGTCCGGCCGTCGCGGACCAGGGTGGTCCGGTGCGGTCCGGCGGAGACGGAGTAGGTGTGCCCGCGCAGGACAACGTTGTCGACGGTGTTGGTGCCGGGCAGTCCCAGGGAGCCGAACAGCAGCGCCGCGGGATCGCCGTCCCAGGGGTTGTCGGAGAGCAGCTCGTGCAGGCCCTGCACGGCCATCGCGTTCGACCAGGAGTAGGTGCGCCACGCCGTGTCGACGGCGGACGACATCACCCGCTGGCCGGGTTCCGGGTCGAAGGACTCGGGGAACCAGCCCTCGGCGTCCCAGGCGTCCAGGTACATCGCGGTGCTGCGGGCGGCGAACCGGCCGGCGGCGTCGTCGAACCCGTACCGTTTGACGCCGTCGTACACCGTGAAGTTCATCGGCGGCCACGCCGCGCCCTTCCACTGTTCGGGGGCGGAGTTCTCGCCGTACCGCTCGAAGTACTTGAAGTGCTCGGAGTCCGGGTGCACCGGGCCGCCGGTGCAGTAGGCCGGGTCGTCGCGGGCGACGCTGGGGATGACGTACTCGCCCCAGAACTCGTCCTCGTTCAGCAGGTGTTCCTCGACCAGCACCCGGGCCCGCTCGCGGGTGGCGAGGCCGGCGAAGAGCGGGTAGAAGACGGTCGGGGTGACGGTCTGCTGCCACGTCCCGTCGAGGTAGCGGCTCAGGTAGAGGCCCTTGTCCGGGTGCCACAGGCGGGCGTTGAGCAGCCGCTTGACGGTGGCGTGCTGGGCGGCGAACCGCTCCGCGTCCCGGGTCCGGCCCAGCACCCGGGCCATCTTCGCCAGCGTTTCGGAGAGCAGCGCGTAGTACGAGTTGAGCGCCACGTCGGTGAGGTCGGTGTTGTCCCGGCCGTCACCGCTGCCGCCCTGTTTGGCGATCCGGTGGTAGTCGGCGTAGACGGGGCTGTCGTCCAGGCCGAGGTGGTTGCCCCGGCCGCCGACGCGGTCCCCGAAGTAGGGGCTCTCCAGCAGTCCGTCCCGGTCGGTGTCCCATTCGGGCAGCAGGTCGTGGAAGGTGACCAGCGCCGGATACGCCTGCTCCAGCACGGTGCGGTCGCCGAGCTTGGTGTACAGCCGCCACACCGCGTACGCGTGCATCGGCCCGGCGTTCTGCTGGTCGTAGCGCGGTCCGCGCAGCGGGATCTGGTTCGGCGGGGCGGGCGCGTCGAAGACGTCCGTCTCGTGCTGGACGGCCAGCGGGTGGCTGACCAGGGCGGCCTCCACGCAGTCGAACGCCGAGTCCCAGCCGGTGAACAGGCCGCCCCCGCCGCCCCAGCCCCACATGACGTAGGCGCGGTGGTTGTCCTTGTCGTAGTTGGTGTTCAGGGACAGCGCGTCGCGTACGGCGTCCGCCGCCCGGCCCACCGGTCCGGAGCCGGTCAGATGGTGGCCGCGCACACGGGCCTCGGCGGCGGCGAGGGCCCGCTCGATGTCGTGCGCCTCCGGTGCGTCACCCCGCGGGGGCCGTGCGGCGACGCGGGCGGAGAAGGTGAGTGTCTGCCCCTTGGCGAGCCGGTGGACGAGCCCGGCGACGGCGTCGCCCGGTGTGCCGGCGCCGCCCGTCGCGACCGCCGTCAGATCGGCGGCCGAGGCGTAGCAGCCCGCGCTGTCGGCCGGTTCGGTGGGGGAGAGCCGGACATGACCGGTGCGGCCGCTGTCGGTCAGCCCGGCCGCGCTGCCGGTCACCTCCCGGCCGTCCAGCGCGAAGGACGCCGGCTCGCCCCAGGGGGTGCCCAGTTCGAGGACGACGGTGGTGTCGCCGTCGAGCGCGGTGACGGACCCCACCAGCCCGGCGCCGTCCACGGTACGGGCGTACCGCACCCGTACCGTGCGCTTCTCCTCCTGGACCCGCGCGTACGTCCGCTCCAGCTGCGGCAGTCTCACCCCGGCGTCGGCGACCGCGCTCTCGGACCACTGCCCGGGGTGCGCGAGCACCTCGCGCAGCGCCTCCAGATGGGCGGGCAGCACGGTGCGGTCGTCGGTGCTGACGCGCACCTCCTTGTAGGCGCCGTCCGGGGTCATGGGGCCGATGCGCCACAGGTGGTTGGTCATCTTCTCCCGGACCAGCTTGCCCTGCGCGGTGAGCAGACCCACGCGGAGCGCGAACCGGGACTCGCCCTCCGCGACGAACAGCGCGCCGGTCCAGTCCTGTTCCCGCACGCCGGGCATGGCGAACGGGCGTTTCACGGTGGGGTACGGCAGGGGCGCCGCCGCCGGTTCCTGCTCGGCGGCGGCCGCCGGGGCGGTGCCTCCGGTCAGTGCGAGCGCCGGGCCGGCGACACCGGTCGCGCCGACGGTTGCGAGGAAGCCGCGTCTGGGAATCTGATGGTGCGTCACGTAGTGGCAGCCCTTCTTCACGCGTTCACGAAGTGGTTCGGATCGTCGTGCGGGGCCCGGTGACCGCGGCAGATTGGTTCGATATCTCGAACGGCAATCGGTATGTCGGTCATCCGGCCAGAGGCGAGTATGAACGACCCAGGCGGGCTGTCAAGACTTGTGGATCAACTCGACGCAGGCGGAACGCGCGAGGCGCACGGAAGGGCGCCGCGGAGTCGGGGAGGACCGGCGGGGGGAGATACCCGCTCCCCGCCACTCTTAACCTATAGCGCATCGGGGGGCTTGCGGCAAGGCCCCCGTCGTGCCGCACAATGACCGGCCTGAGCCCAGGACCAGCGAAAACGGGAGTCGCCGAGTGCGTGTGTTGTTGTCGACGTATGGATCGCGGGGGGACGTCGAACCACTGGTGGCGCTCGCCCTGGCGGTGCGGGAGCTGGGCGCCGAGGCGCTGGTGTGCGCGCCACCGGACGAGGACTTCGGGCGGCGGCTGGCCGCCGCCGGGGTGCCGCTGGTGCCGGTCGGCCCGTCGGCACGCGCGCTGACCAGGGCGGCGCCGGCGCCGGCCGCCCTGCCCGAGCGGGCGGCCGCGGTGATCGCCGCCCAGTTCGAGGTGGTCACCGCGGCGGCGGCGGACTGCGACGTGCTGGTGGCGACCGGCATGATGCCGGCCGCGGCCGGCGCGCTGTCGGTGGCCGAGAGACTCGGCATCCGCTCGGTGTCCGTCACCTTCCAGCAGCTCACCCTGCCGTCGCCGCTGCGCCCGCCGCTGGCGTACGCGGGCCGGCCCTTCCCGCCGGACGTCACCGACCACGGGGCGCTGTGGGACCTGGACGCCGAGAACATCGACGCGCTGTTCGGGGCGGCGCTCAACACGAGCCGGGTGCGCCACGGCCTGCCCCCGGTCAACGGCGTCCGCGACTACGTCGTCGGCGACCGGCCGTGGCTGGCGACCGACCCGGTGCTGGACCCGTGGCAGGGCACCGAGGACCTGGGCGTCGTCCAGACCGGCGCCTGGCTCGCGCCCGACGTCCGCCCGCTCCCGGCGGGGCTGACGGCGTTCCTCGACGCCGGTGAGCCACCGGTGTACGTCGGCTTCGGCAGCATGCCGCTGCACGCGGCGCCGGACGCCGCCCGGGTGGCCGTCGAGGCGGTCCGGGCCCAGGGGCGCCGGGTGGTGCTGGGCGGCGGCTGGGCCGGCCTGACCCCGGCCGACGACCGGGACGACTGCTTCCTCGTCGGCGAGGCGGACCACCGGGCGCTGTTCGGCCGGGTGGCCGCCGTCGTGCACCACGGCGGCGCGGGCACCACGACCACCGCCGCGCGGGCCGGCGCGCCCCAGGTGGTGGTGCCCCAGGCCGTGGACCAGCCGTACTGGGCGGGCCGCGTCGTCGGCCTCGGCATCGGCGCCGCACACGACGGCCCGGCCCCGGCCCTCGCCTCCCTGTCGGCCGCACTCGAAACGGCCCTCGCACCCGAGACCGCCGCGCGAGCGAGGGCGGTCGCCGCCAGGGTCCGCACCGACGGCGCGACGACGGCCGCGAAGCTGCTGCTCGACCCGGGCGGCGCGGCCCTGCGGGGCGGGGCGGGGTGAACCCTGGTCGGGCCGCCAGGTTGCCAGGCCGCCAGGTTGCCGGGTTGCCGGATCGCTGGGCCTGTCAGGCCGCTGGTCCGGTGGGCCGGTGGGCCATCGAGCCGCCGGGCCGCCCGGTCGGCGCGATCCTGCGGCCCGGAACCGAGTGAACCCCCAGCACCGGAGCGCCGAACCGCCGGGCCGTCGGACCGCCGGGTCGCTTGGTCGCTGGGCCTGTCGGGCCGCCGGACCGGCTGAACCATCGAGCCGCCGGGCCGTCGGGCCACCAGGCCGCTGAACCACCGGGTCACCGAACCGCCGGACCCGCAAGCACCCGATCCACTGAACCACCCGATCCACCGGTCCACCTGATCCACCGAACCACCGAACCACCCGATCCACCGGTCCACCGAACCACCGGTCCACCCAAACCACCGATCCACCGATCCACCGATCCACCGATCCACCGATCCACCGATCCACCGAGCCGGAACCCGCAGGTCCCGGCAGCCCCGCCACGCGCCTTGGTCGTGAGCGACCGACACATCGGAGCTGAGACAACCGTGAACCCCCTGACCACCAGCGCGTTCGACCTCCCCGACCGGCTCGCCGCCAAGGCCGACCCGGCGCTGATCGCCGCCGACGAGCGGCACTTCGCGGCGCTCGCCGACTGCCTGGAGCAGTCGATCACCGAGCTGTCCGGCCGGCTCGCCGAAGCCCGCCGGGCCCCCGGCGGCCTGGGCCGGCACGCGATGGACCGGGACGCGGAGATCCACCGGCTGACCTCCCGGCTGCGCGCCCTGCGCCGCTTCGGCCTCGACCTGTGCCTCGGCCGCATGGTCGGCGCGGACAGCCCCGACCCGGTGTACGTCGGACGGCTCGGCCTCACCGACAGCACCGGACGCCGGCTGCTGGTCGACTGGCGCTCCCCGGCCGCCGAGCCGTTCTTCGGCGCCACCCACGCCCACCCGATGGGACTGACCAGCCGCCGCCGCTACCGCTGGACCGGCGGCCGGATCAGCGACTACTGGGACGAGGTGTTCACCCCCGACGGGTTCGACGGCCACGCCGCGCTCGACGACCAGTCCGCCTTCATCGCCAGCCTCGGCTCCACCCGGTCGGCCCGGATGCGGGACGTGCTCGGCACCATCCAGGCCGACCAGGACGCCGTCATCCGCGCGGGCTCCCGCGGCACCCTCGTCGTCGACGGCGGCCCGGGCACCGGCAAGACCGTCGTCGCCCTGCACCGCGCCGCCTACCTCGTCTACTCCGACCCGCGGCTGGGCCACCGCCGCGGCGGTGTGCTGTTCGTCGGCCCGCACCGGCCCTACCTCGCCTACGTCTCCGACGTCCTGCCCAGCCTCGGCGAGGAGGGCGTGCAGACCTGCGTCCTGCGGGACCTGGTCGCCGAGGGCGCCGCGGCGGGCGTGGAGGCCGACCCGGAGGTCGCCCGGCTGAAGTCGTCCGCCGGCCTGGTGCAGGCGATCGAGACGGCCGTCCGGTTCTACGAGGAGCCGCCCGCCGAGGCGATGACGGTCACCACCCACTGGTCCGACATCCCGCTGAGCGCCGGCGAATGGGCCGTCGCCTTCGAGGCGGCCGCCCCCGGCACCCCGCACAACGAGGCCCGCGACCAGGTCTGGGAGGAACTGCTCACCATCCTCGTCGACAAGCACGAGGGAGACGCCCCGGAGGAACTGCTGCGCAGGTCGCTCAACCGGAACCGGGAGCTGCGCACGGCCTTCGACCGCGCCTGGCCCCTGCTGGAGGCCGCCGACCTGGTCGGCGACCTGTGGACGGTCCCCGCCTATCTGCGGCTGTGCGCCCCCTGGCTGGACCGGGACGAGGTGCGCGGGCTCCAGCGCGCCGACCCGGCGGCCTGGACGGTGTCCGACCTGCCGCTGCTGGACGCGGCACGGCAGCGGCTCGGCGACCCGGAGGCGGCGCGCAAGAGGCGCCGGGACCGAGCCACCCTCGCCGCCCAGCGCGAACGTATGGACCGGGTCGTCGACAACCTGATCTCGGCGGTGGCCGACTCCGGCGCCGACGGGGACGACGGCGAGGGCCTGGTCACGATGTTGCGCGGCCAGGACGCCCAGGTCAGCCTGGTCGACGAGGCCGAACTGGCGGCCGTCGAACCGGATCTGCTGGCCGGACCGTTCGCCCACGTCGTGGTCGACGAGGCGCAGGAGCTGACCGACGCCGAGTGGCAGATGCTGCTGGTGCGCTGCCCCTCGCGCAGCTTCACCGTGGTCGGGGACCGCGCCCAGGCCCGGCACGGGTTCACCGAGTCGTGGCGGGAACGGCTCGAACGCGTCGGCCTGGACCGGATCAGCATGGCCTCCCTCACCATCAACTACCGGACCCCAGAGGAGATCATGGCGGAGGCCGCGCCGGTCATCCGGGCCGCGCTCCCGGACGCCAACGTGCCCACCTCGGTGCGCGGCGGCGGTGTCCCCGTCGTGCACGGCGCCACCGCGGACCTGGACACGGTCCTCGGCGACTGGCTCGCCGCGCACGAGGAGGGCACCGCCTGCGTCATCGGCGACCCGGCGTTCCGGTCCACCTCCCGGGTCCGCTCGCTCACCCCCGAACTGGCCAAGGGCCTCGAATTCGACCTGGTGGTCCTCGTCGACCCGGACCGGTTCGGCGAGGGCGTCGCAGGCGCCGTCGACCGCTATGTGGCGATGACCCGCGCGACCCGGCAGCTCGTCGTCCTCACCGGCTCCTGACAACCGCGGGCGCGCGGGGCCGAGGCGGGCGGCCGGGGCCCGCAGCACGCGCGCGCGGACGTACGGGAGGCGCCGCGCGGCGCGTTCCCGGCCCGGTTCCCGACCGGGGCCCGGCCCGGGTGCCTCCCGTTCCTCCCATGCCTCCCGTGGCTCAGACCGGAGGCGTCGCACCGCCCCGCATCGCCTCCCACACCCGCGAGGGCGTCAGCGGCATGTCGGCGTGCCGGACGCCGAACGGCTCCAGGGCGTCCACCACCGCGTTGACGATGGCGGGCGGCGAACCGACGGTCGCCGACTCGCCGACCCCCTTCGCGCCGATGGGGTGGTGCGGGGACGGGGTGACCGTGAACCCCGTCTCCCAGTCGGGGACCTCGAGCGCGGTCGGCACGAGGTAGTCCATCAGCGAGCCGCTCAGGCAGTTGCCGTCCTCGTCGAAGGAGATCATCTCCATCAGCGCCATACCGACGCCGTCGGTGAGCCCGCCGTGCACCTGCCCCTCGATGATCATCGGGTTGATCCGGGTACCGCAGTCGTCGACCGCGACGAACCGGCGCACCGTCACCTTCGCCGTGCCCGGGTCGATGTCCACGACACAGATGTAGGCGCCGTGCGGGTAGGTGAGGTTCTCCGGGTTGTAGCAGATCTGCGCGTCCAGCCCGCCCTCCACGCCCGCGGGCAGATCGCCGGCGCCGTGCGCGCGCATCGCGACCTCCTGGATGGTCACCGAGGCCGTCGGGTCACCGGCGACCCGGAAGCCGCCCTTGGCCCACTCCACGTCGGTGACCGGCACCGCCAGCATGCCGGCGGCGATCAGCCGGGCCTTGTCGCGGACCCGGCGGGCCACCAGTACCGCGGCGGCGCCCGAGACGGGTGTGGAGCGGCTGCCGTAGGTGCCGAGCCCGAACGGGGTGCGGTCGGTGTCGCCGTGCACCACGTCGATGTCCTGCGGCGGGATGCCCAGTTCCTCCGCGACGAGCTGCGCGAACGTCGTCTCGTGGCCCTGCCCCTGGGACTGCACCGACAGCCGCACGACCGCCTTGCCGGTGGGATGCACCCGCAGCTCGCAGCCGTCCGCCATGCCCAGGCCCAGGATGTCCATGTCCTTGCGCGGCCCCGCGCCGACCGCCTCGGTGAAGAACGCCACCCCGATCCCCATGATCTCGCCGCGCTCCCGCCGCTCCGCCTGCTCGGCCCGCAGCGCCTTGTACCCGGCGAGCCGGGTGGCGAGCTCCATGGTCGGGGCGTAGTCACCGGAGTCGTACACCCAGCCCGTCTTCGAGCGGTACGGGAACTGCTCGGGCCGGATGAAGTTGCGGGTGCGCAACTCGACCGGGTCGGCGCCCAGTTCGCGGGCCAGGCAGTCCACCATCCGCTCGATCAGGTAGACCGCCTCGGTGATGCGGAAGGAGCAGGCGTACGCGACGCCGCCCGGCGCCTTGTTGGTGTAGACGGCCGTCATCTCGCAGTGGGCGGCCTCGATGTCGTAACTGCCGGTGAACACGCCGAAGAAGCCGGCCGGGTACTTCACCGGGGCCGCCGTGCCGTTGAACGCGCCGTGGTCGGCGAGCACCTGGGTGCGGACCGCGAGGATCCGTCCCTCCCGGGTCGCCGCGATCTCGCCGCGCATCACGTAGTCGCGGGCGAATCCGGTGCTGGTCAGGTTCTCCGACCGGTCCTCCATCCACTTCACCGGTTTCCCGGTGTGCAGGGCGGCGACGATCGCGCACACGTAGCCCGGGTAGATCGGCACCTTGTTGCCGAAGCCGCCACCGATGTCCGGGGAGACCACCCGGATCTTGTGCTCGGGCAGCCCGGCGACGATCGCGTAGAGGGTGCGGTGGGCGTGCGGGGCCTGGGTGGTGGACCACAGGGTGAGCCGGCCGTCGACGGAGTCGAAGTCGGCGACCGCGCCGCAGGTCTCCATGGGCGCCGGATGCACCCGCGGGTACACCATGTCCTGGCTCACCACGACGTCGGCGCGGGCGAACGCGGCGTCCGTCGCGGCCGCGTCCCCGGTCTCCCAGTCGAAGCAGTGGTTGTCGTGCTTGTCCGCCAGATCGTCCCGGACGACCGGGGCGTCGGGGGCGAGCGCGGTCCGTACGTCGACGACCGGGTCGAGCTGCTCGTACTCGACGTCGATCAGCTCCAGCGCGTCCCGGGCCGCGTAGCGGTCCTCGGCGACGACGAAGGCGACCTCCTGGCCCTGGAAGCGGACCTTGTCGGTGGCGAGCACGGCCTGCACGTCGCCGGACAGGGTGGGCATCCAGGCCAGGCCCTGTTCGGCCAGCATGGCGCCGGTGACCACCAGGCGGACCCTGGGGTGGGCCTCGGCCAGTGAGGTGTCGACGGACACGATCCGGGCGTGGGCGAGCGGTGAGCGCAGGATCGCCAGGTGCAGCATGCCGGGCAACCGGAGGTCGTCGACGTAGCGGCCCCGGCCGCGGACGAACCGGGCGTCCTCCTTGCGCAGCATCCGGCCGTGGCCGCAGGGCCGGTGGTCGTTGTCGACGAACGCGGTGCGCCGGCCGTCCGTGCCGGTGGCGGGGTCGTCGGTGGCGGTCATGAGGCACCCCCGCGGGCCGGGTCCGCGGCGAGCGTGGTGCGGGTGCCGGCCTCCTCGGCCGCCGCCCAGCGCACCGAGCGGACGATGGTGGCGTACCCCGTGCAGCGGCACAGCTGGCCCGAGAGCGCCTCCCGGATCTCCCGCTCGCCGGGGTCGGGACTGCGGTCGAGCAGGGCCCGGGCGGTCATCAGCATGCCGGGCGTGCAGAAGCCGCACTGCAGGCCGTGGCAGTGGATGAACCCGCGCTGCACGGCGTCGAGTTCGCCGTCCTTCGCCAGCCCCTCCACGGTCCGCACCCGGTGCCCGCCGGCCATCGCCGCGAGCACCGTGCAGGACTTGACCGGCTCATCGTCCAGCCACACCACACAGGTGCCGCAGTTGCTGGTGTCGCACCCCCAGTGGGTGCCGGTCAGCCCGAGATCGTCGCGCAGGAAGTGCACGAGCAGCAGCCGCCCCTCGATCTCCCGGGTGACCTCCGTGCCGTTGACGGTCATGGTGACCTGCATGATCACACCTCCGCTCCGGTGATACGGGTCACAGCCGCGCGCAGGGTGCGGCGGGTCAGCTCGCCGGCCAGATGCCGTTTGTACGCCGCGCTGCCCCGGTGGTCGCCCGTCGGCGAACAGTTCTGGGCGGCGAGCTCCCCGGCGCGCGCGTACGCCGCCTCGTCGGGCAGCCGGTGGCGCAGCGCCTCGGCGACCCCGGGGACCGCCCCGGCGTGCGGGCCGACCGCGGCGAGCGCCACCCGGGCGTCGGCGATCCGGCCGTCGTCGGCCAGCCGGACCGCGGCCCCGGCCGCCACCACCGCCCAGTCGCCCGCCCGCCGTTCGACCTTCTCGTAGGCGCTGGAGGAACCCGCGCGCACCGGGAGCCGGACCTCGGTCAGCAGTTCCGCGTCGCCCACGGCGGTCTCGTACGGGCCCCGGTGGAAGTCCGCCATCGGCACCAGCCGCTGCCCGCCCCGGCCCCGGATCACGCAGGTGGCGTCCAGCGCGGCGCACACGGCGGACAGGTCCTCGGCCGGGTCGGCCTGGCACAGCGAACCGCCGAGCGTGCCCCGGTTGCGCACCACCGGATCGGCGATCACCCGCTCGGCGTCCCGGAACACCGGGAGCACGGCGGCCAGTTCGTCCGACTCCAGCAGCTCCCGGTGCCGGGTCAGCGCGCCGATCCGGACCTCGCCGGGCCGCACCCGGACGTACCCCAGCTCGCCGTGCAGATCGTTGATGTCGATCAGGTGGTCGAAGCTCGCCAGCCGCAGCTTCATCATCGGCAGCAGACTGTGGCCGCCCGCCACCAGCCGGGCCGTGTCGCCGAACCGGTCGAGAAGCGTGATCGCCTCCTCGACGCTGCCCACCCTCGCGTACTCGAACGGAGCCGGAACCTGCATGCCGCGTCCCCCTCCCTCGCCCGGTTTCCCACCCGGCGTCGGGGCGTCGTGTGGGCACCATTGGGCGGCTGCGCGGCGCGCGGTGTCAACGGTTGGTCGCCCGTCCGCTTAATCCGGCCACGGCGGGAACTATCGTGGGGGCGACAAATGTTCTGGTCGCGCGGGAAGCGGTGGTGTCCCGCGCTCCACGGGGGAGTCGGACGGCGGTGGCGGAATGGGCGAGGTCGGACCGGACGGGGCGGCCGGCGGCGGAACGGCGTACGAGGACGGCGCGCGAAGACTGTCGGTGACTTTCGACCCCGGCACGTTCCGGGTCGCGGACGCGCGGCGCCTGGCGGTGCGGTACCTGGCCGAGTCGCGGGAGGAGCCGTGGCCGGACCGCGTCGTGCAGGCCACCCAGCTGGTGGTCAGCGAACTGGTCACCAACGCGGTCAAGTACGGCTCGGGGCCGGTGCGGCTGTCGCTGGCCGTCGCCGACGGCGTGATGTCGGTGACCGTGCGGGACGGCGAGACGGCCCTGCCGACCCTGCGGCCGGCCGACCCCGGCCGGGTGGGACAGCACGGTCTGGAGATCGTCGCGGCGCTCAGCCAGGACCTCGACGTCCGGCGCGAGCCCACCGGCAAACGGGTCACCGCCCGCATCGCCCTGCGCTGAACGGTTTCACCGCCGCAGGGCGGAGACCGCCGCCTCGGTGCTGGGATGGAAGGTGAAGATCTGGTCCAGCCCGATGATGCCGAAGACCCGCATGTGCTCCGGGCCGACCGCGGCCAGACCGAGCGGCGAGCCGGTCGCCAGGGACCGCTGATAGGCGGTGACCAGCACGGTGATGCCGGTGGAGTCGCAGTAGGTGAGACCGGCCAGGTCGACCACCACCCCCTGTTCGTCGAAGGGGGCCGCCGCGACGGCCTCGGTCAGCAGCGGGGCGCTGTGGTGGTCCAGCTCCCCCTTCACCTCCAGGACGAAGGGTCCCTCGGGAGTGCGGCGCTGGGTGACGGTCAAGAGCTGTTCGGGTTCGGTCACCGGTTCTCCTGGATGAGGCGGGGCTGACCGGGCTTATCCTACGAAGCCATCGGTCCGCGCGGGCGGTGCCGGTCCGCGCGGCGCCGGTCGCGGGACGAGGGTGTCCGGCTGTTCGACCCCTGGGGCACGCGGGACGGCCGGTGGGACGGTACGGGCGGTGCGACGCGGGCGCGCCGGGCGAGCGAGGGGGTTGCGGTGGCGGGGTCGTCGGACGAGGAGTACGAGGCGGCCGGGGCCGACGTGTTCGCCGCCGACCAGGAGGTCGGCCCGGACCTGGCCCGGGTGGACTGGACGGCGACCGGGCTGGGCCCGCCCGGCCGGTGGCCGCAGAGCCTGCGGACGGCGGTCAGCATCCTGCTGTCCTCCCGGTTCTCGATGTGGCTGGCGTGGGGCCCGGACCTCACGTTCTTCTGCAACTCCGCCTACCGCCGCGACACCCTGGGCCGCAAGTACCCCTGGGCGCTGGGCCGCCCCGCCCGCGAGGTGTGGGCGGAGATCTGGGACGACATCGGCCCGCGCATCGACACCGTCATCACCACCGGCCGGGCCACCTGGGACGAGGCACTGCTGCTGTTCCTGGAGCGGTCCGGTTACACGGAGGAGAGCTACCACACCTTCTCCTACAGCCCGCTGCGCGACGACCACGGCGCGGTGGTCGGCATGCTCTGCGTGGTCAGCGAGGACACCGGGCAGGTCATCGGCGAACGCCGGCTGGCCACCCTGCGCGACCTCGGCTCCGACCCCAGCGTGGTGCGCACCGAACAGGAGGTGCGGGCCTTCGCCGACCGGCAGCTGAGCCGCAACCCGCACGACCTGGCCTTCACACTGACCTACCTCTTCGAGCCGGACGGCTCCGCCCGGCTCGCGGGCGCCACCCGGATCCCCGCCGGACACCCCGCCGCCCCCGCCGTACTGCCGGCCGACGCCACCGGCCCGCCGTGGCCGGTGCGGCCACTGGCGCGCGGCGAGAGCGTCCTGGTCCCGCTCGACGGCGCCCCGTTCGCCGGCCTGCCCGCCGGCGACCGGCCGCGGCCGCCCCGGCAGGCGCTGGCGGTGCCGCTGCGCCGGCAGGGCCAGGCGCCCTACGGCTTCCTGGTGGCCGGCCTGAACCGGTACCGCGCCCTCGACGAGGGCTACCGCGGCTTCGTCGAACTGGTCGCCGGCCACCTCGCCTCGGGCCTCGCCGGTGCCCGCGGCTACCAGACCCAGCAGCGCCGCGCCGAGGAACTCGCCGAGCTGGACCGGGCGAAGACCGCCTTCTTCTCCAACATCAGCCACGAGTTCCGCACCCCCCTCACCCTGATCATGGGACCGGTGGCGGAACTGCGGACCCACCTCGCCGACGCCGACCCCGCGCTCCGCGAGGAACTGGAGGTCGTCCACCGCAACGGACTGCGGCTGGGCAAACTGGTCAACTCGCTGCTGGACTTCTCCCGCATCGAGGCCGGCCGGATGGGCGCCCACTACGAACCGGTCGACCTGGCCGCGGTCACCGCCGAACTGGCCGGCGTGTTCCGCTCCGCCGTGGACCGGGCCGGCCTGCGCCTCGCCGTCGAGTGCCCGCCGCTCGCCCGGCCGGTGCACCTCGACCGCGGCATGTGGGAGAAGGTGGTCTTCAACCTCCTCGGCAACGCCCTGAAGTTCACCTTCGAGGGCACGGTCCGGGTCACCGTACGGGCCGAGGACACCCACGCGGTGGTCGTGGTCGCCGACACCGGCATCGGCGTACCGGCCGCCGAACTGCCCCGGCTGTTCGAACGATTTCACCGGATCGAGAACGCCCGCGCCCGCTCCCACGAGGGCAGTGGCATCGGCCTGGCCCTGGTCCGGGAACTGGTCGGCCTGCACGGCGGCACGATCACCGCCGACAGCACCGAGGGGGAGGGCACCGCCTTCACCGTCCGGCTGCCCTTCGGCACCGGCCACCTGCCGCCCGAGGCGCTGGGGCCGGCCGGCCGCCGCACCGCCCCGGTACCGGCCGAGCCGTACCTCCAGGAGGCCCCCGCCGCCTTCCCGGCCGAAGCACCGGACACCGCCGGTACGGAGCACCGCACCGGTCACCTCCAGGGCCCCGCCGCCCCCGCCCGGGTGCTGGTCGCCGACGACAACGCCGACATGCGCGCCTACCTCACCCGCATCCTGCGCGGCTCCGGCTACGCCGTCGACACCGCCGGCGACGGCCGCTCGGCGCTGCGCGCGGCCCGCGCCGCCACCCCCGACCTGGTGATCAGCGACGTCATGATGCCCGGCCTGGACGGCCTGCGACTGGTCGCGGCGCTGCGCACCGACCCGCGGACCGCCGCCGTACCCGTCCTGCTGCTGTCCGCCCGGGCCGGCCAGGAGGCGTCCATCGAGGGACTGCGGGCGGGCGCCGACGACTACCTGGTCAAGCCGTTCGCCGCGGCCGAACTGCTGGCCCGGGTCCGGACCGGCGTCGAGCTGGCCCGGCTGCGCGGCCACCAGGCCCGCTGGCGCGCCGCACTGGTCGACTCCCTCCAGGAGGCGTTCTTCGTCTGCGACGAGGACGGCGCCGTCGTCGAGATCAACGCGGCGTTCACCGACACCCTCGGCTACGGACCCGAGGGGCTGCCGTACCGCCCCGCGCACCCCTGGTGGCCGCCGGCCGACGCCGACCCGGAGACCCGCCGCCGGCTGGAAGCGGCCTGCACCCGGCTGCTCGACGAGCCCAGGGGTTCCTGCACCGTCCCCGTCGTGCGCCGCGACGGCCGCCGGATCTGGGTGACCGCCACCTTCAACCGGGCCCGCGACCCCGACACCGGGCGCCAGGTCACCGTCGGCACCTTCCGGGACGTCACCGCCGAGCACCACGCCGTCCGGCGCGAGAGCGCCCAGGCCGCGCTTGGCCTGCGGCTGGGCCGGGCCACCAGCCTGTCCGAGGCCCTCACCGGCACCCTCACCGAACTGCGGCGGCTCTGGAACGCCCGGCACGTCACGGCCGTCGTCGCCCGTCCCGGCGCGGCACCGGCCCTGACCACCACCGACGACGGGCCGCGCTGGACGGAGCTGCCGGACGCGCGACGACGGACCCTGACCGGCTGGCTCGGCCTGCCCCCGCTCACCCCCGTCGAGGACGACACCGGCGCCGGGATCGCGCTCGGCCACCCCGAGGGACCGATGGCGCTGTGGATCGAACTCGGCGACCGGCGGCCGTTCACCGGCGAGGACCAGCTGCTGCTGTCCCTGCTGGCCGGACAGCTCGCCCAGGGACTGGTCCGCGCCCACGACATCGACCAGCAGCGCGAGACGGCCCTCGCACTGCAACGCGCCATCCTCGGCCCCGCCGACCTGCCCAGCGGCTTCGCCGTCCGCTACGAACCCGCCACCCGTCCGCTGGAGGTCGGCGGCGACTGGTACGACATCGTCCGGCTGCCGAACGGACGCATCGGCATCGTCGTCGGCGACTGCGTGGGACGCGGACTCCAGGCCGCGACCGTCATGGGGCAGTTGCGCAGTGCCTGCCGGGCGCTGCTGCTCCAGGACACCGGCCCGGCCCGCACCCTGACGGCCCTGGACCACTTCGCGGCCGGGGTCACCGGCGCGATGTGCACCACGGTCTTCTGCGGCGTCCTGGACCCGGAGACCGGCCGGCTCACCTACTCCAGCGCCGGCCACCCGCCGGGCATCCTCAGCTGCCCCGACGGCACCACCCACCTCCTCGACGACGGGCGCTCCCTGCCGCTGGCCGTGCGCCCCGGCAGAGCCCGCCCCGAGAGCAGCCGCACCATGCCCGCCCGCGCCACCCTGCTGCTGTACACCGACGGTCTGGTGGAACGCCGCCGGTGTTCCCTCACCGACGGCATCGACCGGGCCGGCCGGGCCGTCCAGGACGGGTGGGACACGGCCGTGGACGACCTCGCCACCGCCGTCATGACCCGGCTGGCACCGGCCGACGGCTACGACGACGACGTCGCGCTCCTGCTCTACCGGCACCCCGCCCCGCTCGACCTGGCCTTCCCCGGCGAGTCCGCCCAGCTCGCGCGGGTCCGGGGGGCGCTGCGCGGCTGGCTGGCCCGCTGCGAACTGCCGCCGCACACCGTCCAGGACGTCCTGGTCGCCGCCGGCGAGGCGTGTGCCAACGCCGTGGAGCACGGCCACCGGGACACTCCGCAGGACACCGTCCGGCTGCGGGCGGAGGCCCGGAGCGACGCGCTGCGGGTGACCGTCACCGACACCGGCCGGTGGCGCACCCCCAGACCCGAACTCCATCCCTACCGGGGGCGCGGTGTCACCCTGATGCGCGCGCTGATGCAGCACGTCACCATCACCTCCGGTGCCACCGGCACCACCGTGGACATGCGAACGAGGATCGCCTGATGACCACCCCGCTCACCATCGCCTCCGGCCGGCGCCCCGACGGCGCCACGGTCGTCACCGTGGTCGGCGAGATCGACCTGAGCAACCACGACGCCCTCGGCACGGCCATCGAGGCCGCCGACGGCCCGGTGGTCGTGGACCTCACCGGCGTCGAGTACCTCGACAGCGCCGGGCTGAGCGTGCTCTTCCGGCACAGCGAACGCATCGAGGTCGTCGCCACCGCTCTCCTCGCACCGGTCCTCGGCGTCTCCGGCCTGGCCGAACTGACCACCGTCCACCAGGCCGGTCCGGCCGGTTAGGCGGGCCCGAGCCGCCCGCGCGGGCTGCGGTCGCCGTACCAGTCCAGGCACAGCACGGTCGCGTCGTCCCGCAGCCGGCCCGCGCAGGCGTCCTGGACGGCGCCGACCAGGACGCGGACCGCCTCCCGCGGGTGCAGGTCCCGGGACTCGCGGACCAGGCCGGGCAGGTCCACCCCGGCCGCGCCGCGCTCCTGCATGCCGTCGGTGAGCAGGACCAGCCGGTCACCGGGCCGCAGTCGCAGCTCCTGTACCTGGTGCGGCACGGGGGAGGTGACCCCGAAGGGCAGGTTCGCGGTGAGCTTCAGTTCCCGCACGGTGCCGTCGCGCAGCAGCAGGGGGCGCGGATGGCCGGCGTTGACCAGTTCGACGGCGCCGGTGCTGAGCTGGACGCACAGCAACTGGCCGGTGGCCAGCCCGCGGTTGTGCTGGAGCAGGGCGTCGTGCGCCCGTCTCGCCTGCTCCCCGACGTTGCATCTGGTGCGGCGGGCTCCGCGCAGCGCGCCCAGCAGCAGGGTGGCCAGCAGCGCCGAATCGGTGTCGTGCCCCATCGCGTCGGTGATGGACAGGTGCAGCACGTCCCGGTCCAGGGCGAAGTCGTAGGTGTCGCCGCCGATGTCGTCGGCCGGCACCAGGCCGCCGGCGATGGCGAACTGCGCGGCCTCGCAGGCCGACGCGGACGGCAGCAACTGGTGCTGGATCTCGGCGGCCAGACTGGTCGGTGTGGTGCGCCGGCCCCAGTGGTACAGGTCGGTGAAGCGCCGGTCGGTGACGATGATGTACGCCAGCGCGTGCGCGGCCTGGTCGACCTTGCGCAGCACCGACGGGTCGTCGTGCGGCAGGGTCACCTCCAGGACACCCACGCAGTCGCCGCGGTTGGTCACCGGTGAGATCACCCGGTGGCCGCCGTCGCCGTCCGGTTCGACATGCCGGCGCTGCGAGCGCAGCACCTTCTCGTAGACGCTGTCGCGCAGCGCGATGGGTGCTGACCGGTGCTCGTCGCGCACGCCGTCGGCGGTGGTGAGCCGCACCAGTTCTTCCTCGATCAGGTCCACGAAGAGGAACGAGACGCTGCCCGCCGCGAACCGCTTCTGGAGATTGCGCGCCACGACGTCGACCGATTCCACCGGTGAGGCTTCCTCGGCGTCGGCGAGCAGGTCTCCCAGCTCCAAGGTGTTGCCGTCCACGGCCTTCTCCCTCCGCGGTCATGGGCGTCCTGCCGTTGCGGATGGTTCATCTGCCCTCTCCCGGCCCGCACATGCCCGGCGGGCTCCGCACCTCGAACACGGTCGTGCGCGTGTACGAAGCCGGTGACGCGTGCGGGTGACGGTCCGATTCACACCATTGGCGCAAGGGGAACGCGGGTACACGTGAGGCAGGTCAGCCGAGCGAGAGGTGACTCATGCTCTTCACGCTGTGCACCGCGGGGCCGCTGCTGCTCGCCCTTCTTCTGGTCCACCACGACACCGAACGGCATGTGCCGCGCCACAAACGTGACGGTCCGCCCGTCCGTTGACCCCGGCGCGGTGGCCGGCCAGGACCCGGCCGGCTCCCCGCCCCGCCCCGTACGCGTCAGCCGCACGTGCCCCGTGGATATCCGAGGTTGCGGTCCGGTTGCGAGCGGGCGGCGGCGGGTTGCCCGCCCCGGTGCCGCGCGTTCTCCAGGCATGGAAATCCCCTACGCGGCACTGAACGGCGCCTACTGGCTGGACGACGGCCTCGCCCCCTGCCCGGACTGCGTCCGCCTGCTGGACACCCAGCCGGCCGCCGACACCGGCCCCGCCCGCGGTGCCGGTCACCGGCCCGTCACCGCCGTGTGGCGAGCCGTCGCGCGACAAATGTCCCGGCGGGACATTACAGGTGTACGCTGCACGTATGAGCCATGACACCGCCGCCCCCGCCGACCCGCGGGACCCGGCACCGGACCGCAGGCGGCTGAGGGCGCTGCGGACCCGGCGGGCGCTGGCGTCGGCCGCCGTCGACCTCATCCTGGAACGCGGCCTGGCCGAGACCGGTGTCGAGGCCGTCGCCGAACGCGCCGGCGTCAACCGCCGCACCTTCAGCCGGTACTTCACCGGCAAGGAGGACGCCGCCCTGGACTTCGCCCGCGCCGACGGCGAGCGCATCAACGCGGCGCTGCGCCGCCGCCCGCCCGGCGAACCCCCGCTGGCCGGCTACCGCGCCGCGGTACGCACCTGGCTCACCGACCCCGAGCACCCCGCCGAGCACAGCCGCCCCGGACCACGGGCCCTGCTCGCGCTGGTTCCCGGGGAACCGGACCTGTTCGCCGCCTACGCCCGCATCCGCGCCGCCGAGCAGGCCGCGTCGGTACGCATCCTGGCGGCACGGCTCGGCGTCGACCCCGGCACCGATCCCCGGCCCGGCATCGTCGTCGAGGCGGGCGCGGGGGTGCTCGGCACCGTGCTGCACCAGTGGGCCCGCGCCACCGCGGCCGGGCCGGAGAACTTGGCCGAGAGAGTGGACCGGGCCTTCGACGTGCTGCTGGAGGAGTCCTTCCGCGCACGCCGGCCGACCTCGGCGCTCTCGGCCGCGACGCTCCCCGCGAGGGGGAGCGCGAACGAGGAAAGGCGCAGGACATGACATTCCCGGTACTGGACGGCAAGGTCGCCGTCGTCACCGGCGCGGCCATGGGCATGGGCGAGGCCACCGCCCGGCTCTTCGCCGAGGCGGGCGCGAAGGTGCTGGTCGCGGACATGAACGAGGAACGCGGCCGGGCCGTCGCCGAGGCCATCGGCGCGGACGGCGGCACCGCGAGCTTCCACCAGGTCGACGTGGCGGACAGCGTGCAGGTCAAGGCGATGGTGGCGGCCGCCGTCGACACCTGGGGCCGGCTCGACGTCGCGGTGAACAACGCCGCCCTCACCCCGGACGACAAGCCCACCGCCGAGTTCGACGAGGACTACTGGGACCGGCTGATCTCGGTCGACCTCAAGGGCACCGCGCTGTGCCTGAAGTGGGAGCTCCAGCAGCTCATCGCGCAGGGCGGCGGTGGTTCCATCGTCAACATCTCCTCGGTCAGCGGCTTCCGCCCGCAGCCGGACAACCCCGCCTACGTCGCCGCCAAGCACGGCGTCAACGGCCTCACCAAGACCGCCGCCGTCGAGAACGGCGTCCACAACATCCGGGTCAACGCCGTCGCCCCCGGCGCGATCGACACCCCGATGCTGCGCGGCGCGCTGGAGCAGTTCGGCCACACCGAGGCCGAGTACGCCCCGCAGCTCAGCCTCCTCGGCCGGTTCGGACAGCCCCGCGAGGTGGCCCAGGCCAGCCTGTGGCTCGCCTCCGACCAGTCGTCGTACGTGACGGGTTCCGTCATCCACGTGGACGCCGGCTACACCAGCCGCTGACCGGGTCCCGCGCCCTCTTCCGGCCCGGGTCCGACCGGCGCCGGAAGGGGCAGCCGGCCGAGGGCGCGGCGGTACTCGGCGACGATCCGCCCGACCACCTCGGCGGCCGGCAGCACCGCGTCGACCAGCCCCGCGGACTGGCCCGCCTCCACCTTCCCCTCCCGCACCCGGCCGTGCAGGGCGGCGTCCTTGAGGCTGGCGCCCTGGAACTCCTTGCGCCGCACCTCCGGTTCGGCGGCGGACTCCTCCAGGCGCCGCATCCGGGCGGTGAAGTCGTTCTCCAGGGCCCGGACGAGACCGAGGCCGTGGCCGACGGTACGGGTGTCCTCGACGCCCGCGGCGACCACCGCGGCCTTGTAGGCGGCGTGCACGCCGGCCTCCTCGGTGGCGAGGAACCGGGTGCCGAACTGGGCGGCGCCCGCGCCCAGCGCCAGCATCGCGGCCAGCCCCGCGCCGTCCGCGACCCCGCCGGAGGCGATCACCGGAACCTCCGGGACGGCCGACACCACGGCCCGCACCAGGACCTGCGTGGTGACCATCGCGGGCGGCGGATGCCCGCCCGCCTCCGCGCCGACCACCACGAGTCCGTCGACGCCCGCGGCGGCCGCCTTGCGGGCGTGCTCCACCCCGGCCACCACGTGCAGACAGACGGTGCCGGCCGCCCGGAAGCGGTCCAGGTAGCGGCGCGGCCCGCCCTGCGAGGCGATCAGCACCGGCGGCCGGCGGGACAGGAGCAGTTCGATGACGTCGTCCGCGCCCGGCCGGTACAGCGGCAGGTTGACCGCCCAGGGAAGGTCCGTGCCGGCCGCCGTCTCGTCGAGCACCCGGGCCAGGTCGCCCAGCCGCATGGGCCCGGCCGCGACCACCCCCAGACCGCCGGCCCGGCTGACCGCGAGCGGGAGCGCCGAGTTCGACGACGCCCAGGACATGCCCGCCTGGATCACCGGAAGCCGGACCCCGAGCAGCCGGGTGACCGGCGTGTCGATACCGATCACGCCGGCACCTCCATGCCGAGCAGGGCCCGGGCGTGGGCGGCGAGCCGGTTCTTCTGCACCTTCGAACTCGCCGTCATGCCGATGCCCTCGAACCCGTCGACGATCCGCAGATGGCGGGGCACCTTGAAGCCCGCCATGCGGGTGCGGGCCCAGGACAGCAGCTCGTCCTCGGTGACACCGGATCCGGCCCCGGTCAGGACGACGAACGCGAACGGCACCTCCACCAGCCGCTCGTCGGGGACACCGACGACCACGGCCTGCCGGATGCGTGGATGGCGGTGCAGGGTGTCCTCCACGTCGGCCGGCGCCACGTTCTCCCCGCCGACCCGGATGATGTCCTTGGTCCGTCCGACGAAGTACAGGCGTCCGTCGGTGTCGAGGGTGCCGACGTCACCGGTGGCCAGCCAGCCGTCGGCGTCGACGGCCGCCGCGGTCGCCTCGGGGGCGTCCAGGTAGCCCCGCATGACGTTCCAGCCGCGTACCAGGATCGACCCCGGTTCGCCGGGGGCGCAGTCCCGGGCGCCGTCCACGGCCCGGATCCGCACCTCGACCCCCGGCTGCACCCGCATCGCACCGGACGCCCGGACGGCGTCCGCCTCCCACCAGCAGGACTGGGCGACATTGGGGGACGCCTCGGACAGCCCGTACCCGGCCACGCACTCGGTGGCGCCCAGTTCGTCGATCACCCGGCGGACGACGGTGGGGGAGGCGGCGACCCACGCACCGCGCAGCCACAGGGTGCGGTGGGCGCGGTCCGGGTGGTTGAGGAGCATCAGGGCGATGGTGTCGTTGCCGGAGAAGTGCGTGCAGCGCTCGCTCTCCAGCAGCCGCAGCGCCTCGGCCGCCTCGAACCGCGCCATGGTGACCAGTGTGGTGGCGTGCTGGATCGAGGCCAGCACCGACAGGGTGCTGCCGGCCACGTGGAAGAAGGGCCGGGCGCTGTGGAAGCGGTCCCCGGCCCGCAGGCCGAGCCGGGCCCCGGAGAAGAACGCGTCGGCGCACATACCGCGCTGGGTGAGCAGGACCCCCTTGGGCCGGGAGGTGGTGCCGGAGGTGTACTGGACCAGCAGGACGTCGTCCGCTGTGCCGGTGGCCGGTACCTGCTCGCCGGCCCCGTCGAGGAACCGGGCCCAGTCCGTCGCCCAGCCGGGCACCCGCGCGCCGCACATCACGACCCGCCGCACCCGCGGCAGCCGGGGGCTGCCCGGTGTGCCGTCCGCGCCGAAGCCGAGGTCGCGCAGCATGGCGCGGAAGTCGACCCGCAGCACCCGGTCGGCGACAAACAGGGTGGTCACCCGCGCGTGCGCCAGGGTGTGTGCGACCTCGTCCGCGGTGCAACGGGTGTTGACCGGGACGGTCACCGCGCCGACCGACCCCAGGGCGACGAACAGGGCCACCCAGCGGGGCCCGTTGCCGAGGCAGAGGCCGACCCGGTCGCCGCGGCCGATGCCGGCGGCGGTCAGCGCGGACCGTATCCGGGTGACCTCGGCGGCCAGTTCGCCGTAGGTGATCCGCTCCTCGGCGGTGACCACGGCCTCGACGTCGGGGGCGAGGAGCGCGGCCCGCTCCAGCGCCTGGTGCGGGGTGAGGGGGCAGGCTGTCCTGAGGTCCATCACTTCTCCTCGTCGTCGTCCGTGGGGTGCGCGGCGCCGGTGGTGCGACGGGCGAACCGTTCGACGCCGTCGCGCCAGCCGCCGTCGGCCAGGCACTGTTCGATCGCGGCCAGCTCGATCCGGATGCCGCGGTCCAGGTCGGTCTCGGCGCCCAGGTCGACCGCCCGCTTGGTCAGCGCCATGGCGAGCGGCGGCGCCTGCGCGACGGTGGCGGCGATCTCCCGCCCGGTGCCGGCCAGCGCGTCGTCGGGGACCACCCGGGCGACCAGGCCCAGGCCGAGCGCTTCGGCGGCGTCCAGCGGCCGGTTGGTGAACAGCAGTTCCTTCGCACGGCGTTTGCCGACGGCCCGTTGCAGGCGCTGGGTGGCGCCGACCGTGCCCCAGTGCGGCTCGGGGAAGCGGAACACGGCGCTCTCCGCGGCCACGGCGAAGTCCGCGGCCAGCGCGATCTCACCGCCGGAACCGACCACCGCGCCGTGCACCAGCGCGACGACCGGGTGCCGGCACTGCTCGACGGCCGCGTAGGCGGCGAACGAGGCGAGCCGGCGGCTCCGGACCCAGGCGGCGTCCCGGCCGGCCCGCTCCTTGAGGTCGGCCCCGGCGCAGAAGGCCGGACCCCGCGCGGACAGCAGCACCACGCGTACCCCGTCGTCGGCGTCGAGTTCCTCGAACACGGACCGCAACTCCCGGCACATCGGCAGGTCGACGGCGTTGCGGGCCGCCGGCCGGGCCAGCTCGACGCGGGCCACGCCGTCGGCGACGGAGCAGCGCACGCGCGGTGCCGGCGCCGGATCGGTCCCGGTCATCTCAGATCACCCCCGCGGCCCGCAGGCCGGCTATCTCGTCGTCGTCGAACCCGGCGACCTCGGCGAGCACCGCCTCGGTGTCGGCGCCCAGCAGCGGCGGGGTACCGGCCGGGGCCGGCGCGCCGCCGGTCTCTCTGAGCGGTGTCCGCAGCGCCTGGAAGGCGCCCTCGGTGGGGTGCTCGAAGCCGGTCACCACACCCCGGGCCCGTACGTGCGGGTCGGCCAGCGCCTCGCGCACCCCGCGCACCTCACCGGCCGGCACGTCGGCGGCGCGCAGCTCCTTGAGCAGCGGCTCGCGCTCCCGCCCGGCGATCGCGGCGCGCAGGGCGCCCATCACCTCGTCGCGCCGGGCGACGCGTCCGGCGTTGCGCCGCAGTCCGGCATCGGCGCCGAGCGCTTCGAGGCCGAGGACGGAGCACAGGGCGGACCAGTGCTGGTCGCCGCCGCTGATGTGCAGCCAGCCGCCGTCGGCGGTCCGGAACGCGGCGGACGGCACCCGGCCGGGGTGCTCGGTGCCGGTGCGCACCGGGTCCTCGTCCAGCGCGAACAGCCGGGCCGCGTTGAGCGCCTGGAGGCTGAGCTGGACATCCATCATGGAGACGTCGAAGTGCCGGCCGCGGCCGGTGCCGGCCCGTCCGGCCAGCCCGGTCAGCGCGGCGATGGCGACCCACAGCCCGGAGGTCAGGTCCGCCACCGGGACCCCGGCCTTGCTGGGCGGGCCGTCGGGCTCGCCGGTCATCGCCATGACCCCGGACAGGGCCTGGAAGACGGTGTCGTAGCCCTTGCGCATCCGGTCGGGGCCGCTCTGCCCGAAGCCGGTGGCCGAGACGTACACCAGACCCGGGTGGTCCGCGGAGAGGTCCGGGTAGCCGAGGCCCAGCCGGTCCATGGCGCCCGGCAGGAAGTTCTCGACGACCACGTCGGCGCGGGCGGCGAGGCGCCGGGCGGCGTCCCGGCCGCGGGGGTCCTTGAGGTCCAGAGTGACCGAGCGCTTGCCGCGGTTGAACGCGAAGAAGTAGGCGCTCTCGCCGTGCGGCAGCCGGGGTTCGAAGCCGCGGGTCTCGTCGCCGCCGCCCGGCCGCTCGACCTTGATGACGGCGGCGCCCAGCTCGGCCAGGATCTGGGTGGCCAGCGGGGCGGCCAGCACCCGGGAGAAGTCCAGGACGGTGATGCCGGCCAGCGGGCCCGGCGCGGTGGGTGACGTCACTTGCCGAACCCCCGCATCAGGGCGTTCACGTCCTGGCCGGCCCGCATCGCGGCCTCGGTGGGCAGGTCCGCGACCCGGTAGAAGAGGTCCTTCGCGGCGCGGATCGCGCGCGGCTCGACGGCCGCCCACCGCTCGGCGATGCCGAGGGCGGTGTCCACCACCTCCGGCGGTGCCACCACCCGGTTGGCCAGGCCGTGCGCCGCGGCCTCGTCGGCACTCAGCAGCCGTCCCGTGCTGACCAGTTCGAAGGCGAGCTTGCGGCCCAGATGGCGCTGGAGCCCGGTCATGACCAGGGCCGGGACGATCGAGTGCCGCAGCTCGGGGTAGCCGAACTTCAGGTCCGTCCCGACGACCGTCATGTCGGTGCCGATGGCGAGCCCGGCACCGCCTCCCACGGCGGCCCCGCGCACGGCGGAGACGACCGGCGTCCCCATCCGCTGCATCTGGGTCTGGAGCCGCGCGGTCAGCGCCGCCCGCTCCAGGACGGCGTCCGGCTCGTCGGGGGTGAGTGACGAGAACTCCGACAGGTCGGCGCCCGCGCAGAAGGCGCGGCCCGCGCCGGTGAGGACGACGGCCCGGATCCGGTCCGCGGCCTCCGCCGCGGTGAGCGCGGTGCTCAGCGCCCGGGTCAGCGCGGTGTCGAGGGCGTTGAGCTTGGCGGGACGGTTCAGGGTCAGCACCCGGACGGGGCCGCGGTCCTCGACGAGCAGTACGTCGGTACCCGCGGCGCCCGCCTCGGCCGGCTGCCCGCTGGTCGTGACGGTCACGGAGGTTCTCCTCGGTCAGGGGGGGAGTCGGTTCAGGCGGCAGGGAGCGCCGGTTCAGGCGGCGGCCGAACGCCGGAAACCGGCGCGGGCCACCATGCTGTGCAGGGGGCGGCCCAGCGCCTGTTCGCAGGCCCGGGACGCGGCGGCGAGCGCGTCGAGGTCCAGGCCGGTGTCGACGCCCATCGCGTCGAGCAGGCTCACCAGGTCCTCGGTGCACACATTGCCGGTCAGTCCGGCGCCGTAGCCGATCTTCGACGGATGGCCGCCCACCCCGCCCAGCGCGCTGTCGAAGTGCCGGCAGCCGGCCTCCAGCGCGGCGACCGCGTTGGCGACGGCACTGCCCCGGGTGTTGTGGAAGTGGGCCACGACCGGCAGCCCCGGATGGGCCCGCGCCAGCCGCCGGAAGAGCGCGGTGACGGTCGCCGGGGTGGCGACGCCCGTGGTGTCGCCCAGGGTGACGGCGTCCGCGCCGAGGCCGACGAAGCGGGCCACGTCCTCGGCGACCCGGCCCGGGTCGACCGCTCCCTCGAAGGGACAGCCGAAGGCCACCGAGACCACTCCGACCAGCCGGAACCGTCCCCGGGCCAGCCGGGCCATCTCCTCCACCCGCTGCCACTGCCCGGCACGTGTGGTGCGCAGATTCCGCTCGGTGTGACTCTCGCTGGCCGAGACCAGCAGACTCAGCTCCTCGGCGCCCGCGCCGCGCTCCAGGTCGGCCAGGGCCCGTTCGACGGCCCGCGGGTTGGGGCACGTCGCCTTGAACGCCACCCCGGGGCGGTGGGTGACACCCGCCAGCACCTCACTGGCGTCCGCGAAGGCGGGGACCCACCGCGGATGGCTGTAGCCGGTCGCCTCGATGCGGCGGAACCCCGCGGCGGCGAACGCCTCCAGCAGGGAGATCTTGGTCTCGGTCGGTACGAACGCGGGTTCGTGCTGAAGCCCGTCGCGGGCGAAGCACTCACAGATGGTGACCGGGTCGGTCATCGAGCCACCTCCTTGGAACGACCCGACCAGAACTATCCCCCCGCTGTTGATAATGTCAACACCCGATGCTGATCTAGGCGCCGTCCAGGCGCTCCCGCTCCTGCCGCTCCAGGGACAGGGCGAGGTCGGCCAGCTTGTCCAGCGCGCGGCCCAGGGCGCGCGCCTCCTCGTCGGTGAGGGCCGCGGCGAAGGCGGCGTCCCGCTCGTTGGCGGCGCCGATCAGGCCGCGGTACACCTCCACCCCGGCCTCGGTGAGCGCCAGTTGACGGCTGCGGCCGGTGCCCTCCGTGCGGTTCACCAGGCCGCGTTCCACCAGGCCGCGCACGACCCGGCTCATCTGCGCCTTGTCCAGACCGGCCCGGCGCGCCAACCGGTTCAGGGTCAGCGTCGGGTCGGCCGCTATCAGCGCGATCGTGCGCCACTCGCCGAGACTCACGTCGAACTCCCGGCGGTACCGCAGGGCCGCGCTGCGCGACAGGGCCGACGACGTACGCGAGAGCCGGTAGGACAGCAGCTCGGAGATCGGTACCAGGTCTCGGCCGTCCGTACGTTTCACCATGGCCCGCATGGTATCCCGTTCAAGGTGTTGACTTTATCAACTCGCGCGACGGAAACTCGCACCGCCCGATCCCTGTCGCGGCACCCCCCGGCACATTCCGACAAAGGAGTCGTACGTCGTGGCCGACCCTTCGACCTCCACCGCATCCCAGGACGCCGCCGACACCTCCCGGGTCGACCGCGCCGCGACCTACCGCACCATCGCCTGGCGGGTGATGCCGCTCCTGGTCATCTGCTATGTCGTCAGCTTCATCGACCGCACCAACATCGGCATCGCCCAGCAGGGCCTGGAACGCGACCTCGGGTTCGGCTCCGCCGTCTACGGCCTGGGCGTCACGCTCTTCTTCGTGGGCTTCATCCTCTTCGAGGTGCCCAGCAGCGCGCTGCTGGCCCGGCTCGGTGCCCGCAAGACGCTGATCCGCATCATGGCGTCCTGGGGCGTGGTCACCATAGCCACCTCACTCGTGCACAACGAGATCACCTTCTACGTCGCCCGGTTCCTGCTCGGCGCCGCGGAGGCCGGGTTCTTCCCGGGGGCGCTCTACTTCCTGTCCCGCTGGTTCCCCTCGGCCCGGCGCACCCGGATGACCGCGGTGTTCTTCGCCGGCGTACCCGTCTCCGGCGTCCTCGGCTCGCTGATGTCCGGCGCCATCATGAAGGCGTTCGACGGCAGCGCCGGACTCGCCGACTGGCAGTGGCTGTTCATCGTCGAGGGCGTCCCGCCGCTGCTGCTGGCGGGCGCGGTCCTGCTGTGGCTCGTCGACGAACCCGAGCAGGCGCGCTGGCTGACCCCGGCCCAGCGGGCGGCGGTCCGCGCCGACCTCGACGCCGACCAGCGCCGCAAGGAGGCGGCCGGTGACCCGGCCGGCCCCGGGCACGGCGGACTGTTCCTCGCGCTCCGCGACCCCAAGGTGTGGATCATCGGCCTGTGTGCCTGCGGCGCCTACACCCTCGCCAACGCCGTCTCCTTCTGGACACCGCGGATCATCGCCGAGGCGGGCGTCGGTGACGTCCTCGACCTGGGCTTCTTCTCGGCGCTGCCGCCGCTGCTCGGCATCGTGGTCATGATGATCGTGGGACGGCACTCCGACCGCACCCTGGAACGCCGCTGGCACGCGGCGCTGAGCTGGACCGTCGCCGCCCTGGCCATGGTGGCGCTCTCCGTCGCCGGACACGACGTGGCCCTGGTCGTGGTGCTGCTCGCGGTGATGGCCGCCGCCCACTACTCCGGCCTCACCGTCTTCTACTCCATCCCCTCGATCTACCTCGGCGAACGCGCCGCCGCCACCGGCATCGCCCTGGTCACCTCGATGGGTTCGTTCGCGGCGGCCGCCTCCCCGTCGCTGCTCGGCTTCATCCAGGACCGCACCGGCAGCCTCTCCCTGGGCCTCCGGATCAGCGCCGGCATCGTGCTGCTCGCCGTCGTCCTGCTGCTGGCCGGCGTCAAGGCGAGCGACCTGCGCGAACAGCGGCCCTCCTGAACGGTCACCCGCGAACCCCGCGCCCGCGATCGCGTCGACCTGCCCCTTGCTGAGGGCGGCGACGGTGACCCGTTCCCGGCCGGAGCCGGAGGAACCGGAGTCGCCATCGCCGCCGGACGGCCGGTCAGCGCCCGTTTCCGGGTCGCTCTACGCAATTGACGTAACGCCATGCGCGCAGCGGTGACCGCTACTCGGCCTTCTCGGCGGGCGCCTCGTCCGCCGACGCCGCGGCCCGCGGTGCCTCGGAGACCGTGTAGAAGACCGAGGAGCCCTGCTTGGTGCGCTGCACCTGGTTCTTGGCCACCAGGTTCTCCAGGGTGTTGCGCACGACCGTGGTCTTGGCCGGCCGGTCGGCGTGGGCCTCGCTCAGCGCGGTGGCCACCTCGGCGGCGGACCGCGGCTCCTTCTGCGCGGCCAGCACCCCGAGGATCAGCTCACCCAGCGTCGGTGCGGCCGGCTTCTTCGCCGCGGCCTTGGGCGCGTCCTTGGCCGTGGACTTTGCGGTGGACCTGGCGGCCGGCTTGGCCGCGGCCTTGCCCGCCGCCGGGGCCTTCTTCTCCGCCTTGCCCTGCTGCGGGGCGGACTTCTTCGCCCGGGTCCGCTTGCCCTCGGTGCCCGCGGCGGGCGCCGGCTTCTTGCGCGGCGCGGGCACCGCCGCGGTGTCGGGCGCGGCCGTCTCCTCGACCGGGGCCCGCGTCGAACCCAGTGCCTGCTGGATGTTGACCAGCACACTGTGGTCGCGCTGCAACCCCGCGAGCTGCTCCTGGAGCGCGGTGATCTCCCCGCTGAGGCGCTCCTGCTCCTTGGTGTTGCGCTCCAGGTCGCCGGTCACCTGCGCGGCGTACTGCGAGGCGAGTTCGGTGGCGGTGGACGCTGTCTCCGACATGGTCGGTCACTCTCCTTGGTGCTGACGGTCGTAGTTGTCGGCGGGCACCAGCCGGGTGCCGGCGGACGATGTGCCGCCCGGCCGACCGCGCTCGACGGCTGCGCGTGCCTTGGCTGCTGCGCATGCCCTGAAGTGGAGATACTACGTACAAGTGGTGCCACTTGTTCCTCTCGGGTCGTTTTCGGCTCGGACGAAGGTGACTGACACACCATCAGGCGACGGTCACGGGATGCCGTACGACCGCGTCGAACAGATAGCCCTGGGTGTTGTGGACGGTGCTGCCGGG
The DNA here is from genome assembly GCF_040639815.1 of Streptomyces sp. NPDC023723. Classification (NCBI taxonomy): domain Bacteria; kingdom Bacillati; phylum Actinomycetota; class Actinomycetes; order Kitasatosporales; family Streptomycetaceae; genus Streptomyces; species Streptomyces sp. NPDC023723. The sequence goes on from NZ_JBFAAP010000005.1 coordinate 173,381, forward strand.
CTGGGTGCGACCGGCGCGGTCGGTGGCCCTGGCCAGCAGCGTGTAGGCCCCCGGCGCCGGCGGTCGCCACCGCGCCGACCAGCGCGTCCAGTCGCCGCGCCGGGGTGTGTCGTGCAACTGGGCCGGACGCCAGTTCGTACCGCCGTCGGTACTGACGTCGACCCGGACGACACCGGCCGCCCCGGACCAGGACCGCCCGGTGAGCCGGTGTTCGGTTTCCGGCGTGAGCTGAGCGTTCCAGTCCAGTTCCCAGGCGCTTTTGATCGTCTGCCGGGTCAGTGGCGCGCTGCCGCCCTCGGGGTACGCGTCGCCGAACAGCCGGTAGAAGTCGGTGTTCCAGGGTGAGTACAACGGCTGGGCGGACACCTGGATGTCGCCCACCCACTTGACGGAGGCGATGCCGATCCACGAGGGCACCAGCACCCGCACCGGGTGTCCGTGGTCGGGCGGCAGCGGTTCGCCGTTCATCTCGTAGGCGAGCAGTACGTCGTCCAGTGCCTTGGCCAGCGGCAGCGGGCGCCGCACCCGGCCCAGGTCGGTGCCGTCGGCGGTGACGTAGTCGGCGTCCAGGCCCCGGGGCAGCACGTCGACGGCGGCCGGACCGAGGCCCGCCAGGCGCAGTACGTCGGCGAGCCGGGTGCCGCGCCAGCGGGCGGTGCCGATCGCGCCGAGGGTCCAGGCGGTACCGCTGACGGTCTGGCCCTGCTGGGTGGTGAAGAGGCTGCGGCCGTTGCCCGCGCACTCCACGAACGCGGTGCGGGTGACGGCCGGCAGCCGTTTGAGGTCGGGGAGGGTGAACTCGACGGAGCCGCCGTGGGTGAGTCCGTCACCCCACACGGTGAGCGTCCAGTCGGCGGCGTCCAGGACCGGTGTGGCGGTGTGGTTGCGGACGAAGAAACGCTCGTTCGGGGTGTGGTGCCCGGTCTCGGCGAGGGCGGCGAACCGGGTCTCGGCGTTGGTGCCGCGGACGGTGAACCACGCCTCGGGCAAGGGCTTGACGATGCCGGTGCCGGTGCCGGTGCCGGTGCCGGTGGCGGTGGCGGTGGCGGTGGCGGTGGTGGCCGCGGCGGCGGCCGGGGCGAGGGTTGTCGGGACGGTCCCCGCGGCGCCGGCCGCCGCGAGCAGTCGGAGCATGGTGCGCCGGGAGACCCCCTCGGCGCGGGCCTGCCCGGCCAGCCACTGGCGCAGTCTGCGGCGGTCGTAGGCGGCCTCGGCGATGTGCGCGGGACTCGCTTCAGGAGTGTGCATGGGGCTGCCTTTCCTGGTGGTCGTGGGCTTCGGCGGGCGCCGGACGCCACGTCCGCAGCAGGGCCCGGGCCACGGCGTCGTTCTGCCGGAACGCCGGGGCGTCGGTGCGGGGCCGGGCGAAGGCGGCGACGGCGCGGCTGTTGGTGGGTGCGCCGAGCGCGATCCGGCGCGGGTGGGGGCCGCCGAGCAGCGGGTCGACGAGGTGGGCGTCGGCGGGGGAGACGGTGAGCAGCCCGGAGCGATGGGTGTCGGTGGCGTCGGTGACCACCTCCTCGGCGAGCTCACCGGCCCGGTACAGGCGCCGCAGCAGGGGGTCCTCGGTGCGGTCGAGCGCGTGCCGGGGCAGATACGCCTCGATCAGGGCGGTGGCGCGCACGGTGTGCCCGGGCACCGTGGGGCTGGTGGCGGTGAAGGTGCCGGTGGCCTCGTCCGTGCCGATCCTGAGGTCGGCGCCGGTGAACCGGACGATCCCGGCCCGGGACAGGGCGTGCAGCTGGCGCAGCCGGAACCCGGGCGGTCCGGAGGCCAGGAAGCTGAAGAAGCCCTGCCACCAGCCGTCCACCCCCTCGGCCACCGAGCGGGCCGTCAGCCGTCCCGCGGCGACCAGCCGGGGCAGTTGCCCGTAGACGGAAAGCAGGGCGAGGAACGCGCCCAGGTCGGCGCTGTGCGCCGGGTCCGCGCGGCGGGCCACGTCCCGGGCGAGGTAATCGCGCAGGTGTTCCTGGAAGGCGTCCGGGGTGGTGAAGCTGACGCCGGTCAGTGGCCGGTCCAGGGCCTCGAAGTCGAGCCGGTCGGCCGGGTCGGGGACCGACGAGGCGACCAGCGCGGCCAGGTCACCGGAGTACCAGTCGAGCCGGTCGTAGCCGGCGCAGAACTCGGACCAGGGGCGGCCGGTGCGCTCCGGATGGGCGTGGAACAGCTCGTGGTAGTGGCCGAACCCGATCTCCTTGGCCATCAGCGGCCACACGTCGCGCCGCAGGTCCAGCGGGCGGTCCGCCGCGAGCAGCGCGTCGACCGCCGCCGGGCCGAAGTGGCGGGGCAGCGGCGGGCGGGGGCCCTGGAGCCGGTAGCCGGTCTTGGAGTGGTAGGGCACCCCGCGCCGCGACCCGACGTGCAGCACCGGCTCACGACCGGACGGCAGATAGGTGAGGGTGCCGTCCGGCTCGGTGCGGTAGGTGCCGCCGCGGCCCTCGGTGAGCAGGACCGCCAGGTCCACGAAGGCCAGCCCGAAGCCGCGCAGGACGACATGTTCACCTGCGCGCAGCCCGGCCAGGTCGGCGTCGGCCGAGAAGGCGGGCGGCAGGTGGAAGCGGCCGTGGCGGCGGGCGAAGGCGGCCGGCGCGCGGTGTTCGGCGGCCGGCGCCGCGGTGCCCAGGTGGCCCTGGGCGAGAACCACCAGATCGGCGGTGAGCGGGGTGTCGCGGTCGGCCAGGAACACCCGCTGCGGGCCGTCCGGGGGGCCGAAGACGCCGGTGGCGGTGGTGCGGTGCCAGGTGACGGTCACGGACGGCGGGAGCGCGGCCAGCGCCGCGCGGAACACCCAGTCCAGATAGGCGCTCTGGGCGCGCCGGGTGGGGAAGTCGGTGGGCGCGAGCGCGCGGAGTTCGGCGAGCACCTCCGGGTCGGCGGGTTCGGCGTGGGGCGCGTACCAGGGGCCCTGCCCGGAGAACTGGGCGGCCCACTGGGCCAACGACGGCCCCGGCCGCACCGGGCCGTCGATGACGGAGGACTCGTCGGTGAACATGGTGACGTCCTCGGCCATGGAGTTCATCCGCAGCAGTGGTGACTGCTCGTGCCGCCAGACCCGGCCCGGACCGGGCGGATGCGGATCGATGAGGTGGATGTGCAACTCCGCGGAGCGCGGCCAGAGTTCGTCCGTGTTGGCGGCCAGCCGCTCCAGCAGTCCGGTGGCCCGCGGACCGGCGCCGACGACGGCGAGTACGGCCGGGCCGGCGCTCTCGCTCACTGGTCACCGCCGGTCGCCGGGCGGGCGTCGGCGGCCGTCGCGGCGGTCAGCCGGGCCCGGACGGCCGCCGTCCGCAGCCGCAGGCGCCGCAGCGGGGTGGGCGGCAGGGCACGGGAGCTGCCGCGCGCGTAGTGCCGTTCCACGTAGAACTGGCCGACGCTGAGCACGGTGGTGACCGCGATGTACCACAGGGTGGCCACCATCAGCAGCGGGATCACCTGGTAGGTCTGGTTGTAGACCAGCTGTACCGAGTACAGCAGGTCGTGCACGGCCAGCACACTGACGATGCTGGTGCCCTTCAGGGTGCCGATCAGCATGTTGCCGGCGGTCGGCACGATCGACCGCATCGCCTGCGGGATCACGATCCGGCGCAGCGTGCGGCGCCTGCTCAGCCCGAGCGCCTGGGCGGCCTCGGTCTGTCCGGCGTCCACCGACAGGATGCCGCCGCGCACCACCTCGGCGGCGTACGCGGACTCGTGCAGGGTCAGGCCGACGACCGCGGTGAGGGTGGGGCCGAACAGGTTGACCGTCTTGACGGTGACGAACTCCGGCCCGAACGGGATGCCGAGCCCGAGGGCCGGGTACAGGGCGCCGATGTTGAACCAGAACAGCAGCTGCACCAGCAGCGGTGTGGACCGGAAGATCCATACGAAACCCCAGCTGAGCGTCCGCAGCACCGGGTTGGCCGACAGTCGCAGCACGGCCAGCAGGGTGCCCAGCAGGAAGCCGAGCACCATCACCGCGGCCGTCAGCCACAGGGTGAGCAGCAGGCCGTCCAGGACGGCGCCGGTGGTGAAGTACTCGCCGACCACGGCCCATTGGAAGGCGTCGTTGCGCACGATCGAGTTGAGGACCATCGCGAGGACGAGCAGCGCGGCGGCCGCGGCCACCCAGCGGCCGGGGTGCCGGCGCGGCACGACACGGGGCAGTTCGGCGTCGGTCGGCTCCGGTGTGCCCGGGGGAGCGGTGGTGACGGCGGAGGGGGTGGCGGGGGTGGCGGGGGTGGTGACTTCGGAAGGTGTGGCCATCGGGGGCTCTCCGGGGGAGGGATGCGCAGGCATGGGCGACCACCCGGCCGGGGTGCGGCCGGGAGGCCGGCGTCATCACGCGTGCCGCGTCCCTCAACGCGGCCGGAGGGCACCGCACGGGGCGGAGCCGATCCGCTTCGATCGTATGTGCCCCTGGCACGGGCGTGTCAACAGGGCACCCGCGACCGCCGATCGGTGCCCGGCCGCCGGACCCTCGGGGAGCGGCGCGGCCGATACCTGCCTCCGGGGCGCGGAGGCAGGGTAACCGCGCGGCTGACACCGGCGCCCCGACCGCCGGACCATCGGCGCGGTGCTCGCGCCGGAGCGGGCCGTCGGCCATGAGGCGGCACGGAGGCCACCTGGTCACCGGGTAGTCGCGCGGCCGGTACGGGCCTTCGGCCCCCGAAGCCTCGGTGAGTCGCGCGGCCGGTACCGGCCTTGGCCTTCGGCCCCGAAGCATCGGGGAGCCGCGCAGCCGATCCCGGCTTCCGGCCACCGGGTCACCGGGGAGCCGCGCAGCCGATCCCGGCTTCCGGCCACCGGGTCACCGGGGAGTCACGCAGCCGATCCCGGCCTCCGGCCACCGGGTCACCGGGAAGCCGCGCAGCCGATCCCGGCTCCCGCCCCCGCAGCGCCGGGGAGCCGCGCGGCCGGTACCGGTATCCGGTCCTCGCTTGACGAGCCGAGTGATGTCCTGCTCAATTAGTCGCATGACTGCCCAGCAGCGCTTGGTCTCGCGTGGCCACATCGACTTCGGTCGGGTGTGGTCCGCGGCGTGTTGCGCCTGACTCGGCAGCGGGCTGTCTGACCGGCCCTTCCCTCCCTCGGTGAACCCGTCGCGGGCCGAGCTCCCTCTTCGCGTGGACGCGCGCTGCCGCTCCTTCGTCCTTCCTCGCCCCTCGGCGTCATCACGACTCTGACGTGCCGTCACGGTTCCTCAGGTCGCCTCGCGTCTCAGCACGTTCCTCATCCACCGGCGGCTGCCGGGCCCCCGTACGCGCGCGGCCGGCAGCCCCTGCGAAAGGCCCTTGCCATGCCCGTGGAGTTTCTCGGCATCGCCGCCACCAACGACGGTTCGGAGACCACACCCCGCTCCGGTGCCGCCTTCGACAAGGAGTACACGCTCCGGCTCGCCCGGGCGCACGAGGACCACGGCTGGGACCGGGTGCTGTTCGCCTACGGCTCCGGAGCACCCGACCCGGCACCGGCCGCCGCCTACATCGCGAGCAGGCTGGACCGCCTTCAGATCCTGCTCGCCCACCGGCCCAACGTCTCCTACCCCACCTTCGTCGCGAAGACCTTCGCCACCCTCGACCGGATCAGCGAGGGACGGCTGACCGTCCACTTCATCACCGGCGGCAACGACCACGAGCAGGCCCGCGAGGGCGACACCCTCACCAAGGACGAGCGCTACGCCCGCACCCGGGAGTACATCGGCATCGTCAAGAAGATCTGGACCACCCACGAGCCCTTCGACCACGAGGGCGAGCACTACCGCTTCCACGACTTCGTCAGCGACGTCTTCCCGGTCCAACAGCCCCGCCCCGGCGTCTCGTTCGGCGGCTCGTCACCCGCCGCCCACGCGGCCGGCGGCGCCGAGGCCGACATCTACTGCCTGTGGGGTGAGCCGCTGGCGCAGACCGCCGAGCAGATCGAACAGGTCAAGGCCGCCGCGCGGGCCGCCGGCCGCACCGACGCGCCCCGCATCCAGGTCGCCTTCCGCCCGATCATCGCGCCGACCGAGGAACTGGCCTGGGAGAAGGCGCACCGCACGGTGGGCGCCATCCGGCAGCGCCGCGAGGCCGGCCTGGTACGCCACCACCGCGGCCCGCGGGCCGGGGCGCCGCAGAACACCGGCTCGCAGAGGCTGATCGCCATCGCCGAGGCGGGGGAGCGCTACGACCGCGCCCTGTGGACCCCGACCGCCGCCGCCACCGGCGGCGCGGGCAACTCCAACGCCCTGGTCGGCACCCCGGAAACGGTCGCCCAGGCCCTCCTGGACTACTACGACCTGGGCGTGGACATCCTCTCCGCCCGCAGCTACGACCTGCTCGGCGACGCCATCGACTTCGGCCGGTACGTCATCCCGATCGTCCGCGAGGAGGTCGCCAAGCGCGACGCCAGGCGCGACGCCGAGCGGGCGGCCCGCGCACCCCAGTCCCTCGCGGCGGTGCGCGGATGACGTCCGCCCCGGAACTGACGGTAATTCAGGTACCGGTGTCCGACCCGAGGGTGCGGCCCCTGCTGCGCGAACTCGGCGACGAGTACTCCCGCCGCTACGGCAAGGACGCCCACGCCGAACTGGCCCGCTACCCGGACGAGGAGTTCACCGCGCCGCACGGCGGTGTGCTGCTGCTCCTCCTGGACCGCGCCGAGCCGGTGGCGGGCGGCGCCTTCCGCCGCTACGACGCCGACACCGCCGAGCTGAAACGCATCTGGACGCACTCCGCGCACCGCCGCCGCGGCCTGGCCCGCCGGGTCGTCACCGAACTCGAACACGAGGCACGGGCACGCGGCTACCGGCGGATCTACCTGACCACCGGACCCCGCCAGCCCGAGGCCCGCGGTCTGGACCTGGCCACCGGCTACACACCGCTGTTCGACACCACCGCCGACCCGGAGACCATCGGGCCGCTGCCGTTCGAGAAACACCTGAACCACCTCGAGCACGTGAAGGAGCACACCTCGTGATGCCCACCGCGGCCCGGTTCCGCCCGCGCCTCGCCGCCGCCCTCGCCCTGCTGCCACTGCTGGCGCTGACCGCCTGCGACTCCGGCAGCACCGACGGCACGGCACCGGCGGGCGCCCAGTCACCGGCCCCCACCGACGACCCGGTCGCCGCCGTGCGGAAGGTGGCGTCGGCCGCCGCCCTGCTGCCCGCCGCCGTGCGCGAGGCGGGCACCCTGCGGGTGGGCAGCTCGGCCGGGGCGCCGCCGTCGGCCTACTTCCCGAACGGGTCGGACCAGGAACCCGAGGGCCAGGACATCGACCTCACCGACGCCGTCGCCAAGGTCCTCGGCATCACGGTGCAACGCCAGGACGCCTCCTTCGAGACGATCCTGCCCGCCCTCGAAAGCGGCAAGTACGACGTCGGCACCGGCAACTTCGGCGTCACCACCGAACGCCTGAAGACCATCGACTTCGTCACCTACATCGACGACGGCCAGGGCTTCGCGGTGAAGAAGGGCAGCAGCACGCTGAAGAAGAAGGTCACCGACCTCACCCAGCTGTGCGGCCTGACCATCGGCACCAACGCCGGCACCACCTTCGAAGCCACCCTGAACGCGCGGAAGAGCGTGTGCGCGGACGCCGGGAAGAAGCCCTACGACGTCAAGGTCTACTCGGAGAACGGCGCCACCCTCACCGCGCTCCAGCAGGGCCGCATCGACGTGATCATGTCGACCATCAACGGCCTGCGCTACCAGGCCGCGCAGCCCGCCTCGGGCACCGCCTTCCTCGGCGAGTACCACCGCCTCGACGTCGGCTTCGCCTTCAAGAAGGGCTCCCCGCTCACCAAGGCGTTCCAGGCCGCCGTCGACGAACTGATCGAGGACGGCACGTACGCCCGGATCCTGAAGAAGTGGGGCACCTCCGCCTCCGCGATCGACGCGTCGCGGATCAACCCGCCCGAACACACCTGAGCCGACCGGGAACCCCGCCATGCGACTCACCACCGAACCCGCCGCCCCGCCGGGCACCGCCGTGCTCCCGCCGCCGCCCGACGACCCGGCCGCCCTCAAGGTCGTCCCCGCCCGCCACCACGCCCGCTGGGCGGCGGCCGTCGTCGTGGCCGTGCTGGCCGCCCAGTTCGGGCACGGCCTGGCCACCAACCCGGTCTGGGAATGGGACGTCTTCGGCGACTACGTGCTGTCCGAGACCATCGTCGAAGCGGTCTGGGTCACCCTCCAGCTGACCGCCTACGCCACCGTGCTCGGCTTCCTGCTCGGCACCGTCCTGGCGTTCATGCGGCTGTCCCGCAGCCCGCTGCTCCAGACCGCCGCCTGGAGCTACATCTGGATCTTCCGCTCCATCCCGATGATCGTCCAGCTGGTGTTCTGGTTCAACCTCAGCGCCCTGTACGAACGGCTGGGCGTCGGCATCCCCTTCGGACCGGTGTTCTGGTCGGTGGACAGCGACAGCCTCATCGGCACCATCGGCGCCGCCGTCATCGGCCTCTCCCTGCACCAGGCCGCCTACGCCGCCGAGATCGTCCGCGGCGGCGTCGTCTCGGTCGACCCGGGCCAGCTGGAGGCGGCCGCCGCCCTGGGCATCCCCCGGCTGCGGCAGATCCGCCGGATCGTGCTGCCGCAGGCCATGCGCGCCATCCTGCCCACCGCCGGCAACGAGATCATCGGCCTGCTCAAAGGCACCTCGGTGGTCTACGTGATGGCCATCGGTGAACTCTTCTACCAGGTCCAGGTCGTCTACGGCCGCAACGGCCGGGTGATCCCGCTGCTGCTGGTGGCCACCGCCTGGTACGTGCTGCTGACCTCCGTGCTGTCGGTCGCGCAGTACTACGTCGAGCGCCGCTTCGCCCGCGGCGCCGACCGCACCCCGCCGCCCACGCCGCTCCAGCGCGTCCGGTACTCCGTGCGCTCCCTGCGCGCGGCGGCCGCCCGGCGGGACCAGCCCGTCGTACCACTGAAGGAACTGGGAGAGAGCCGATGAGCGAGGTCATGGTGGACGTCCGCGGCGTCCACAAGAGTTTCGGCCCCCTCCAGGTGCTGCGCGGCGTCGACCTGAGGGTGGACGCCGGACAGGTCACCGTGATCCTCGGGCCCTCCGGCTCCGGCAAGTCCACGCTGTTGCGCACCATCAACCACCTGGAGAAGGTCGACCGCGGCTGGATCAGCATCGACGGCGAACTCATCGGCTACCGCCGCTCCGGCGACACCCTGCACGAACTGAAGGAGAGGGACGTCCTCAAGCAGCGCACCCACATCGGGTTCGTCTTCCAGGACTTCAATCTCTTCCCGCACCTCACCGTCCTGGAGAACCTCGTCGAGGCGCCGGTCTCCGCGCTCGGCCGCCCGCGCGCCGAGGCCGCTCGGACGGCACACCGGCTGCTGGACCGGGTCGGACTCGCCGACAAGGCCGCCGCCTATCCGCGCCAGCTCTCCGGCGGCCAGCAGCAGCGGGTCGCCATCGCCCGCGCGCTCGCCCTCGAACCGAAGGTGCTGCTCTTCGACGAACCCACCTCGGCGCTCGACCCCGAACTGGTCGGCGAGGTCCTCGACGTCATCAAGGACCTGGCCGGCACCGGCACCACCATGATCGTCGTCACCCATGAGATCGGCTTCGCCCGCGAGGTCGCCGACACCGTCGTCTTCATGGACGGCGGAGTCGTCGTCGAACAGGGCCCGCCCGCCGCCGTCCTGGACACCCCGCGCCACGAACGCACCCGCGCCTTCCTCGCCAAAGTCCTGTGACCGTCCCCCTCCACCCCGGGAGAACCACCGTGCCCGCCCTCGCCCGCACCGCCACCGCCACCGCGATCGGACTCGCCGCCGCCCTCCTCCTCGCCGGCTGCGCGGACCCCTCCGACGGCTCCACCACCGAGGTCGCGGACACCTCGGGCACCAAGACGAAGATCAACCTGAGCGCCGACCAGAAACGTGTCAGCACGGCGAAGGTCGGCTCCATCGCCGCCCAGGTGCCGGCGAAGATCCGCGAAAGAGGCACGCTGGAGGTCGTCGCCTCGTCCTCCTCCGCGGCGCCGCTGAACTTCTACGCCACCGACAACAAGACCGTCATCGGCGTCGAGACCGACATCGCCCACCTGGTCGGCGACGTCCTCGGCCTGCGGATCGACACCACCCCGGTCTCCTGGGAGAACATCTTCGTGGGCCTCGACAGCGCCAAGTACGACGTGGGATTCAGCAACATCACCGTCACCGAGGAGCGCAAGGAGAAGTACGACTTCGCCACCTACCGCGAGGACAACCTCGGTTTCGAGGCGAAGAAGGGCAGCGGCCTGAAGGTCGACGGGCCCGCGGACGTGGCCGGGCTGACGGTCGCCGTGAGCAGCGGCACCAACCAGGAGAAGCTGCTCGTCGAGTGGTCGAAGGAGAACGAGCGGGCCGGCCGGAAACCGGTCGACATCAAGTACTACCAGAGCGACAGCGACACCTATCTCGCCCTCCAGTCCGGCCGCATCGACCTCTACCTCGGGCCCAACCCGACCGCCGCCTACCACGTGGCCGCCGCCGGGAAGACCGAGATCGCCGGTACCTATTCCGGGGCCGGCGAAACCTTGCAGGGCCTGATCGCGGCCACCACCAAGAAGGACAGCGGACTGGTCGGGCCGCTCGCCGACGCGCTGAACGAGGTCATCGGCAACGGGACGTACGCCAAGGTGCTCGCCCGCTGGGGGCTGTCCGACGAGGCCGTGACCAAGTCGGAGATCAACCCGCCCGGCCTGCCCGAGACCGGACAGTGAGGGACTGAGACCATGCCCCGCCGACTTCACCTCTCCGTGGCCCTGGACGTGGCGCCGGACGACGACAGCGCCTCCCGCTGGGCCGCCCTGACCCGCCTCGCGGAACAGGGCACCCTGGACTTCGTCACCGCCGCCGACGCCACCGCGCTGACCGGTGTCGCACCGGTGACTAGCCGCGTCGGCCTGGTGCCGGCCGTGCCGGCCGACCGGGCCGATCCGCCGCGCGCGGCCGCCGTGCTGGCCGGCCTCGACTCCGCCAGCGGCGGCCGGGCAGGCTGGCTCGTCGACGTCCCCGCCGGCGGGACCGACTCCGGCCGCCGCGACCCGACTTCGGGGCCCGACCGGTGGGCCGGGGCCGCCGACACCGTGGCGGCGGCGGTGCGGCTGTGGGACGGCCGGGACACCGCGGCCACCGCGCCCCGCCCGCCGCAGGGCCGGCCGCCCGTCGCCGTCGCCCTCGACGTGCACGACACGGACGGGCAGTGGGAACTGGCCGCGCTGCACGCCGAACTCGTACTGCTCGACGCCGACGGCCCGGCCACCGCCCGGCTGGCCCGCGCGGCCCTGCGCCGCCGGGTGACCGAGGCCGGGCGGGACCCGGACGGGCTCCGGGTGCTGCTGCGGCTCGCCGTCGGCCTCGGCGGGACGGGGGACCGGCTGCCGCCCGCCGAAGCCCGGTTCACCGGCACCGCCGCCGACCTCGCCGGCCTGCTCGCCGACTGGCGGGCGGCCGGCGGTGTCGACGGCTTCCACCTGCTGCCGGCCTCGGCCCCCGCCGACCTCGCCGCCGTGGTGCACGACGCGGTACCGGTACTGCGCGAACGCGGCCTGCTGCGCACCGCCTACACCGGCGGCACCCTGCGCGAGCACCTCGGCCTGCGCACGCCGCGGCCGGCCCGGACCGGCCACTGAACGGCCCCGGAACGCCATTTCTCTATTATCCCTACCGGATTTATAGGAAACTGTTGACCGGGGGTGGTCCGGGTGCGCAGGATGGAACACATGTCCAGTACGCAGCAGCCGCTCGTTCGCCGTCGGCATGTCGACTTCTGTCGCGTCGCCAGCGCGGTCTGCCGTCTTCCGTAGGACGACCCCCACCCTCTTCTGTTCGCTCGCCGCTCGCCTCCTCCCGGCCGCCTCCGTTGCCCGGCCGCCCGGCGCCCCTGTCAAGGAGCCCGTCATGACCACCCCCCTGCCGTCCGAGAACCCGGCCCCCGACCCCGGCTCCCGTCACCTGCGGCTGGTGCCCGAGCACCCGCCCGGCGACCCGGCCGCCGGGGCCGCCGGGCCACTGGTCGGCTACGTCGTCTTCGTCCCGGAAGGCACCGACCCCGCCCGGCTGTTCGTCCCGGACGGACCGCGCCCGGTCATCCACCCCCTCACCCCCGTGCCGGCCGCCGCCGACCCGGACCCGGCCGAGCCGGACGGCGAGATCCGGGTCGACGCCGTACGCCGGGTCGCCCGGATCGACGGACGCGTACTGGACCTGACCTACCTGGAGTTCGAGCTGCTCGCCCACCTGGTCGCCCACCCCGACCAGGTGCTCTCCCGCGAGTCACTGATCGGCAGCGTCTGGGGGTACGGCCACATCGGCGACGGCCGCACCGTCGACGTGCACATCGCCCGGGTCCGGGCCAAGCTCGGCCGCGCCCACCGGCACCGGATCGTCACCGTCCGGCGCGTGGGCTACAAGTACACCCCCGGCCGGCCGGGGTGTTCCGGCCCCGCGTCCCGGGGCCAGTCCTGAGGAGGAACGACAGTGGCACTGCCGCAGCCCGGCCCGGTGTCCGTCCGCCGGTCACCGAGGGGCCGGGCATGGATGTGACGACCGCCCCCGACCCGGCCACCACCGCCCCCGCCCCGGCAGGCGCGCGGTGCGGCCGTGCGCACTGGCTGCGCGTCGCCCGTGAGGTGGCCGACGACCTGGCCACCGACGCGATCACCCGCGACCAGGCCGGCAAACCCCCGTTCGACGAGGTGGACCGGCTCCGCGAGGCCGGACTGCTGACCCTGCTGACCGCCGCCGAACACGGCGGGGGAGGGGCGGACTGGGGCACGGCGCACGCCGTCGTGCGGGACATCGCCGCGGCCGACGGCGCCATCGGCCAACTCCTCGGCGGTCACTACGTCCTGTCCTGGACGGCCCGCTTCTTCGCCGGCCCCGAGACGGCCGCACGCATCGCCAGGGACTCCGCCGCCGGCCAGTGGTGCTGGGGCGGCGGCTTCGCCGCCCACGAACCGCCCCTGCGGCTCACCCCGGAGGCCGGCGGCGGCTATCTGCTGAACGGGCGGCAGGGCACCGTCGGCGGGGCCCGGGTCGCCGACCGGCTGGCCGTCCGCGCCGCCCGCTCCGACAGCGGCGAGCCGCTGGCCGTCCTCGTCGACCCCGCTCATCCCGGCGTGACCAGCGGCGACGACGGGGACGCGTTCGGACAGCGACTGTCGGGCGGCGGCAGCGTGGAGTTCGACGGCGTACCGGTCGCGGCCGACGCGGTGCTGGGCTCGCTCTCCTCCGACGAGGGCGCGCTGCCGCCGTTCGCGGGCCTCGCGGCCGCCACCGCCCGGCTGGTCTCCGCCCAGCTCTGTCTGGGCATCGCCGAAGGAGTGCTCGCCGAGGCCCGCGAGTACACCAGGACCCGGGAGTACACCCGGGCCGGCGATGGCACCCCGCTCGGCGACTACCCCGTGGTCGGCCTCCCGGCCTGGCAGGACGGCCTCGCCCAGGACCCGCACGTACTGGTCACCTACGGCGAACTCACCGTCGACGCGCGGGCCGCGGCCGCCCTCGCCGACCAGGCCGTGGCCGCCCTCGACGAGGGACTGGCCCGCGGCGAGGACCTCACCGACGACGAGTGCGCCGAGATCTCCGTACTGGCCACCGCCGCCGAAGCCGCCGCCGCGCGCGCCGTCCACGACATCACCACCCGCACCCTGGACGTCATCGGCCCCGGCGCCGCCTCCTCGCGCCACGGATTCGACCGCTTCTGGCGCAACGCCCGCACCCACACCCTCTACCACCCCGTCGCCCACGGACTGCGGCAGGTCGGGGACTACTTCCTCAGCGGAGCACACCCTCCGTTCGCCCTCCCCGCCTGACGGCACCGCACGCCGCGACCGCACCCACCGGAACCGTCCCCAGGGAGAAACATGCCCGCCACGCCCTCGCCAGCCGTGCCGTCCCTGCCGTCGTTCCGGGGCCGGATCGGCCGTGACCCCCGCAGCGGTCACTACGCCGCGCCCCGCCGCTACCGCCTCCACCTCTCGCTGTCCTGCCCGCACTGTCTCGGCATCGCCATCACACACAGCCTGCTCGGCCTCGACGACGTCCTCCCGGTGACCCTGCTGCCCGCCGTGCCCGACGAACCCGGCGGCGGCCACACGGCCCTGCGCCCCCTGTACGAGGCCAGCTCGCACCGCCACCCGGGACCGGCCACCGCACCCGTGCTCAGCGACGACTGGACCGGCCGGATCGTCAGCACCCACACCCCCGACATCCTGCGCGACCTGGCCCGGCGCTTCGGCCCCGCGGACCGCTGCCGCCCGGTGCTGTACCCCTGCGGCCAGGACGAGGAGATCGACGCCGTGCGACGCCTGTGCGAGCACGGCATCAACGACGCGGCCCAGACGGCCGGACAGGCCGACGCCGCCCCCGAGGCGCGCACCGCCGCCCTCGGCTCGCTGCTGCGGGCCCTCGGCTCCCTGGAGTGGCGGCTGGCCACCGGCCCGTACCTGCTCGGCGACGCGATCACCGCCGCCGACGTCGAGTTGTGGGTGGCCCTGGTGCAACTCGACACCGTGCACCGCAGGCATCTGGACGCCTCCGCCGTACAGCGGATCGCGGCCCATCCCCGGCTGTGGGCCCATGCCCGGCGGCTGGCCGCCCACCCCGCCTTCGGCCCGCACCTGGACCTGGACGGCATCGCCCGCCGGCACGACGCGCACTGCCGCGGACCGGAGGCGGCCGGCGCGGCGCTGTGCGTCCTGGACTGGTCCGCGCCCGCCCGCGACGGCGTCACGGCCGAGGCGGTCTGAACCGGCGGGCACCCGCGCCGCACCGGCGGGCACCGCGAAGGCACCGGCCGTGTACGGCCGGTGCCTTCGTCGTCGTGCGGTCTTCTTCGTACGGGTGATGCTCGTACGGGTGGTTTTCGTACAGGTGGGTCTCAGCGGGTGACCAGCAGCCCCCGGCCGCGCAGCACCCGCCGCTCCAGCGGACTGAAGACCAGCAGGTCCACGGCGATGCCCACCACCAGGATCAGCAGGATGGCGAGGAACACCTGCGACATGCTGGAGTTGTTGCGGCCGTTCTCCAGCAACTGGCCCAGCCCCACGCCCAGATCGGGCGAGGACGCGATGATCTCGGCCGCCATCAGCGACCGCCACGAGAACGCCCAGCCCTGCTTGAGCCCCGCGAGATAGCCGGGCAGCGCGGCCGGCATCACGATGTGCCAGGCACCGCGCAGCCCCGTGGCGCCCAGCGTCCGGCCGGCCCGCAGGAACAGCGGCGGGATCTGGTCCACCCCGGCCACCAGGCCGTTGGCGATCGACGGCACGGCACCGAGCAGGATCACCGCGTACATCATCTTGTCGTCGAGCCCCAGCCAGATCACCGCGGGCGGCACCCAGGCGACGGACGGCAGCGACTGGAGCCCGGACAGGATCGGCCCGATCGCGGCCCGCACGAACTTCACCCGGGCGACCAGGAGTCCGAGCGGCGTGCCGATGACCAGCGCCAGCAGGAAGCCCAGCAGGCCCCGCGAGACGGAGGTCCAGATGTAGCCGAGCAGGGTGCCCTCGAGCCACGCGGTGGACACCTCGTCCCACACCGCGGACGGCGAGGGCAGCTTGTACGACGGCGCGACCTCCGCCCACACCAGGACCTGCCAGACGACCAGGAC
Organism: Streptomyces sp. NPDC023723; assembly: GCF_040639815.1. Lineage (NCBI taxonomy): Bacteria > Bacillati > Actinomycetota > Actinomycetes > Kitasatosporales > Streptomycetaceae > Streptomyces > Streptomyces sp. NPDC023723. The sequence goes on from NZ_JBFAAP010000005.1 coordinate 188,960, forward strand.
CAGGGCGACGGCGGTGACCGGCGGCAGCACCTTGCGCAGCAGCGTCTCGCGCAGCGGCGTACGGCCCACCTGCACCGTGTCCAGCGCGTCGAGGCCGGCCTCCAGCCCCGCCAGGTCCTGCGACGCCTTGTCGTGCCCCGGTGCCGGATCGATGTCAGTGCTGGCCATGGCGGCGGATCTCCCCCCGTAGTTCCTCGGTGATCTCGGCGGACAGCTCGGCGACCGCGCTGTCCTCCAGGCGGCGCGGCTGCGGAATGCCGACCGTCCAGGACCGGGCGATCCGCCCGGGCCGGGACGACAGCAGCACCACCCGCTGGGCCAGCCGCACCGCCTCGCGCACGTTGTGCGTGACGAACAGCACCGACAGGCCGGTCTCCCGCCAGATCCGGGTCAGTTCGTCGTGCAGCACGTCCCGGGTGATGGCGTCCAGCGCCGCGAACGGCTCGTCCATCAGCAGCAGCCTGCTGTCCTGGGCCAGCGCCCGGGCCAGCGCGACGCGCTGCCGCATCCCGCCGGACAGCTCGTGCACCCGCTTGCCGTACGCGCCGTGCAGCCGGACCAGTTCGAGCAGCCGCTCCGCCTCCGGCCGCCGCTCGGGTTTGGCCACCCCGCGCATCTTCAGCGCGAGTTCGATGTTCTTGCCCGCGGTCAGCCACGGGAACAGCGCGTGCTCCTGGAACATCAGGGCGGGCCTGCCGTCGGTGCTGATGGCGCCGGCGGACGGCGCGTCGAGGCCGGCCACCAGGTTCAGCAGCGTGGACTTGCCGCACCCGGAGGCCCCCAGGAGGGTGACGAACTCGCCCGGCGCGACATCGAGGGTGATGTCGTCCAGCACGAGCTGCTGTCCGCCGGGCGCCCCCGGTGCGGGGAAGGACTTCGAGACGTGCTCGACCCGGGCGGCGGGCGTCGCGGCCCCGGTGTCCTCAGCGGCCTTGGCGGTCGCGGTGGCCATGGTCGTCACCTCCTGGGAGCTTCTTGGATCTCACGAGTCGGATCGTTCGCGCCGGGTCACTCGGTGCCGAGGCCGGCGTCGTCGACCTCGGTTTCGCCCTCGGCCTTGAGGACCTTGTTCAGCGGCGCGAGGTCGTAGATGCCCTTGAGGTTCGGCTGCTCCAGCAGACCGGCCTTCACCGCGTGCTCCGCCTCGGTGTCCAGGGTGGAGGCCAGCGGGTCGTCCAGGAACGTGATGGACTTCCACGCCGGGTCGATGACCTCGGCCGGCAGCGCCTTGCCGGAGAGCTTCTCCAGCGCCTTGTTGGCGGACGCCTTCGCCGCGTCGGGGTTGGCGTTGATCCACTTGTTGGTCTTGACCGAGCCGCGCAGCACCGCCTCGACGACGTCGGGGTGCTCCTTGAGGAACGTCTGCGACACGATGATGTTGGTGATGACGAACTTCTTGTCCGGCCACAGGTCGGACTCGTCCAGCAGCACCTTGGCGCCGTCCGCGACCAGCTTGGAGGCGGTCGGCTCCGGCACCCACGCGCCGTCGATCGAGCCGGCCTTGTAGGCGTCCGGGGTCACCTTGTTGTCCGAGCGGACCACGGAGACGTCGCCCTTGCCGCTCTGCGCGTCGACCTTCCAGCCCTTCTCCGCGATCCAGTTGAGGAAGGCGACGTCCTGCGTGTTGCCGAGCTGCGGGGTGGCTATCTTCTTGCCCTTGAGGTCGTCCTCGGTCTTGATCTTGTCCGGGTTGACCACGAGCTTGACCCCGCCGGAGGCGGAACCGCCGATGATCCGCAGGTTCTTGCCGTCCGACTTGGTGTAGCCGTTGACGGCGGGGGAGGGGCCGATCCAGCCGATGTCGATGGACCCGGAGTTCAGCGCCTCGATCTCGGACGGGCCGGCGTTGAAGGTCGACGCCTTGATCGTGGTGCCGCCCAGCTCCTTCTGGAACAGGCCCTCCTGGACGCCGACCAGCGCGGTGGCGTGGGTGAGGTTCGGGAAGTAGCCGATCTTGACCTCGTCGGCGGAGAGCTTCTTCGCGTCCGCGGCGACACCGGTCTGGCTGTCGTCGTCGGTGGACTCGGAGCCGTAGCCGCAGGCCGTCAGCAGAAGGGGAAGCGCCGCCAGGGCGGCGAGGGTGCGCAGGGCGGTGAACGGTCTGGCGGCAGACACGGAGGTGTCCTTTCGGAAGGTGCGTGGGCACGGAGCTGCGGAGGCACGCGCGCACGGGCGGCGCGGGCCGGGGGGAACGTCCAGGGGCGGGCGGTACGGCGATGCGGGCGCCGGTCGCTCAGGAGCCGGGACAGACGGCGCTGGACGTGCGGAGGAGGTCGATGTGCCGACGGGAGGTGAGCAGGGGCAGGGACCGGCCTGCGCGGCTGAGCGTGCTCATGGTCACCCCTCGATTCCTAGTTTTCCCACCGGGTTGATAGGGATCGTGGCAGAAGGTGACGCCTACCCCAAGGGGTTGTTCATATGATGGTCAGCCGCGTCCCATTATGTGAGATGCGGGCGAGGGGCGGACGGATCAGGGGTTGGTCCAGGCCCCCGGGGTGTCGGTCAACGCGGCCACGTCGGCGGGCAGTTCGGCCGCCGCGACGTCCGCCAGCGTCACGCCGTCCAAAATCTCGCGCACATTGGAACGCAGCGCGATCCACAGCGGCAGCAGTGACTGGGCGGGGCCCCGGTAGGACAGCTCCGGCGGGCGCACTCCGCGTACCGAGACCAGGGGGCCGTCCACGACGCGGATCACGTCGGCGATGGAGATGGCGGCGGCCGGCTTGGCCAGCCGGTACCCGCCGTTGCCGCCGCGCTGGCTGACCACGAGCCCGCCGCGGCGCATGTCGCTGAGGATGCCCTCGAGGAACTTGTGCGGGATGTCCTGGGCGTCGGCGATGGCCTCCGCCTTCACCGGCCCGTCATCCCCCGACGCGACGAGTTGCAGCGCGGCACGTACCGCGTAGTCCGCCCTGGCTGAGATCCGCATACGGGCATTATTCCGCACGGCGGCCGGGCCCTCCGCCGGACGCCGCGACGGGACCGGCCCCCGCGCACGGGGCAGTCGGGGCCCGGCCCCTACGCCCTCACCCACCCGGCCCTGCCCCACGAGCCGCGCCCGCCCGAAGCCGGCCCGACCCCACGAGCGGCGCCCGCCCGAGACCGGCCGCGGCAGCAGGCCCGCGCCCGCCCCGAAGCCGGCCCGCACAGGGAGTCGGGGCCCGGCCCCGACGCCCTCACCCACCCGGCCCGGCCCCACGAGCCGCGCCGCCCGAAGCCGGCCGCCGGTAAAAGAGCCCGCGCCCGGTCGGTACGTCCCGCCGGGGTGACCGGGCGGGCGTTCGCGGTCCGGGTCAGTTCCCCCGGCGCCGCAGTGCCAGCCAGAGCAGTACGGTGCCCGTGCCCGCGCCGGCCAGCAGCAGGACGCGGTGCTCCCGGGCCGCCCGGGCCGCCCGGTCGGTCTTCTCCCGTACCGGCTTCGGCGCCTTGTCGTGCCAGACCTGGCCGGCCCGGGACGCCGTGGCGCGGGCCTGCCCGGTGGCCCGGGCGGCCTTGTCCCAAACCGGATCCGGCACCTTGTCCCGGACCTGCTGCGCCACCTCGCCGGCCTTGGCCTTCGCCTGTCCGGTCACCGCGGCGGCCTGCTGCCTGGCCTGGCCGGCCATCGCCGCGGCCTGTTCCTTGGTCTGGTTCGCCTTCTCCTGGGCGCGGGCCTTGACGTCCGTCTTGGCCGCCAGCGCCTCCACTGTCTCGCCCAGTTCCTGACGGGTGCGTTCCACTTGCCGGCGCAGTTCCTCGGGGTTCTGCGCGGTCGGCTCGTCGTGCGGCGGCTGGGTCATCGGTGTGCGCTCCCCTTGATCTCGGCCACATCGGCCTTGACGTTCTCGATGGTCCGCTGCGGTGTCGGCGGCGCCGCCCGGCTGACCTGCTTCTTCCCGATCAGGGCCAGCACCGCGGCGAGCACGCCGAGCACCGCGGTCACGATCAGCGCCGCGGCCCACACGGGCAGCGGGACCGCCAGCGCGGCGATCGCGGTGGCCACCAGGGCCTGGAGCATCAGGAAGCCCACCAGGCCGGCGCCGCCGAACATGCCGCCGCCCTTGCCGTACCGCTTCCCCTTCTCCTTCATCTCCGCCTGCGCCAGCTTCAGTTCGCCGCGCACCAGCTCGGTCAGCTGCTGCGAGGCCCGCTGCACCAGCTCGCTCACCGGCTCCTGCCCCGGCCCCTGCCCCGGTCCGTGTCCGTCCGCCCCGGCGGAGGGCGGCCGTGTGCCCATGGTCGCCACGGTGATCATCTCCCGTTCCGTTCGCCGCTTGCCGGGTCCGCGCCGCGGTCCCGGCGTCCCTGAAGCGCGCGAGTACCCCCGACAGCGACTGCCAGACGGCCCGCGTCAGGCGGCGTCCGTGCGCCGGCCCTCGGCACCGGCCCGGCGATGGCGGTGCTCCGTCGCGGTGCCGCCGACCAGCCGCAGATGGCGGCGGCGCCCGTGCCGCACCGGCGACGGCTGGCGGGGCGGACCGAACAGCCGGTCCTCCAGCCGGTCCATCCCGAAGAGCACGAGCCCCAGGGCGGGCAGCAGCAGAACGGCGACGACGATCATCAGGGCCCCCTTCACCGACAGCACTGAACCGGGTGCCCGCTGTCCGGCCGCTGAGCGGCGGCCCGAGGTGAAGGTTCCATGACCGTGCGACTCCCGTCCGTCGCCATGCCGACCGCCCCGCGCGCGGGTAGCGTCCCTGAGTGGGGGAAGCCGTACCAGGTGCCGGGTCCGCCGCGCGGCCCGGCGGAGCGGGAAAGGACGAAGGTCGCTGCTGCCCGGATCAATCCTTCCCGGCGCTGCTGGAGGTGCCCGGTGACCGGCACACGCGGACCGGCCGTCGGCCTCGGCGCACTGGACGCCGCCTTCGCGGAGACCGTGCGCCGGATCGGCGCGTCCGTGGGCGCCCTCTACCTGCTGGCGCCGCGCGACCCGCTGCTGCGCCTGGACGCGCTGTACGGCGCGCCCGCCGAGTTCGCCGTCCCCTGGGTCAGGGTCCCGCTGGCCGCCGCCGCCCCGGTGGCCGACGCGGTCCGGGAGGACCGGCTGGTGTGGGCCGGCAGCCACACCCAGCTGGCCCGGACCCATCCCCGTACCGCGCTGGCCCTGCCCTACCCGATGGCGCTGGCCGCGGCCCCCGTCACCGGCGCTCAGTGCTGGGGCGCGCTGCTGCTGATGTGGCCGACCCCGCGCCCGCCGTACATGTCCGCCCGGGAACGCGGGCACATCGGCTCCAGCTGCCGGCGGCTGGCCCGGCTGGTCGAGGAGGCCGCCGGGCGCGGCGTCCTGCCGGGCGGTGACGCCCCGCCCCGGACCGTGCCGGCCGGGCCGGCCCACCGGGCCGCGGGCCCCGACCTGGCCGCCGCGGACTTCGCCGAGCGCCTCCCGGGCGGCAGTTGCGCGGTGGACCTGGCGGGCCGCTTCACCTACCTCAGCGCCGGTGCCTGCGAACTGCTGGGCGCCGACGCCGACCGGCTGCTGGGCACCCTGCCGTGGGAGTCGCTGCGCTGGCTCGACGACCCGGTCCACGAGGACCGCTACCGGGCCGCCGTCCTCGGCCGGCGGCCGGTCGCCTTCACCGCGTGCCGCCCGCCCGACCGGTGGCTGGACTTCCACCTCTACCCGGACGCCAGCGGCATCAGCGTCCGTATCGTCCCGAGCGACGCCGAGCCGCCGCCGGCCGCGGCGCCCCGCCGGGCCGCGCACCCCGCCACACCGGCCCGGGCGGGCCAGCTCTACCAGCTCACCCATCTGGCCGCCGCGCTGGCCGAGGCCGTCGGCGTGCAGGACGTCATGGACCTGGTCGCCGACCAGGTACTGCCCGCGTTCGGCGCCCAGGGCCTGATCCTGTCCGCCGCCGACGCCGGCCGGCTGCTGATCACCGGGTCCCGCGGCTACGCCCCCGAGATCGTCGAACGCCTGGACGGCTTGCCCGTGGACAGCGACCTGACGCCCGCCGGGCGCACCCTCGCCACCGGGGTCCCCGCCTTCTTCGCCGACCCGGTACAACTACGGCGCTCCTACCCGGACGCCCCGCTGATCAGCGGCAAGGCGGCCTGGGCCTTCCTGCCGCTGGTGATCTCGGGCCGCCCGGTCGGCTGCTGCATCCTGTCCTACGAGCGCGCGCACCGCTTCCCGGCCGAGGAACGCGCCGTCCTGACCGCGCTGGCCGGCCTCATCGCCCAGGCCCTCGACCGGGCCCGTCTCTACGACACCAAGCTCGACCTCGCCCACAGCCTCCAGCAGGCCCTGCTCCCGCGGACCCTGCCGGAGATCGCGGGTCTGCGGGTGGCCGCCCGCTATCTGCCCGCCACCCGGGGCATGGACATCGGCGGCGACTTCTACGACCTGATCCGGCTCGGCGACGGCGCCGCCGCGGCCGTCATCGGCGACGTCCAGGGACACAACGCGGCGGCCGCCGCCCTCATGGGACAGGTCCGGACCGCCGTGCACGCGGGCGCGGCCCGCGGCATCCCGCCGGGGCAGGTACTGGCCAGCACCAACCGGCTGCTGACCGATCTCGCCCCCGACCTGTTCACCAGCTGCCTCTACGCCCACCTGGACTTCGTCCGCGGCCGGGCCACCCTGGCCAGCGCCGGCCACCTGCCGCCCCTGGTCCGGCTGCCCGGCGGGGACACCCGGCCCGCCGGCGTGTCGCCCGGCCCGCTGCTCGGCATCGACCCCGACGCCGTGTTCCCGCACCGCGAGATCCCGTTCGTGCCGGGGCTGGCGCTGCTCTTCTACACCGACGGCCTGATCGAGATGCCGGGGGTCGACCTCGACGACTCCGTGGCCCGTCTCGCGCGCCACTTCGCCCAGGCCGACGAGGGAGACCTGGACCTGCTGATCGACGACCTCCTGGCCAAGGCCGGCCCCACCGGCCGGCGCACCGACGACGTCGCGCTCCTGGCCCTGCGCCGGGACCCGGCCGACGGGGGCCCCGCGTCCCCCGGCTAGGGCTTGGGGCCGCGCTGCGCGTCGTGCCGGGCCAGGACGGACAGGACCGCGGCCACGGTCAGCCCGGCCTCCGCCTCGGCGGGGTGCCGCAGCGGGACCCCCGGTTCGATCCGGTAGACGTTCGACCGCCCCTGGCGGGTGTGGGAGAGGTAGCCGTCCTCCTCCAGGTCGGCGATTATCTTGTGCACCGCGCGCTCGGTGAGCCGGCAGTGCGCGGCGATGTCCCGCACGCGCGCGCTCGGATCGTCGGCGATCACCGCCAGGACGCGGGCGTGGTTCGTCAGAAATGTCCAGCCGGTGTGTGGCTCAGGTACTCCACCCATGATCCCTGAGTATGACGTGTGTTTCATGCAACGGTAAATAGGAACACGGTTTCAGGTATCGGTTGACAGGTGTAGTGGCCGGGGTCGATTCTGGTGGCAGACCAAGCACGGGAAAGGACGACGTGTGCCATGACCCCGCAGCCGTTCTCCGCGGTGCGCTCTCTCACCCCCGGCGGCGTCACCGTGGTGACGCTGCACGGTGACATCGACCAGGACGTCGGCGCCGAGGTGCGCCAGGCGCTGCTGCCGTCCGGTGTTCCGGCTCCGTTCACGGTCGTCGACCTCGCCTCGGTGTCCTTCATGGACTCGGCCGGCTTCAACGCGCTGATCCAGGCCCACCGTGCCGCGATGTCCCGCGACGGCTGGATACGGCTGGCGGCGTGCTCGCCGGCGATCCTGCGGGTGTTCGACATCCTGGGTGTCGACGGGCTCATCGGCTGCTATCCCACGGTCCGGGAGGCCCTCGGCGACTGACCCGCCGCCGGTCATCCGAGTACGAACGGCAGCCGTGCGGCCAGCGGCCCGAGCCGGTCCCGTTCGGCGCCGTCCGGCAGCCGCCGCCCGGTGCCGAGCAGCAGCGCGTCCGCGTCGGAGAACACGGCGGGGAACGCCGCGGCGGTGATCCGCTCCAGCAGTTCCCGGGACCGCGCGAGCCCGGCCGCGGGCGGCCCCGGGACGGCGGGGAGGTGCGCCACCAGGTCGAGATGGTGCAGCGTCCACTCCAGGACGTAGGCGCCGAGGTAGTCGCCCACGGTGAGGACCTGGCCGCGGGTGCCCACCGTCCGGCCCGGATCGGCCGCCCCGGCGGCCCGGCCGGCCGCGCCGCCCACGTCGTCCAGGTGGAACTTGAGCAGCCCGGGGTCACGGTAGGCGGCGGCCAGCCGCACGGTCAGCGCGTCGAGCGGATCGTCACCGGTCGGCGGTGCCCCGGTGACCTCCCAGTACGTCGCCGCGTCCCGGGTGGGCGCGGCGTCGACCGGGGTCGCGAGGGTGATCAGGACGTCCTGGGCGTCGATGACCAGATGGCAGACCAGGTCCCGGACCAGCCAGCCGGTACAGCCGGACGGCCGGGCGAAGTCCGCGTCCGGCAACCCGTCGACCACCGTGCGCAGCGCCGCCCAGCAGCGCGAGAAGAGCTCCACGACGGCACGGTAGTGCGGAGCGCGCGGGCCGGCCAGCCACCGCCCGGACAGCGGCATCCGGCCCGCCGCCGGCGTCCGGCCCGGGACCCCCGAAAGGGGGGCGGTCGAAGCGTCCGGGGGTGGTGCGGCGGCCGCGGGCGTACCCGCACGCCCGCCCGTGCTTCCGTGCGCTCCGGCCGCACGCGCGCCCTCCACCGGCCGGGCGGCCCGCGGTGGCAGGGTCCAGTCGTCGTGACCCGCCCGCGAAACCCTCGAAAGGGGACCCAGGCATGGAACCGCCGAAGACCCTGACCACAGGTGGTCTGCGGACCGACGAGGACGCCTACCACGACGCGTTCACCCGGTTCCTGGCCCGCAGCGACGAGAAGGCCGTCCTGCACGCCTACCTCGACGAGGTGGTGCGCGGGCTGCCCGCCCGGCGGGTGTTCCTCGACGTGGGCCCCGCCGACGGCACCACCACCCGGCACGTCGGCCGGTCCTTCGAGCGCACCGTCTGCGTCGAACCCAGCGAACCGATGCGCAGGGCCCTCGCCCGCACCTGCCCCGACGCGGAGGTCCTGACCGAGCCGGTGCTCCGCGCCGACCCCGGCGCCCGCGTCGACCTGGCACTGCTCTCCCACGTGCTGTACTACATCCCCCGCGAGGACTGGGCCCGCACGGTCCGGCGGGTCCTCGGCTGGGTCCGGCCGGGCGGCACCCTGCTGGTCGTCCAGCAGGACCCGGACAACGCGTGCATGCGGATGGTGCGCCACTTCACCGGCGTCCGCCTCGGCCTGCGGGACCTCGCGGACGAACTCGCCGCCGCCCCGGCCGGCCCGGCCGGCGACCTCCGGATGGAGTCCGTGCCCGCCCACTACCGCAGCACCGACCTGGCGGAGACGGTCACCGTCGCCGGCTTCCTGCTCAGCTTCCCCGGCAGCACCCGGCCCGCGCGGCAGGCCGTGCAGGAGTACGTACAGCGGCACTTCGCGACGGCGGACGGCGGATACCTGATGGCGCACCAGCAGGACGTCCTGCGCATCGAACGTCCCGGCTCATGAGCCGGCCGGAACCGGTGGCCGGGACCGGCCGCGCGACGGACCCCGGCCGGGTCAGCCGGCGCGGCTTCCTGGGCGCGGCGGCGGGGACGGCCGCGCTCCCCGCCGTGGCCGGACCCGCGGCCGCGCACCCGCGGTCCCGGCGACCGGCGCCGGACTCGGTCGCCCTCACCGAGCTGACCGGCGGGTCGGTCACCGCCGCCCGGGGCGGCGACGTCCTGATCGCCGAGGTGCAGGGAGTCCTCTGGCGGATTCCGCGGGCGGGCGGCACCGCCGTGCGGCTGACCGACTGGGAACTGGAGGCGACCCGCCCCGCGCTGTCGCCCGACGGCACGACGGTGGCCCTGGTGGGTTACCGGGGCGGCGGCTTCCACCTGTGGACGCTGCGGGCGGACGGCGGCGGGCCGCGCCGCCTGACCGACGGGCCGTGGGACGACCGCGGCGTCGCCTGGTCGCCCGACGGGACCCGGCTCGCCTTCGCCTCCGAGCGGGGCGGCGACGCGGTGGCCGGCACCGCCTACGGCCTGTGGACCTGCGACCCCGACGGCGGCCGCGCGCGCCGGGTGACCGGCGGGGACTTCGACGACCAGGACCCCGCCTGGTCACCGGACGGACGGTCCCTGGTCTGCGTACGCGCCGCCCGGCTGCCCGACGGCACCTCCGACGGCGGCCGGACACTGGTGCGCGTACCCCTCACCGGCGGCGGGCCGGAGACCCTGCACACCGTGTCCTCGGGCCGCCTGACGTGCCCCGCCGTCTCCCCGGCGGGCCGGGTCGCCTGCCTGCGCCTGTCCGGCCCGGGCCCGTCGGCCACGCGGACCGCGCTGCTGGTGGACGGCCGGGTCGTCACCGACGACGAGGACCTCGCCGCGGCGCCGCCCTGCTGGCTCGACGAGGACCGGCTGCTGTACGTCGCCGACGGCCGCATCCGGATCCGTACCCTCGGCGCCCGCGGCAGCCGGTCCCGGGACATCCCGTTCGCCGCCCACCTGCCGGTGCCCCGCAACCGATGGCGGCCCAAGGCCCGCCCGTACGATCCGGCCCGCCCCGTCCCGGTGCGCGGCATCCACCTCCCGGCGCTGTCGCCCGACGGCCGCAGCGTGGCCTTCGCCGCGCTCGGCACCCTGTGGCTGCTGCCGGTCGGCGGGGAGCCGCGCGCCCTGGTGCGCGAGGCCCCGGTGCACCACCTCCAGATGCCCGCCTGGGCCCCCGACGGACGCAGCCTGCTCTACTGCACCGACCGCGACGGACTGGCCGCCGTCCGCCGCCGGCACCTGGACGGCGACCGCGACGAACTCGTCGCCGGCGGCGGCCGGCTGTACCCGGCGCTCTCCCCGGACGGCTCCCGCCTGGCCTGCCAGGACGTCACCGGCAACCTCCTGCTGCGCACCCTGGCCACCGGCACCGAGCGGGTGATCGCCCGGCCGCTGTCCGCCGACGGACCACCCGGCGCGCCCACCTGGTCACCGGACGGCCGCTACCTGGCCTTCTGCGACCGCAACCGGCTCAACCTCCGCTTCCGCGAGGGCTACCACCTGATCCGGGTCGTCGACACCCGCACCGGCACCGACCGGCGCCACCTGCCCGCACCCCACCAGTCGCTGTCCGACCGGGCCGCCGCCGGACCGGTGTGGTCGCCCGACGGCCGGCACCTGGCCCTGGTCGCCGAATCGGCCCTCTGGCTGCTGCCCGTCACCCCCGCCGGCGCCCCGGCCGGCCCGCCCCGCCGGCTCACCGACGAACCGGCCGACCACCCGAGCTGGGCCGCCGACTCCCGCACCCTGCTCTACCTCTCCCGCGGCCGCCTGCGCCTGCTCACCCTGGGCGCCGGCGCCGGCCGCTTCGCGACCCGGACGCTGGGCACCGCCGGGATCACCACCCGCCCCGCCCGCCCCGCCCGCCGCGAACCGCTGCGGGTGCACGCGGGCCAGCTCTGGGACGGCACCGGCTCGCCCCCGCGGCACGACGTCGACATCCTCGTCCGCGACGGCCGGATCAGCGCCGTCGAACCGCACCGCGCCCGCCGCCCCGGCCACCGCACCTTCGACGCCTCCCAGCAGACCGTGCTGCCCGGCCTGTTCGACAGCCACACCCACCCCTACACCGCCACCTACGGGGCCCGGCAGAACCTCGCGGCCCTCGCCTACGGCATCACCACCACCGCCTGCCTCGGCGGCTCCCTCTACGACGCCGTCCGGCTGCGGGAATCCACCGACAGCGGCCACAGCACCGGTCCCCGCCTGCTGGCCTGCGCGGAACTCATCGACGGCGCCCGGACCGCGTACAGCATGGGCCGGGCCCACCGCACCACCGCCGGTGTGCGGCGCACCCTGCGCCGGGCCGCCGCCCTCGACGTCGACTTCGTCAAGACGTATGTGCGGGCCTCCGGTTCCGTCATGGCCGAGGCCGCCGCGGCCGCCCACGCGCTGGGCGTGCCCTGCGGCAGCCACCTGTGCGCACCCGGCCGCGCGGCGGGGCAGGACCTGACCACCCACCTCCAGGCCACCCAACGCCTGCCGCACGGCCACGCCACCACCCCGCGGGGCCACATCCACCAGGACCTGGCCGCGCAGTACGCCGACGGCCGCTTCGGTCTGATCGGCACGCCGTTCACCGCGCAGATCCTGCTCGCCGCCGACCCCGCGCTGGCCGACGACCCCCGGGTGCGTGCCCTGCTGCCGCCCTGGGACGCCGCCGCCGTCCGCGACCGGGCCGGCACCGCGGCCACCGCCGCCGAACGGCACGCCCTGGCGGTGGAGATGGGCAACTACCGGCGGCTCGCCGAGGCCGGCGCCACCCTCGCCCTGGGCACCGACGCACCGCTGGTGCCGGCCGGCCTGTCGCTCCACCTCGGCCTGCGCGCCCTGCACGGCCACGGCTTCACCGCCGTCCAGGCGCTGCACACCGTCACCACCGTCCCGGCCCGGCTCTTCGGCCGCTCCGCCGACCTCGGCACGGTCGAACCGGGCAAGCTCGCCGACCTCACCGTCGTCGACGGCGACCCGTTCCGCGACTTCGGCCACCTGGTGCGAACCCGCGCCGTCCTGCGCGCCGGAACTCCGCACCGCACGGCCGAGTTGACCGCCGCCTACGGCACCGTCCCGCAGCCGCCCCCGGAAACCGGCTCGTGGCTCGACGTGGCCCACCGGCTCCGGCGCGGCTCCTGCTGCCGTCCCGACGACTGACTGACCCGCCCGATCGCCCGACCGCCCGCCGGCCCACCCGCGCTCCTGCCCACCCGCGCTCCTGCCCGGCTGTCCGGAAAAACTCGGTTGCCCCGCCGTCGGATGCGTGCCAGCGTGTGCGGGTACTGTCGTCGAGGCAACGGAGCGGACATGCTCATCCAGAACGTTCTCCCGACCCAGCGGCCCACCCGGGCCGCCTCGCTCGCGAACGTTCCGGAGTACTCGCATGCCCACGCAGCTCACCGCACGCGCCGTGACGAAGTCGTACCACGGCCGGCTCGTCCTTGACTCCGTCACCTGCACCCTCACCGCCGGTGAACGCACCGGTGTGGTGGGGGAGAACGGTTCCGGCAAGAGCACCCTGCTGCGGCTGCTCGCCGGTGCCGAGCGGCCCGACAGCGGTGAGGTCGTCGTCCAGACCGACGGCGGCCTCGGCCACCTCCCGCAGGACGGCCGGCTGCCGCCCCACCACACCGTCCAGCAGGTCGTCGACGAGGCACTGAGCGACCTGCGCGCCCTTGAGCGCCGGATGCGCGCGCTGGAAGCGGCGATGACCGCGGGCGAGGACGCCGCGCTCACCGAGTACGGCGAGCTGACGACCGCCTTCGAACTGCGCGGCGGCTACCAGGCGGACGCCCGCGTCGAGCGCGCCCTGCACGGCCTCGGCCTGCCCGGGCTGCCCCGCGGCCGGGCCGTCGGCGCCCTCTCCGGCGGCGAACAGGTCCGGCTGCGGCTGGCCGCCGTGCTCGCCTCCGATCCCGAGGCGCTGCTCCTGGACGAGCCCACCAACCACCTCGACGCGGCCGCCCTGACCTGGCTGGAAGACCACCTGCGCGGCCGCCGCGGCACCACCGTCGTCGTCTCCCACGACCGCGCCTTCCTGGACCGCGTCGCCACCACCCTCCTGGAGGTCGACGCCGACCGGCACACCGTCACCCGCTACGGCAACGGCTACGCCGGTTACCTCGCCGAGAAGGCCGCCGCCCGCGCCCGCCAGGCCCAGGAACACGCCCGCTGGCTGGCCGAGACCGACGCCCTGCGGGAGAGCACCGCCACCACCGCCCGCCGGGTCGCCCCGGGCCGCGGCATCCAGGACAAGAACAAGATGGCCTACGGCACGGCCGCCGGCCGCGTCCAGCAGGCCCTCGCCAGCCGCGTGCGCAGCGCCGGGCAACGGCTGGACCGGCTCCTCGCCGACCCCGTCCCCGCGCCCCCCGAGCCGCTCCGCTTCGCACCCGCGTTCCGGCCCAGCCCGCTGACCGGCACGGCCCTCACCGCCACCGGCCTCGCCGTGCACGGCAGGCTGGCCCCCGTCGACCTCACCGTCGAGGCCGGCGGGCGGCTGCTGGTCACCGGGGACAACGGCACCGGGAAGTCCACCCTGCTGCGTCTGCTGGCCGGCCGGCTCGCCCCCGACGCGGGCCGGCTGACCCGGCACGGCCGCGCCGGGCACCTGCCCCAGGAGCCCGTCTCCGGCCGGCCCGGCGCGACCGTCCTGGAGACCTACGCCCGCGGCCTGCCCGGCACCTCGGAGGAACACGCCGAACGGCTGCTCGCCCTCGGCCTGTTCGCGCCCGGCCGCCTCACCGCCCGGGTCACCGACCTCTCCACCGGCCAGCGGCAGCGGCTCGCCCTGGCCCGGCTGCTCAGCCGCCGCTGCGACGTCCTGCTCCTCGACGAGCCAACGAACCACCTCTCGCCGGCCCTCGCCGAGGAACTCCAGGAGGCCCTGCACAGTTACCCCGGCACCCTCGTCCTCGTCTCGCACGACCGCCGGCTGCGCGAGCGCTGGCAGGGCGGCCACCTCGCCCTCCCGGCCCGGGACCGGAGCCCCGCTCCGTTCGCCTGAGCCCCACCGAGCCACCGTCCGACCACCGAAAATGAAGGAGACCCCCACATGACCGACAGCCCGGAAAAGAAGACCGAGAAGACCGACGAGGAGACCGAGGCCAAGCGCAAGTTCCAGGAGGCGCTGGAGCGCAAGGCCCGCGCCAGCAGGTCCCAGCAGGCCCACCAGGACGGCCGGCAGAAGATCAAGGGCCTGAACGGGCCCAAGGGCCAGAGCCGCAACTTCCGCCGCAAATCCGGCTGACGCTCCCGCTACCGGGCCGCCGCACTCCGCACCGGCGGAGCGCGGCGGCTCCGCTCTGCCCCGGCGCGGGCCCGTGCCGTCCGCCGCGCGCCCGGCGGCACGCCGCCGCTGCCGATCCCGTCCCGGGCTGAGCCGGCCATCCCCTGGCCGCCGCCCTCAAGCCGTCCGTCCCCGGCGCCCCCCGGCTGCCGATCGCCGCGCTCATGGACCCGGGGCCGGCGTGCCGTCGAACAGGTGCCGCCGCGACCGCGCACGAGCCGGGTGCCGCCGGCCGGGTCCCGCGCGGCGCACCCCGGCATGCGGTGCCGACGGCGCGGCGATACGTCCCGACCGGCCCCGTCCCGGGCGCCGCGCGGACGAAGTCTTAAGCACCGGTTAGATCTCCGCCCGAGGCTCTGGTTGCCGTCCCGGTCATCGGTCAAGCTGCTGCGACCTGCGGTGATGCGGGTTCGCCGCAGGTATTTCCGATTCCTCACAGGCTGGAGACAGTTGTGTCCATGACGGGCGCGCGGGCCGCCGCGCCGAGCCCCTGGAAGGCGATCGTCGGCGGTTCGATCGGCAACATGATCGAGTGGTACGACTGGTTCGTCTACTCCACCTTCTCCGTCTACTTCGCCTCGGCGTTCTTCCCCGACGGAGACACCACCTCGCAACTCCTGCACACCGCCGGCATCTTCGCGGTCGGCTTCTTCATGCGGCCGGTGGGCGGCTGGCTGCTGGGCCGGCTCGGCGACCGGAAGGGACGCAAGGCGGCGCTGACCGTGACGGTGCTGATGATGTCGCTCAGCGCCCTGCTCATCGCCGTCGCCCCCACCCACTCCCAGGTCGGCTACTGGGGCGCGGTCGTACTGCTGCTCGCCCGGCTGCTGCAAGGGCTGTCGGTGGGTGGTGAGTACGCGGCCAGCGCCACGTATCTGGCGGAGGCGGCGCCCGCGGGCCGGCGCGGCTTCTTCGCCAGTTTCCAGATGGTGTCGATGAAGATAGGCCAGCTCATCGGGCTGAGCCTGCAGATCCTGCTCCAGCAGAACATGTCGGAGCAGACCCTGACCTCCTGGGGCTGGCGGATTCCCTTCGTCGTCGGCGCGGTGGGCTCCGCCGTGGTGTTCTGGCTGCGCCGCAACCTGGTGGAGACCGACGCCTTCGAGGAGGCGGTGGCCGAGGAGGCCGAGACCAAGTCGGGCAACGAGCGCGGGACCCTGCGCGGGCTGTGGGAGTACCGGCGCACCGTCGCCCTCGTCGTCGGCTTCAGCATGGGCGGCACCCTGTGCGACTACACGTACTCGACGTACATGACCAAATACCTGCACAACACCGCGGGGCTGAGCACCACGGACGCCTCGCTGGTCAGCTTTGTCGCCATCCTGGTCTTCATCTGTCTGCAACCTCTGGCCGGCGGTCTGTCGGACCGTATCGGCCGCCGTCCGCTGCTGATCGGCTTCGGGCTCGGCGCGATGATCTTCACCGTCCCCCTGATGTCCGCGCTCGGCCATGTCTCCACCTTCGGCAGCGCCCTGCTGCTGATGATCGCCGGACTGGTGATCATCACCGGGTACACCTCGATGAGCGCCCTGGTGAAGGCCGAACTGTTCCCCGCCCGGGTCCGCGCGCTGGGCGTCGCCCTGCCGTACGCGCTCGCCAACGCGCTGTTCGGCGGCACCGCCGAATACGTCGCGCTGTGGTTCAAGGACGCGGGCATGGAGTCCGGTTTCTACTGGTACGTCACGGCGTGCGCCGCGGTCTCCCTGGTGGTGTACCTGACCATGCGGGAGACCAAGGACGTGTCCTTCACCCGCGGCGAGCGGGCCCCGGGGAAGCCCGCCGAGGTCACGGCCTAGCCTGGGCGCATGCGTGTGCTGCTGATCGAGGACGACGAGCGGCTCGCCGACGCCCTCACCACCGCCCTCGTCGAGCGCGGCCACCCGGTGGAACGGGTGAGCCGGGCCGACGAGGGCCTGCGCCGCAAGGACCGCGCCGACTTCGTCCTCCTCGACCTCGGACTGCCGGACATGGACGGCCTGGACATGCTCCGGCAGCTGCGCCGGGTCTCCGCCGTACCGGTGATCGTGCTGACCGCGCGCGGCGACGAACGCACGGTCCTGCAAGGACTGAGCCAGGGCGCCGACGACTACCTCACCAAGCCGTTCCGGATCAAGGAACTGCTGGCCCGGATGGACGCCGTAGGCCGCCGTGCCGGGCAGGCCCGACCGCCCGGCCGCGAGCCCCGGGCCGCGGCCCGGGAACTGGACGTCGGCGACGTGCACATCGACCTGGCGTCCCGCACGGTGACCGTGGCCGGGTGCGAGGTCGCCCTGACGGCACGCGAGTTCGACGTGCTCGGCCTGCTGGCCCGCACCCCGGGCGTCGTCCGCAGCCGGCAGGAGATCATGGACGCGGTCTGGGGCGACGCCTTCCTCGCCGTCTCCCGCTCCCTGGACGTGCACGTCTGGGGCATCCGCACCAAGACCGGCCGGCCCGACCTGATCCGCACCCTGCGCGGGGTCGGCTACCGGCTGGGCGGCTGATGCGCCGCCGGCTGCTGGCCACCTACCTCACGCTGATCGGCGGCATCCTGCTCGCCCTGTCCGTCCCGCTGGGCCTGGCCTACACCCAGGAACGGACCGCCGAACTCCTGCTTGCCCGGCGCGCCGACGCCACCCGGCTGGCGGAGCTGGCCGAAGGGGCGATCAAGGACAGCGACCCGAGCGTGCTGCGCGCCGAGGCCGACCGTTACGCCTGGCTCTACGGCGCCGCGGTGGAGGTGCGCCGCGACTCCGGCACCGTCCTGGTCCGCGCGGGCGACCCGGTGCCGGACGGCGCCGGACCGCTGCGCCGGGCACTGGCCGGCCGCACCACCGCGCGCCTCCCGCTCGTCACCGTCTTCGGACCGGACCGGGTGGTGATCGCCGAACCGGTGGGCAGCGATGCCCAGGTGACCGGCGTGGTGCTGCTCGCGGCCCCCACCTCCGAGGCCCGCGACGACGTCCTGCGGGTGTGGCTCACCCTGGCCGGGGGCGCCGCGGTCGCCTTCGCCCTCGCGGTGGAGGCCGCGCGGCGCCTGGCCCGCTGGGCGCTCAGGCCGGTCGACGACCTCGACGCGGTCACCGAGGCGATCGCCCAGGGCCGGATGACGGCCCGGGTCCCCGACACCGGCGGCGGACCCTCCGAACTGCGCCGCCTCGAATCGCGGTTCAACGCCATGGCCGACGCCGTCGCCGCCGCCCTCGACAAGCAGCGCGCCTTCGTCTCCGACGCCTCCCACGAACTGCGCACCCCGCTCGCCGTGCTCAGCCTCCGGCTGGAGAACCTGCGCCCGCACCTGCTGGACTCCGGCGCCGACCGCTACCACGGCGCGATGGAGGAACTCGACCGCATCGGCACCCTCCTGGAGGACCTGCTGACCCTCGGCCGTATCGAGGCCAAGGGCGCCGCCCGGGCCGAGCCGGTCGACCTGGTCGGCGAACTCGCGCCCCGGCTCGACATCTGGGCGGAGGTCGCCGAGGCCGCGGGCGTGCGGCTGCGCACCGGCCTGCCCGCCGCCCTGGTGGTGCGGTGCCCGCCCGACACCGCCGGCCGGATCACGGACATCGCCGTCGACAACGCCGTCAAGTTCGTCCCGCGCGGCGGCACCGTCACCGTCACGGTCCACGACGGCGCCCCGGGCGGCGGGGACGTACTGCTGCGGATCGAGGACGACGGCCCCGGGCTGGCCGACGCGGAACTCGCCGCCGCCCGCGACCGCTTCTGGCGCTCCCCCCGGCACAGCGGAGTCGACGGCAGCGGACTGGGCCTGGCCATCGCCGACGAACTGGCCCGCGCGGCCGGCGGCACCCTCGCGCTGCGGGCGGGCCGGCCGCACGGTCTGGTGGTGGAGTTCCGGCTGCCCGCCGGTGACCGGGCGCGGCGCGCTCAGCCGTAGACGCTCCGGTAGTACCGCACGGCACCCGGGTGCAGCGGCACCGGGTCGGTGCCGATCGCGTACCGCTCGTCCAGGTAGGCACCGGGCACCTCCGGACCCGGCAGGGTCTGCCGCGCCGCGAACATCGCCCGGGTCACCTCGAAGGCGGCCTGGACGGGCACCGCCGAGCGGGCCATCAGATACGTCGGCACCCCGACCGTCGGCACCTCGGACTCCTGCCCGTACGTCCCCGCCGGAATCGACACATCGACATACGCCGGCCCGTGCTCCGCCCGCAGCACCCGCGCGAGGCCGTCCAGCGGGACCAGCTTGACGGGCCGGGCGGCCGACAGCGCGGTGACGGCACTGGCCGGCACCCCGCTGGAGGCGAAGAACGCGTCGATCTCACCGCGCCGCAGCGCCCGCACCGAGTCGTCCAGCCCCAGATAGCAGCGGCGCACCCGCCCGCCGAGCCCGGCGGCGGCCAGGATCCGCCGGGCGACGGTGACGGTCCCCGACCCCTGGACGCCGAGCGAGACCCGCAGTCCGGCGAGATCGGAGACGGTGGCCACCCCGGCCGCCGGACGCGCCACCAGGTGGGTGTAGTTGAGGTAGATGCGGGCCAGCGCCGACACCGGCAGCGGCCGGGCGAACTCACCGGCCCCCTCGTAGGCGTCCGCGGCGCTGTCCCCGAGCACCAGACCGAGGTCGGCGGCGCCGGAACCGAGCAGCCGGAGGTTGCGGATGCTCGCCGAGGTGTTGACCACGTCGACGCGCAGCGCGTCCACCCGCCGGTCGATCTCCCGGGCCAGCCGGCGGCCGAAGGTGCCGTACGGCGCGCCCGACAGCCCGGTCGCCAGCACCAGCGACCGCACCCGCGTCCGGCCGGGACCCACCGCCGGACTCGACGCGGCCACCGCGACGGCCAGCGCGAGCAGGGCGCGGCGGGCCACGGGCGGACGGCTGGACATACCGCCAGGGTAGGGCCTGCGTCGGCGGGCGCGGATACCGCACTTGAGCCGGAAGCGGACGCGCCGCCGCGCAGACGATCACGGCGAGGGACGCGCGGGGGTTCGGCGCCTCACGCCCCGACGGCTCCGTCTATGCCCTCCCTGAGCAGGTCGGCGTGACCGTTGTGACGGGCGTACTCCTCGATCAGATGCACCATGATCCAGCGCAGCGAGACACCGGCGCCGCCGACGCGGCCGGCCTCCTCGGCGGACAGCCGGCCCAGGTCGTCCAGGGACGCGCCGTCGGCCAGTTCCCGGCTCCGGGCGACCTCCGCCCGCCAGACGGCCAGGGCCTCCTCCAGCCCCCGGCCGGGCCGCAGGCCGAAGCCGTCCGGGTTGTCCGCGCCGAACACCGGGGGCACGTCCAGGCCCGCGAACACGCCCTGGAACCAGTGCCGTTCGACCTCGGCCAGGTGCTGGACCAGACCCAGCGGCGTCATCGTGGACGGGGGAGCCGAGGCCCGTCGGGCCTGGTCGTCGCGCAGGCCCGAACACTTCAGGGCGAGCGTCGCACGGTGGAAGTCCAGCCAGGCGTCCAGCATGGGACGCTCGGCGGCGCACATCGGCGGGACGGGCCGGCCGTCCGGTGTCGTCTTCATGGGGGCACCCTGACAGGACCGGCCGCCGGACACGGCCCGCTTCGCGGGGAACGAACACCGAACACCCGGCGGCCGACCGGACGGGCCGGGCGGTGATCGGGCATGCCGGTGAGCGGGCCCGCTGGTGATCCGGCATGCTGGGCAGATGTCCGAACCGCCGCTGCCCGAAGTGCCCCTGCCGGGCGGCCTGGTCAACACCGTCGTCCGGGTCGGAGACACGGTGCGCCGGCCCGCGCCCGCCCGCGCGGCGTTCGTGCGCGGCCTGCTGCGTCTGCTGGCGGCACAAGGCTGGGACGGCGCACCGCGCTTCCTCGGCGTGGACGAGCGGGGCCGCGAGATCCTCAGCCACCTCGACGGCCATGTCGCCTGGCAGCCGCGGCAGCCCGAAGCCGTCGGCTCGGACCAGAGCCTGGCGGCGGCCGCCCGGCTGGTGCGCGCGTTCCACGACCTGACGGCCGGGACACCACTGGCCGGGACCCGGGAGGTCGTGTGCCACAACGACCTGGCCCCCAGGAACACCGTCTACCGGCCGGTCGGCGGCGCGGGCCTGCGGCCGGTGGCGTTCATCGACTGGGACCTGGCGGCGCCGGGCGCGCGGGTCCACGACATCGCCCACCTCTGCTGGCAGTTCCTGGCCCTCGGCCCGTCCGTCGCCGACGTGGCGGAGGCCGCGCGACGGGTACGGCTGATCGCCGACGCCTACGGGCTCGCGGACCGGCGGGACCTGGTGGCCACGATCCTGTGGTGGCAGGACCGGTGCTGGCGCGGCATCGAGGCCGGGGCCGCCGCGGGCGACGCCGCGACGACGCGGCTGCGCGACGCCGGGGTGGTCACCGAGGTGCGCCGGGCCCGCCAGTGGGTCGCCGGCCACCGGGACACGCTGGAACGCGCGTTGCTCTGAGCGCCGAGCGCCGAGCGGCCCGCCGGCGCGGGCTACGGCGTCAGGACGATCCGGCCGAAGACCTCACCGGCGGCCATCGCCCGGTGCGCCCGCTCGGCCCGGTCCAGGGGCAGCACCTGGTGCACCACGGTACGCAGCTCGCCCCGGGCCGCGGCGGCGAACTGCTCGCTCCGCACGGCCTGCCGGTCCGCCACGGGGACCGTCGCGGCGCTGAACGCGGCGAACGACAGCGACCGCTGGAACGCCGCCATCACCGGCGCCCCGAAGTCCGCCGGCGGCTGCCCGCCGACCGCGCCGACCACGACCAGCCTGCCGCTTGGACGGAGCCTGCCGAAGAAGGACGGCAGGTCCGCCCCGGCGACCACGTCGAAGACCACGTCGTACTCGGCGGGAGCGGCCCGGCCGCCCGCGCCGGAGCGGTCCAGCACCTGGGTCGCGCCGAGTTCGCGCAGCCGCTCGCCGCGCTCGGCGGACGACGTCGTGACCGCCACCGCGCCGGCCCCGCGCCGGGCGGCGAGCTGGACCGCGGTGATCCCGAGGCTGCCCGCCGCGCCCCGCACGAGCACCGACTCGCCCGGCGTGAACCGGGCCTGGGCGAGACCGAAGTGCGCCACCACCGAGGCACTGCCGAGCGTCACCGCCGCCACCGCCGACAGACCCGCGGGCAGCGGAAGGACCTCCGCCACCGGCGCGACCGCCTGCTCGGCGTAGCCGCCGCCGGTGCCGGTGAACGCCCAGACCCGCCGGCCGAGCCACCCGGCGTCCACGCCGTCGCCGACGGCGGTCACGGTGCCCGCCACCTCCCCGCCCGGCACATGACCCGTCCGGTACCCGTACGCGGCCAGCGCGCCGCTGCGGATCACCGCGTCGACGCCGCCGACCCCGATCGCCTCGGTGGCGATCCGCACCTGTCCGGCGCCGGGAACCGGAACCGGCAGCTCGATCACCGCCAGTCCCTCCGGACCCCCGAACGCCTTGATCGCCACTGCCTTCAACGCCTTCTCCTCACTGCTCGGCCGCGGTGCCCACCGCCCTTCGGACGCTAACGGACGCCCCCGTCCGCTTCGCTAAAGTGAGAGCGGTGACCGACCCTTTGCCTCACTCCCTGCGCTCGGACGCCCGCGACAACCGCGACCGCGTCCTCGACGCCGCCCGCGCCCTGTTCGCCGCCCGGGGGCTGGACGTACCGATGCGGGAGGTCGCCCGGCACGCGGGGGTCGGCCCGGCCACCCTGTACCGCCGCTTCCCGACCAAGCGGGACCTGGCCACCGCGGCCTTCGCGGACCAGCTGCGGGCCTGCCAGGACATCGCCGAGGACGGCCTCGCCGACCCCGACCCGTGGCACGGCTTCTGCCGGGTGATCGAGCGGATCTGCGCGCTGCATGCCCACGACCGGGGTTTCACCGAGGCCTTCGTGTCGGCCTACCCCGAGGCGGTGGACCTGGCCGCCGGCCGGGAGCAGACCCTGCGGGCGGTCGCCGCACTGGCCCGGCGCGCCAAGGAGGCCGGCCGGCTGCGCCCCGACTTCGCGCTGGACGACCTGATCCTCGTCCTGATGGCCAACCGGGGCATCCAGGCACCGACACGGGCCGCCGGGGCCGCCGCCTCCCGCCGCTTCGCCGCCTTCGTGATCCAGGCGTTCCAGGCGTCCCCGGACCACGCACCGCTGCCGCCGGTGGCCCGCCTGGTCGGCACGGAGTAGCCGCCGCCCCGGCCGGACCGGTACCGATGCACGCCCCGCCACCGCGACACCGGACGTAGGAGCGGATACGGCGAACGCGGGAGAGGCAGGGCGCGAAAGGCGGCGCGGCGGGCATCGGCGGCCCCGGCCGGCCCACCGGCACCACCGGCCACAGGCGTGACCGGCGCCGGACCCGGACCCGGGGGACAGTTCAACGGAAAACCCTTCGCGTCCGGTGGCACCCGCATAGCGTGCGACGAAGGTCGGGCCCCCTGCCGCGCGCTAGGAGACTTCAGATGTCCTGTGACAGCTCGGAGTCCAGCCCGGCCGGACAGCGGTATCAGGCCGGCCCGGCCTCCTGGTCCGGCTACCACCGCGCGCTGCGGGTGCTGCGGCGCGCCTGCCGGTGGCAGCGCCGGGTCGCCACCTTCGCCGCCCTCGGCTACTTCGCCGTCTTCCTCGCGCTCACCGTCGAGGCCCCCGGCCTCATGGCCCGCCCCGCGCCCGGCGGCCTGCCCACGGGACTGCTGCTGGCCCTGGCCCAGGTGCCGGTCACCTGGCTGGGCGTCGTCCTGTTCGAATACGCGGCGAAACGGTACGTCGATCCGCTGGCCCGCAGAGTCAGCGGATACGGGCGTGCGGCCGGCGGTGACGGGCAGCCGCCGGCATGACGGACCTCGGCGGCTCCGCCCAGTCCTGGTCCCTGGTCGCGTTCTGCAGCGTCGTCACCGTCACCCTGCTGCTGTGCGTGCTCACCGGCCCCGACCGGGACGACCTGGAGGAGTTCTACACCGGCTACCGCTCGCTGTCGCCGCTGCGCAACGGCCTGGCCGTGGCCGGCGACTACATCTCCGCCGCGACCGTCCTCACCGTCGGCGGGGTGATCGCGCTGTCCGGCTACGACGGCGTCGTGCTCGCCCTCAGCACGCTGCTGTCCCTGCTGCTGCTGATGGTGCTGCTCGCCGAACCCCTGCACAACACGGGCCGGTTCACCATGGGCGACGCGCTGGGCCGGCGGATGCCGGGACGGACGGTGCGCATCACGGCGTGCGCGGTGACGCTGCTGTCGCTGGTCCCGATGATGATCGTGCAACTGGCCGGCGTGGGACAGCTGCTGGGATTCATCCTGGGGTTCTCCGACAGCATGATGAAGACCGGCTGCATCGGCGGCGCGGGACTGCTGATGATCAGCTACGCGGCGCTCGGCGGGATGAAGGGCACCGCGCTGATCCAGATCCTCAAGACGGTCATCCTGCTGGGTTCCGGGCTGGTCGTCGCCGTCCTCGTCCTGCACACCTTCGGCTGGCACCCCCGGGCGATGGTCGACACGGCCGCGCGGCGCAGCGGGGCCGGCGAGGCGTTCCTGCGCTACGGACTCCAGTTCGCGGACGGCCCCCACCCCGCCGCGGACATGATCAGCACCCAGGTCGCCATCGTGCTGGGCGGCGCCTGTCTGCCGCACGTCACCATGCGCATGTACACCGCGGGCAGCGCCCGGCAGGTGCGGCGCACCATGTCCTGGGCGGTGTCGTCGGTGGCGCTGTTCATGCTGGTGATCACCGTCATCGGGATCGGCGCGACGGCACTGGTCGGCCGGGCCGGGATCACCACCGCCGACCCGCGCGGCAGCACCGCCTACCTGCTGGGCGCGCGGGCCGCGTTCGGCCCCGAGGTGTCCCGCGTGGAGAGCCTGCTGTTCAGCACCGTCACCACGGCGGTCTTCCTCACCCTGCTCGCCTCCGTCGCCGGGATGACGCTGGCCTGCGCCAACTCACTGGCGCACGACGTCATCGCCTCCCGCCGCGCGGGCCTGCCGCCGGTGCGGGAGATGACCCTGGCCCGGGTCTCCGCACTGGTCGTCGGCGTCCCGGTGGTGGTACTGGCCGCCCTGGCCCAGCATCGCAGCCTCCAGCCGCTGGCCACGCTCTCCTTCTGCATGGGCGCCTCGGCCATCGCCCCCGCCCTGGTCTTCACCCTGTTCTGGCGCAGCTTCAGCCGGACCGGCCTGCTGTGCACCCTGATCGGCGGCTCGGCCGTCACCCTGGTCCTGATGTCCGGTACCCGGCTGGTCTCCGGCTCCCCGGCCGCGGCCTTCCCCGAGGCCGACTTCAACTGGTTCCCGTTCTCGACCACCGCCCTGGTGTCGGTGCCGCTGGGCTTCGCCTTCGGCTGGCTGGGCACCCTGTGGGGCGGCCGCCGCGGCGCCCGGCGCGAACGCGAGCGGTACGCGGCCGTCGAGCACCTGGTCCTGGCCGGCCCGCCGCGCCGCCGCCCGGGATGGACCCCGGACGACTGACCGCCGTACGCCCCCCTGGCCCTCACCGCCCGCGCCGGGCGCCCCGTCGGCGACGCCCCCGGGCGGACGACGGGAGTTCGCACGACAGGCCCTACTCTCGCCCCCATGCTGAGACTCGGAATCCCCGTCATCGGTGTCACCGACCTGCCGCGCGCGGTGGCCTTCTGGACCCGGGCGCTGGACCTGGTCGCCACCGAGGAGTGGCGCAGCGGGACCTGGCGCACGCTCGACCACGCCGACGGTTCCGGCCGGGCGCTCGGCCTGCTGCGCAGCGCGTCCCCGGCCGAACCGCGCCCCCGGCTGCACCTGGACCTGTTCACGGACAGTACGGCGGAGCAGCAGGCGGAGGTCCGGCGGCTGATCGGGCTCGGCGCCCGGGCCGTCGACTGGGACCGCTACCCGCCCGAGCCCGACTTCGTGGTCCTCGCCGACCCCGACGACAACCTCTTCTGCGTCGTGGACCTCAGTCGCGCGCCGAGCGGGTCGTGACGGCGGACGCCGGGGCGAGGCGGAGCAGCAGCGCGGTGAGCTCGTCCGGCATGGTCACCATGCTGTCGTGACCGGTCGGCAGCTCCCACACCCGCGCCGGCGTCCCGTTCGGCTGCACGGCGGGCACCGGCCGCCGGGCGAACCCCTCCGGCACACCGGCCACGCAGTGGATGTGGGTGCGCGCGATCCGGTCCGCGGCCGGGTTGTCCAGCCGGACCGGCTGCTGGAGGCAGCGCACCGGATGGTCCGAGGCCATCGACCGCACCCAGGCGATGTCCGCGGGATCGGTGATCCCGAACAGCCCGGCCGGCGCCGGCAGTTCGGGCAGCGGCGGCACCCGCCAGCCGCTCTCCGACTTCAGCGCCTGGTCGATCAGGTGCTGGGTCACGGGCATGACGTCGGCCGCGCTCTCGCCGTCCAGCGGGACCATCGCGTCCAGGAAGACCAGGTGCGCGATCCGCTCCGGGACCCGGTTCGCCACCGCCGAGATGACCAGCCCGGCGTAGCTGTGCCCCACCAGCACCACATCGGTGAGGTCCTCCTCGACGAGCAGCCCCACGACGTCGTCGACGTGGGTGTCGAGTCCCACCTCGGGACCGAGCAGGTGCGCCTTGTCGCCGTACCCGGTCAGGGACGGCGCCAGCGCCCGGTGGCCGGCCGACGACAGCAGCGGGACCACTCGGTCCCAGGCCCGTCCGCTGTGCCAGGCACCGTGTACGAGCAGATAGGTCGACATGGGTGTTGCTCCTCGCTGTGTGAATCCGTACGTGCGGCGTGCACGCCACCGATCACGATGCGCACCGGCCGCCCCACCAGCCAGAGCCCCCGCGATCCTGGGGGTGACAGGACCAGGCAGCGGCCCGGAACCACGACCTACAGTGGGTGGATGACCGATGAACCGAACCTGCTCGGTGACTATGTGCGCGCTCGCCGCGAGCTGGTCACTCCCGAGGCGGCCGGTATCCCCGCGGTGGGAATCCGGCGGGTGCCCGGACTGCGCCGCGAAGAGGTCGCGATGCTCGCCGGCATCAGCGCCGACTACTACCTGCGCCTGGAGCAGGGCCGGGACCGCAACCCGTCCGTGCAGGTCCTCGAATCGCTGGCCCGCGTCCTGCGGCTAGACGACGACGCGACGGCCTACCTGCTGCGCCTGGGCGCCACCCGGCCGCGCCGGCGGTCCGACCGGCGCCGGCCGGAAACCGTCCCCGCGGGCATCGCCCAGCTCGTCAGCACACTCCCGCTGCCCGCGCTGGTCGAGGACCGCTACTTCGACATCCTCGCCGCCAACCCGTTGGCGACGGCCCTGTCGCCGCGGCTGGCGGCGGGCGTCAACCGGCTGTGGGGCCTGTTCTGCGACCCCGCCGACCAGGCCCTCTACCCGGACTGGGAGGAGACCACCGAGGGCGCGGTCGCGGTCTTCCGCCAGTCGATCGGCACCGACACCGACGACCCCCGGTTCGTCGAGCTGGTTGGCGGGCTCTGCCTGCGAAGCCCCCGCTTCAGCCGGCTCTGGGCCCGCCACGACGTCCAGGTGTGCGAAGGAGCGCCGATGCGTTTCGCCCACCCGCAGGTCGGTGACCTGCGGCTGAACGCGGAGAAGCTGCACATCGGCGGTACGGCGGGCCAGATGCTGGTGGTGCTGCACCCGGACCCCGGCACCGACAGCGCCGACAAGCTGGCCCTGCTCGCCTCCGTCGCGCGGACCCCGGCGGACGCCGTCAGCTGAGCGCCCGCACCCAGTGCCTGGGCAGCGCGGTGGTGTGCGCCCGGGCGGCGTCGGTGACGACCGTGCAGCGCACGGTGTCCGGGGTGCGGGTGAAGGACAGGTACACGAACCGCTGCTCGTCGTCGCCGACGTTCAGGAACAGCGAGGCCGCGCCCAGCCGGCCGCCGAAGCAGGTGAACGTGTCCGGAAAGGACACGCTGCTCACCACGAAGGGGTAGAGGCGGGGGTTGATCACGGCCCGCAGTCCGCGCACCCCGGGGGCCAGCGGACCGGGCAGGTCCAGCAGCGCGCGCAGCGCGTCGCGGCGGCGCGAGTGCCGTACGGCGTCCGTCTGCCGGCGCACCTCGGCCGCCGAGGCGGCCAGCGTGGCGGCGGACACCGGCAGATACAGCCGGTGGAAGGCGACGTGGTTGCCCGGCCGGAGCCGTTCCGGCGGCCGCCGGGTGGACATCGCCACCAGCGTCCGGGCCGGCGACGGGGCGTCGGGCAGCGCCAGTTCCGTGCTCCACGACCGCAGGGCGAGCGCCAGCGCGGCCACCGCGATGTCGTTCACGCTGGCGCGGTGGGTGTCCGCCAGGGCGCGCAGCCGGGCCAGCGGCACATCACCGTGCGCCCACCGCACGCCACCGCCCGGCCCGGCCACCCGGCGCATGGTGTTCCAGGGCGCCCCCGGGCGGAGCACGGGCGCGACCGTCTCCCGCATCGCCCGCAGGCCCGCGCGCAGGCCGGGGCCGGCGCCGGGATACAGCCGGGGCCCGTTCACCGGGGTGTCCGCGAGGAGGGCGAGGGCGCTGTGCGCGGCGCCGACCCCGTCGTGCAGGCCGTGGTGCACGCGGAAGCACATCCGGAACCGCCCGGCGGACGGCCGGGTGAGCAGCCAGCAGTCCCACGGCGGATGTCCCGGACCGGGCAGCTCCCGGGTCAGCAGGGCCTCGCAGGCGTCCTGGAGCGCCCGGTCCCCGTCCGGGGTGTCCGTGGCGTCCGGGACGGGCCAGTGGCGGACGTGGACGTCCGGCTCGACGGGGCCGGTCCGCACGGGCCAGTACCGGGCGGAGCCCGCCGGCAGCAGACGGTTCAGCGTGGGCAGCGAGCCCGACCGGCGCACGACGCGCCGCGCCAGCTCGTCCACGGACGGCGCCCGGCCGTCGAAGTCGAGGAAGAATCCGGCGACGGGGGGCCGCCGCATCGTGAGGAAGGCGCGATCGGTCGCGGTGATGGAGTACACGCTCACCGCAACGAGCCCGCGCCCCGACCGGTCACGTCGCGCCCTCGTCGGGAATCGCCCGGGTGACAGCGTGGGAGCGGCCGTAGGGGCCGCCACCGGGCGGGGCGGACGGGATGGAGGCCGGCCGGATCGCGGCGGGCGCGGCGAGCGGGAGCACGCGAGGCCGGCGGTGTGCCCCGGGGGCTTGCCGTCCGGGCTACCGGTGGCCGGGGTCCGTCTCCGCGAGCGCCTTGAGGCCGGTGAGGGTCTCCCGGATGCCCGCGCGCAGTTCCGCCAGCCGGGCGGCGACGAGGTCCGGCTCGCGGTCCGGCCAGCGCTCGATCGCCCGGGTGAGGCCGCTGGCGCCCGGCCCCACCCGCACCGACTGGCGCAGCCGGGTGCCGTCCTCCTCGGCCTCCAGCGTGTAGCTCCAGACCGCCATCGGCCGGGCCGGGTCCAGGGTGGGCGGCCCGTAGTGGCCGTCGGCGTCCGTCACCGCCCAGGTGAACGTCCGGCCCGGGGTCAGCTCGGTCACGTGGGAGACGGTGCGCCACTGGCCGAGCAGCCGGTGCCGGTTGTGGCCCTCGAAGCGCGCGCCGGGCGCGGGCCGGTCCGCGCCGTCGAGCCAGGCGACCCGGCGCAGTTCCGGACTGAGCCGGGCCGGGAGTCCGATGTCGGTCACCAGTTCCCAGACCCGGCCCGGCCCGGCCGCCACGGATACCTCGCAGTGCGTACGGGGTTCGTCGGTGAAGCGCATGTCGTCCCTTTCCGGCGTCGGTCCGGCCGCTCCCGTGGACCGTAGCCGGATGGTCAGTTCCCGGGCGAGCCGTTCAGCGCGGCGAGGGTGAGCACCTCGCCGCCGATGCCCCAGCCGCCGTCGGTGACCTCCTCGACCAGGACCAGGGTGGTGGCGCGGGCCCGCTCCCCGTAGACGTCGACGAACAGCTCGGTGGCGCGGGTGACGATCTCCTTCTTCCGCCGGTCGTCGAGGGAACCGGCGGGGACCTTGAAGTTGGCGAACGGCATGGTGGTGGCACTCCTTGTGAGGGCTGGCGGTGGATGCTGCGCACCCCAGCCTGGGCGACGGCGCCCGGCCCGGCCAGGGTGGACCGCACCCAGGGGTCGCCGTCCCCTGGCTCCCGGGTGCCGGTGTGCGTGACGATGGCGGACGTGAACCACAAGGAACTCGGTGCCTTCCTCAAGTCCCGGCGCGACCGGATCCGGCCCGCGGACGTCGGTCTGAGCGCCGGTCCCCGGCGCCGGGTGCCCGGGCTGCGGCGCGAGGAGGTCGCCCAGCTGGCCGGCCTGTCGGCCGACTACTACACCGAACTGGAACGCGGCCGCGGCGCCCAGCCCTCCGCGCAGGTGCTGGCCGCCCTCGCCCGGGCGCTGCGCCTGAACGGCGACACCCGCGACCACCTGTTCCACCTCGCGCGGCGGCCGCTGCCGCCGGCGGCGCACGGCCCGGACGCGCACGTCCAGCCCGCCCTGCTCGGGCTGCTGGACCGGCTCGGCGGCACGCCCGCCCAGATCATCACCGACCTGCACGAGACCCTGGTGCAGAACCCACTGGCCGCCGCGCTCGTCGGCAGGCCCCCGGCGGGGCGCGGACCGGAGGCGAGCCTCGTGCACCGCTGGTTCACCGACCCGGCCGCCCGCGCCCTCTACCCGGCCGAGGACCACCCGCACCACTCCCGCGTCCTCGTCGCCGACCTGCGGGCCGTGGCCGCCCGGCGCGGCGCCGACGTCCGGGTCCGGCGGATGGTCGCCGGACTGCGGCGGCGCAGCCCCGAGTTCAGCGCCCTGTGGGACACCCACGACGTCGCCCTCAGACGGACCGATCACAAACGGATCGTCCACCCTGTCCTGGGCGTCGTCGAACTGGACTGCCACAGCCTGTTCAGCGAGGACGGCTGCCAGCGCCTGCTGTGGTTCACCGCCCCGCCCGGCACCGAGGGCGCCGGACAGCTGGAACTGCTCGGCGTGATCGGCGCCCAGGACATGGCGGCGGACCGGCCAGACCCGGCCCTGGTCCGGCCGCCCGCCGACCGGACCGCCGGCCGCTGAGCCGGCCGGGTCACTCCCGGGGCAGTGCGAGCCGGGACAGTACCGCGGTGGCCAGCAGCAGGGCGGCGACGAGCAGCAGACCGGTCCGCATGCCCGGCAGCGAGAAGCCGCCGTCCGGCGCGGCGAGCAGACTGCCGAACACGGCGACGGCGAGCGCGCCGCCGGTCTGCCGCAGCGAGTTGAGCAGCCCCGACGCCGTCCCCGCCCGGGCCCCCGGCACGGCGTCCATCAGCAGCGCGGTCAGCGCGGGCACCACCAGCGCCCCGCCGACACTCAACGGCACCAGCAGCACCAGCACCAGCCACACCGGGGTGCGCGCGGCCAGCGGCAGCAGCGCCAGCATCGCGCCGACGAACACCAGTTGCCCGGCCACGATCACCGGCCGCCGCCCGATCCGCTCGGCCAGCCGCGGCGAGACCAGGTTGGTCGCCGTCACCAGCGCCGACATGGGCACGAACATCAGCCCGGCCACCGTCCCCGACATGCCGCGCACCTGCTGGTAGTACAGCCCGAGGAGGAATATCCCGCCGTAGAAGGCGGCGTTGACGGCGAAGCCGACCGCGAGCGGGACGGCGACCCGGCGGTCGGTCAGCAGGTCCAGCGGCACCATCGGCCGCCGCTGGAGGCGCTCCACCGCCCAGAAGGCGTATCCGGCGGCGACGGCGAGCACCGCGGCCGCCAGCACCGGGACGCTGGTCCAGCCCCGGTGCCCGCCCTCGATCACCGCGAACGCCAGGGAGGCCAGGGCCAGTACGGCCGTGAGCTGCCCGGCGCCGTCCAGCGCGGCGGGCCGGCGCGGCGAGCCGGGCACCCGGATCAGCAGGCCCAGGATCACCGCGCCGACCGGCAGGTTCAGCAGGAACACCGCCCGCCAGCCGGCCGTGTCGGTGAGCAGCCCGCCCAGCACCGGACCCGCCGCCATCGCCACCGACCCGCCGACCGTCCACAGGGCGATGGCGCGGGCCCGGGCCCGGGCGTCGTCGTAGGCGTGCCGGATCAGCGCCAGCGAGGCCGGCAGCACGATCGCCGCCGCACCGCCCTGCGCCACCCGCGCGCCGGTCAGCACCGCGATGTTCCCGGCCAGCGCGCAGGCCAGGGAGGCGACGGTGAACAGGGCCACCCCCCAGGCGTAGGCGCGGCGGGCACCGATCCGGTCGGCCAGGGCGCCGGCGGACAGCATCAGCGCCGCGAACGTGAGGGTGTACGCGTCGACCACCCACTGCAGCCCCGCCATCCCGCCGCTGAGGGAGTCCTGGATCGCGGGCAGCGCGATGTTCACGGCCGAGACGTCGATGGTGATCACGGTGAAGCCGAGCAGCCCCGCGACCAGGGCGAGGGCGCCGCGCGCCACCGGACGGTCCGTCCCCGGCGGACCACCGCGCCCGGCGTGGCGCATGGGCGCGGACGGCACGGAGCCGTGGGCGGGGGACCGGCGACGGAGAGCGGGCACGGCGGAACTCCTCGAAGAGAAGGGCAGCGACGGGACGGGCGGGCGGTACCGGCCGCCGGGCCGCGGTCCGGTGCCGCGCACCCCCTGGGCCCCGGCGGCCGGGCCGCCCGCTCCGCAGACCACTCTGGGCCCGCGCGCCGCCGCCCGGCAGACCGCGCCGTACCGGAGGTGCCGCGTTCCAGGCAGTGACACGGCCCCGCACGCTCCCCGGCCGCCTGTCAGAATGGGCGGATGGCGACAGCAGGGACAGGGGACGCGCGGGGCACCGAACTCGGCCGGTATCTCAAGGCCCGCCGGGCCCAGGTACGACCGCAGGACGTCGGCCTCCCGGCCGGCGCGGGCCTGCGCCGCACCCCCGGCCTGCGCCGCGAGGAACTGGCCGCGCTGGCCGGGGTGAGCGTCGACTACTACATCCGGCTGGAGCGCGGCCGGGAGACCAACCCGTCCGTCGCCGTCGTGGACGCCCTCGGCCGCGCCCTGCGGCTGCGCGGCGACGCCTACGAACGCCTGCACGAACTGGCCGAGCTGGCCTCCGGCCGGAGCTCCGAACTGCCGGCCACCTCCGACCACACCGTCCGCGACTCGGTCCTGCGGATGCTGGAGTCGGTCCGCCCGATGCCCGCCTACGTGGTGAACCGCTTCAACCGGGTGCTGGCCGCGAACCCGCCGGCCCGGCGGCTGATGCCCGGCCTGTGGGAGTGGCCCGAGGAACAGCGCAACCTGACCCGCTACCTCTTCCTGCACCCGGTCGGCCGGACCCTGTACGAGCCGTGGGAGGCGACCGTCACCTCCTCGGTGGCGCACCTGCGCGCGGTCGCCGGCGCCGACCCGGAGTCGGCGGAGCTCACCGCCCTCGTCGGCGAACTGGTCGTGAAGTCGCCGGACTTCGCCCGGCTCTGGGAGCGCTACGACGTCTGCGAACGCGGCGGCGGCCAGAAGACGTTCCGGCACCCGAAGGCGGGCCTGATGACGCTGACCTACGAGGTCATGCGGCTGGCCCGGACCGGCGGCCAGCGCATGGTGGTCTACCAGGCGGTGCCCGGCACCCCGGACGAGGCGGCCGTGCTGCGCCTGGAGTCCGCCGCCGCCCGCCCGGTGCCCGCCCCGGCCGGCCACCCGGAGCCGGCCGGCAATCTCAGAGCCTTCTGATGTGGCGCCGCTAGCGTCCCGTGCATGGTGCGCGATTACCTGATCATCGGGGCCGGGCCGGCCGGACTTCAGCTCGCCGCTTCCCTGGAACGCGACGGACGCGACTACGTCGTCCTGGAGCGGGGAAACGGCCCGGGAACGTTCTTCACCCGCTTCCCCCGGCATCGGCAGCTGATATCCGTCAACAAGGTCAACACCGGCTACAGCGACCCGGAGCTGCGCCTCCGGATGGACTGGAACTCGCTGCTCAGCGACGACCCGGAGCTGCTGTTCACCCGGTACAGCGACGACTACTTCCCCCGCGCCGACGACTTCGTGCGCTATCTCGCCGACTACGCCGAGCGGACCGGCGTGCGGGTCGAATACGGCACCGAGGCCGTCCGCGTCCGCCGTGCCGACGGCGTCTTCACCGTCCTGGACGCCGCCGGACGGACCTGGCGGGCCCGCCGGATCGTCGTGGCGACCGGCGTCTCCCGCCTCAACGTACCGCCCATCACCGGCATCGAACTCGCCGAACGCTACGACGACTTCGAGACCGACCCGGCCTCCTTCACCAACCAGCGGGTGCTGGTCGTCGGCAAGGGAAACTCCGCCTTCGAGACCGCCGAGTCACTGATGGCGAAGGCGGCCGTCATCCACGTGGCCGGCCCGCACTCGCTGAAGATGGCATGGCAGACCCACTTCGTCGGCCATCTGCGCGCGGTGAACAACAACTTCCTCGACAGCTACCAGCTCAAGTCGCAGAACGCCGTCCTGGACGGCACTGTGGAGAGCGTCGAGAAGGCCCCGCAGGGCGGCTACCGGGTGCTGTTCCGCTACGCCCGCACCGTCGAGAAGCTGCGCGAACTGCGCTACGACCGGATCATCCTGGCGGCCGGCTTCCGCTTCGACGCGAGCGTCTTCGACGACACCTGCCGCCCCGCCCTCGTCATCGACGACCGGTTCCCCGAACAGACCTCCGCCTACGAGTCGGTGAACGTCCCCGGCCTCTACTTCGCCGGCACACTCACCCAGCAGCGCGACTTCAAGAAGTGCACCAACGGCTTCATCCACGGCTTCCGCTACGGCGTCCGGGCCCTCGGCCGCGTCCTCGACGCCCGCTACCACGACACCCCCTGGCCCGCCCGGACGCTGCCCGCGACCCCGGAGGCCGTCGCCGACGCCCTCGTCGCCCGCGTCAACCGCTCCTCCGGACTGTGGCAGCAGTTCGGGTTCCTCGGCGACGTGGTCACCGTGGACGGCGACGAGGCCCGGTACCAGGAAGAGGTCCCGCTCGCCCACGTCAGTGACGGCGGTCTCGGCGCCGCCGCGCACCGGTTCACCGTCGACCTGGAGTACGGGCCCGGCCACGACGACGTCGACCCGTTCGACGTCAGCGTCCCGCGCGTCGTCGAGAACGACGTCGAGCACGCCGCCGACTCCGTCTACCTGCACCCCGTCGTCCGCCACTACCGCGACGGCGTCCTGGACGGCACCCACCACCTCGCGGAGAACCTGGAGAACGACTGGGACATCCCGGCCGTCCACCAGCAGCCGCTGACCTCGTTCGTGAAGGCGTGCCTTGACTGAGCAGTTTCCCGGCTGCGTACTGGACCTCCTCGACGCGGCGGGCGACCGCGTGGTCTTCGAGCACCTGGACCGGGCCGTCACCGGAGCCCAACTCCTCGCGTCGGTACGGCGCGTGACCAGCGGCCTGCGACAGCGCGGCGTCGGTCCCGGTGACGGGGTCGCGCTGCTGCTGGGCGTCAGCCCCGAGGCGTTCGCCGCGGTCGTCGCCGCCCATGCCGTCGGCGCCCGCGTGGTCGGCGTACGGCCGGGCCTGACCGACCGTCAGCGCGACCACCTCCTCACCGACGTCACCCACCGGATCACCGACGCGCCGGACACCCCGTCGTCCGGGACCGTCCTCGCCCTCGACGACCTGCTGTCGGCGCCGGACGACGGCGTCCGGCCCCGGGTCACCGCCCGACCCGGGGACGTCGCCCGGCTGCTGCACACCAGCGGCAGCACCGGCCTGCCCAAGGCCTGCGCCCAGAGCTACGCGGCGATGACCGCGGCCTGGACGCTGAAGCCCGACGCCTGGCCGCCCGCGGTCCGGGAACTCGCCGGGCGCCTCGACCGGTTCCTGGTCTTCGGCACCCTGGCGAGCCAGGTCATGATGGAGTACGGCCTGCTCTCCCTGGCGGCCGGCGGCACCCTGGTCACCGCCGACCCGCCCGCCTTCCCCGACGCCTTCGTCCGGCACCGGGCCACCGCGAGCGTCATCACCGTCGCCCGGCTGGCCAAGCTGGTGGCCGGCCAGCGGGAGGCACCCGTGGACCTCGGCTCGCTGCGCGCGCTGATGGTCTCCGGGTCGCCGCTGGAACCGGGGCGGCTGCGGGAGGCCGCCGAGGTGCTCGGGCCGGTCGTCTTCCACGGCTACGGCCAGACCGAGACCGGCATGATCTCCATGGCCACCCCCGCCGACGAGCCCGGTTCGCTGGGCGTCCCGCCCGTCGACCTGGAGGTCCGGGACGCCGACGGCCGCCCCGCCCCGCCCGGCACCGAGAGCGAGCTCTTCGTCCGCACCCCGGCGCAGAGCAGCGGCTACTGGCGCGAACCCGAGCTGACCGCCGAGGTGTTCACCCCGGACGGCTGGGTCCGCACCCGCGACCTGGGCCGGCTCGACGACGAGGGACGGCTGTGGCTCACCGGCCGGGCCCGCGACGTGATCATCGTCAACGCCAACGTGTACTACGCCGGCCCGGTGGAGCGGCTGCTGGCCACCCACCCGGCGGTCGCCGAGGCGTATGTCACCGCCGTCCCCGACGACAGCACCGGGGAGACCGTGCATGCCTTCGTGGTCCCCGCCGACGGGCCCGGACCCGGCCTCGGCGAACTGCGGGAGCTGGTGGCGGCACGGCTGGGCGAGGCGTGCGCGCCGACCCGGCTCACCCTCATCGACGAGGTGCCGCTCACCCCGGCGGGCAAGCCCGACAAGCGGCGGCTCGCCGGCCGGGGATGACAAGGCGGCGGCGGACGGAAGGGCCCGGCCCCCCAGGGGGCCGGGCCTTCGCCGCGTGCGTTCAGTGACTCTCGGCCACGACGGCCGCCGGCCGCGGACGGCCGTCGCCGTCTCGTTCCCCGCGGCCCCGCTCCCGCCGGTCGATCAGCGCCAGCAGCGGCGTCGCCATCACAGTGGTGACGATGGCCACCACCACCAGCGCGCTGAACATCGCCTGCGTCACGATGCCCGCCGCGAGGCCGAGGTTGAGCGCGATCAGCTGCATCAGACCCCGCGCGTTCATCAGCGCCCCGACCCGCAGCGCCACCCGGTTCGGCTCCCCGGAGGCCCGGGCGGCCAGCCAGCAGGCACCGAACTTCCCGGCGATCGCGACCAGCACGCAGCCGGCCGTGAACAGCAGCACCGGGCCCGAGCCCAGCAGGGTGAAGTCCGTGTTCAGTCCCGAGTAGGTGAAGAACAGCGGCAGGAACACCCGGCCCACCGGTTCGATCGTCTCCACCGAGCGGTCCAGCTCGGGCGAGCGCGGGAAGACCAGGCCGAGGCTGAACGCCCCGAACACCGCGTACAGCCCGATCTCGTCCGCGTACCAGGCGACCAGGAACAACACGCCGACCAGCACCAGGAGCAGGTTCTCCGGCGCCGCCCGCTCGGCGAGCAGCACGGTGCGGCCGCGCAGCCGGACCAGCACCGCCAGGATCACGATGAGCCCGAATCCGCCGGCCACGGCCAGCGACACCAGCCCGGCGCTGCCGCCGGCGATGCTGAACACGCCCGCCAGCAGGATCCAGGCGACCGCGTCGTCGACCGCGCCCGCGCCGAGCGACAGCGATCCGTGCCGGGTGCCGGCCAGTTTCTGCTCGGCGATGATCCGGGCCAGCATCGGGAACGCCGTCACCGCCAGCGCGACCCCGACGAACAGGGCCGACACCGTCAGCGACACGTCCGGGGCCATCGCGCCGGTCCGCTCACCGGCCAGCACGATCAGCAGCACGCCGAGCAGCACCGGCACCACCACCCCGGCCGCCGAGACCAGCGCGGCGGGCCGGGCCACCCCGCGCAGCCGGTCCACCCGGAAGTCCCAGCCGACGTGGAACATGAAGGCGACCAGGCCGATCTGCCCCACCACGTAGAGGACCGGCCGCAGGTCCTGCGGGAAGAGACCCGACTCCACGCCGGGCAGCAGGGCGCCGAGCACGGAGGGGCCCAGCACCACCCCGGCCAGCATCTCGCCGACCACCGGGGGCTGGCCGACCAGTTGCAGCAGCCGGCTCACCGCCCGGCAGACGATCAGGATGACCACGACGGCGAGGAAGAACGCGGGGGCCAGATCCGTGGCGCTCATCTGCTGTTTCCTTCCGGGTGGGCGACCGGGCAGCGCCCGGCCGGATGCTCCTCGAAATAGCGGCCGGCCAGTCGCAGCCGCCGGGCGTGCAGCACCATGACCGTGCCCAGCACCAGCTGCCGCACGGCCCGGGTGACGTCCTCCGCCCGGTCCCGCGCCCGTACGAACCCGCGCAGCACCGCCAGCCGGGGCCCGGCGTCCAGGCCGCGCGGGATCAGCAGACAGGGCGCGCGGTGCGGGTTGGACCGGGTGTGCGAGGCCGTGGAGTCGAGCCGGTAGCGGCGCAGTACCTCCCGCACCGCGGCCCGCAGCACCAGCGGCGACAGCCGCCACGCGGGACAGGGCCGGTTGGCCGCCACCCCGAACGGGATGTGGTGGGCGTCCTTGCCGGACAGCGACGTCCAGCGGTCCGGGTCGAACTCCGTCGGACGGTCGTAGCCGGTGGCGTGGTAGTCGGGATAGCTGAAGCACACCACCGAACCGGCCGGCAGCACGGTCCGCGCGTCGAGCGGGATCTCGCCGGTGGTGATGCGGTGCGCGATGCCGAACAGCGGGTACAGCCGCATGGTCTCGTCGAGTACGTGGGTGAGGTACCGGTCGTCGCCGGGGTCCGCCCACAGCCGGTGCTGCACCCCGGGGTGGCGGGCCAGGGCCAGCAGCACGTGCGCGGTCGCCTCGGAGAGCTGCACCACGGCCGTGTTGAAGAAGGTGCCCTGGAGGTAGTGCGCCTGTTCCGGCAGCGACAGGGCGGCGGGCAGCCGGTGCGGCACGTCACCGGCCGCGATCCGCTCGCGCAGATACGCCGTCAGCCGTGCCCGGCGGCGCGGATGCCGCAGCCCGGTGCACTTCAGGGCGCTGATCACGTCGTCGGCGTGCGCGGTGATCAGGTCCCGGGCCCGCGGCGGACACGGCTCCTTGAACACCAGTTCGTAAGCGAACTCGGCCCAGGCGGGCATCACCAGGTCCCGCAGCCGTACCAGGCTGATCCGGTCGTCGGGCAGCGTGTCCAGCACGCCGCCGACGGCCCGGCCGGCCGCCGCCGCGAGGGCCCCCGAGCCGCCGGCCAGGATGCGCCGCGTCGTCGCGGCCACCTCCTCGTAGCGCTCGCCGGCCTCCAGGTGCTCCTGGTGCACCTCAGGACCGGGCGCCAGCCAGTACCAGAACAGGTCGGACAGTCCGGCCCCGGCACTGCGGCCGCCGGCCGCCGGGTGGGCGTAGACCCGCTCGAACACCTCCGGTCCGTACCGCGCGTCGGGCAGGGTCAGCGCCCGGTCGCCGTTGGCCTTCTCGAAGATCCGCACCCGCAGCGCCACCACGCTCCGCGGCAGCCACCAGGACCGGTCCGGGGCCCGCTTCGGCCCGCTGTTCACCACGTCCCGCCCCTCCGGACGACCATGTCCTTCGTCAGATCGGTGTTCCGGCGCCCGCCGCACAGCGCGAGGGTGTGGTCGTACTCGTCGCGCAGCCCCGCCAGCACCCGCCGCACCCCGGCCTCGCCCTCGGCGGCCAGCCCCCACACCACCGGGCGGCCCACGCCGACCGCCGTCGCGCCCAGCGCGAGCGCCACGGCGATGTCGCTGCCCCGGCGGACGCCGCCGTCCAGCAGCACCGGCACCCGGCCCGCCACGGCCGCGACGACCGAGGGCAGACAGTCCAGGGCCGCCGGGACGGCGTCCGACTGCCGGCCCCCGTGGTTGGAGACGACCACCCCGGCCGCGCCGTGCGCCACGGCCAGCCGGGCGTCGGCCGGGTGCAGCACACCCTTGAGCAGCACGGGCAGCGCGGTGTGCCGGACGAGGTCGTCGAGGTCCTGCCAGGACACCGCCGGGGACATCGGGATGTCGGTGAGCGCGCCGGGCGGGGCGCCGGGCAGGCCGCGCATGTTCTCCGCCGCGTAGCCCGGCGGCAGGTCGGTGAAGCCGTGCCGCAGGTCCCGGGTGTGCCGGCCGAAGACGGGGGAGTCGACCGTCACCACCAGCGCCGTGCAGCCGGCCGCCTCGGCCCGCCCGGCCAGGGCCCGGACGACCTCGCGGCGCGGGTGCGGGTACAGCTGGAACCACACCGGCCCGGCCCCGGCCGCCGCGGTGACCTCGGCGACCGCCGTGGTCGAGGCCGTCCCGGTCACCAGGACCGCGCCCTCGGCCGCGGCGGCCCGGGCGGTGGCCCGCTCGCCGTCCGGATGCAGCAGCCGGTGGAACGCGGTCGGCGCCACGAGCACCGGCGACGACCGCGGGGCCCCCGGCAGATCCACGGCGGTGTCCCGCTCCGCGCCGCCGCGCAGCACCCGGGGCAGCAGGGCGTACCGGTCGAAGGCCGACTCGTTGTCGGCGAGGACACGTTCCTCGCCCGCCCCGCCCGCCACGTAGTCGTAGTGGGCGGGATCCAGCGACTGCCGCGCCTTGTCGTGCAGGCCGCCAAGGATCACGGCGCCACCGGGGCGGCCGGATCGCACCGGTCCCGCAGAAACGCCCGCAGCGGGGCGCGGTGGAACTTCTCGCTGTCCCACTCGTTCTCCAGGTTCTCCGTGAGGTGGTACGCGTCGACGAACGCGCCGTCCCGGTACCAGCGCACGACGGGATGCAGATACCGGCCGTCCAGACCCGCCACGTCCTGCTGGGACTTGCGGCCCGCCGTGACGTCGAAGGGGTCGACCCGGTCGTGGTGCTCCCCGTACTCCAGGGTGATCACCGCGTACGCCGCCGCTTCCCCCAGATCCCCGGCGGCCACCGCGTCCGGCACATGGCCGACCGGGACCTCCTCGGCGTACCGCCAGGTGCCGTCCGGGGCGAGCAGCAGGACGTCACCGAGGACGCCGAACTGCTGCCACAGCGCGGAGGACCGGTTGACCCGGGTGATGATCTCCTCGACGGCCCGCTCCGGGTCGGTGCCCAGCCCGGTCGCCGGCCAGGGCTCGCCGTCGTAGCGCCGGCGCAGCGCCCGGTGCAGGGCGCGGACCGTGTAGCGGAAGCCGTGGATGAAGCCGGTGGTGGCCTTCTTGAAGTCCCGGCCCTGCATCAGCGTCCCGGCGAAGTACAGACCGGGCACGTTGACCGACTCGCCGACGGCCGACAGCGCCGGGAACCGGCCGTTCACCGTCAGGTCCGGGACGCAGCTCTCGTCGAAGACCGAGGTGTCGAGCCGGAAGCCGGTGGCGACGATCACCCGGTCGTAGCGGATCTCCTTGACCACGTCGTCGGCCCGCTCGAAGGCGACCGGCACATGGAAACCGTCCGCCGCCCGCCGGATCGACAGCACCCGGCCGTCGAGCAGCGCGTTCTGCGACTTGAGCTGGTAGCTGTCGAGGAAGTTGTTGTTCACCGCCCGCAGATGCCCGACGTAGTGCGTGCGCCAGGCCAGCGGCAGCGAACCCGAACCGACCACGTGGATGACGGCCGCGTGCTCCATCAGGCTGTCGGCGGTCTCGAAGGCCGAGTTGCCCCGTCCGATGATCAGCACCCGCTGGTCGGTGAAGGACTCCGGGTCGGGGTCGAACGAGTCGTACCGCTCGGCCAGTTCGACACCGGGGAGGTCCGGCACGTTTGGCCGGGACACTCCGGTGGCGACCACCACCCGCCGCGCCCGCCAGGTCCCGCCGCCCCCGTCCGCCACGGTGAAGCCGTCCGGGTCCCGGGAGATCCGCGCCACCTCGGTGCCGTACCGCACACGCACCCCGGTGCGGGCGGCGAAGTCCGTCAGATAGCGGACCATCTCGTCGGCCGGCGGGAAGTAGCGTGCGCTGTACCGGGTGAACAGCAGCTCGGGATCGTCGCTCAGGAGCGAGTTCCAGTCC
This sequence comes from Streptomyces sp. NPDC023723, assembly GCF_040639815.1. Taxonomy (NCBI): domain Bacteria; kingdom Bacillati; phylum Actinomycetota; class Actinomycetes; order Kitasatosporales; family Streptomycetaceae; genus Streptomyces; species Streptomyces sp. NPDC023723. Next base: position 230,276 of record NZ_JBFAAP010000005.1, read on the forward strand.
ATCCGCAGCCGCAGCTCCGGATCGTCGTAACCGGTGTGCACCTTGTTGGTCGAGATGAGGGTGCGGTGCCGGGGAAACCGCTCGAAGAACGTGCCGGGACCGCTGCCGCGTTCCAGGACGACGTAGTCCGCACCGTCACGTTCCAGGGCGGCGGCGAGTTGCAGTCCCGCGGGCCCCGCTCCGATGATCAGGTAGTCGTGCGCCATGGCCCGGAAGCTATCCAGCTCATTTCAGAGGGCTCTGAGATTGCCCGCCTAGGTTTTCGGTCCGTGCTGACCACCGCGGAATCCGTCCCGCTCACCGGCCCCCTGGACGCCGCCGCCCTGCGCCGCGCGGCGGCTCCGCTCACCGTCGTCGTGGACGGCCCGGCCCGGGTCCGCGTCGAGCGCGGCCGGCGCCGCTTCCGTGCCCTGCGGCAGGGCGGCCCGGTCTACGGCGCCACCACCGGCTTCGGCGCCCTCGTCGGCTTCCCGGGCCGCGCCGACGAGGCCGACCAGTGCGACAACACGCTGGCCCACCTCGGCGCGGGGCAGGGCCCGGACCTGCCGTACGACATCACCCGCGCCGCGCTGCTGGTGCGCACCTGGTCGCTGGCCCAGGGGTACTCCGGGGTGTCCGCCGAGGTCGTCGACCGGCTCGCCGCGATGTTCGCCACCACCTTCGCGCCCGCCGTCCCGCGCTACGGCTCCGTCGGCGCCAGCGGCGACCTGATCCCGCTCGCCTACGCCACCCAGGCGCTGCGCGGCCGGGGCCACGCCCATCTGGACGGCCGCAGGCTGCCCGCCGCCGACGCGCTGACCGCCGCCGGACTGACCCCGCTCGCCCTGGACGGCCGCGACGCGCTGGCCCTGGTCAACGGCACCTCCGTCACCACCGCCGCCCTCGCCCTGGCCCGCGACACAGTCCGCGCCGCGCACCGCGCGCTCACCGACCTGACCTGCCTGCTCGCCGACCTCCTCGGCTGCGACCCCGGCTTCCTCGACGCCGGCCTGCTGCGCGCCTACGGCCACCCCGGCGCGGCGGCCGTCGGCACCCGGATGCGGCACCTGCTGACCGGCGTGGTGCCCGCCGGCACCCGGCCGCTCCAGGAGCCGTACAGCCTGCGCTGCGCCCCGCAACTGCTCGGCGCGGCCGAGGACGCCCTCGCCTACGTCGACGGCGTGGTCGCCGCCGACCTCGGCGGGATCAGCGACAACCCGCTGTTCTTCCCCGACGGCGACGGCGACGGTGACGGTGACGCCGACGGTGACGGAGCGGACGGCGCGGCGCGGGTGGTGCACGGCGGCAACTTCTTCGGCCAGCCCGCCGCGTTCGCCGCCGACCTGCTCGCCTCCGTCACCGCCCAGCTCGGCAACCTCGCCGAACGCCAACTGGACCTGCTGGTGGACCCGGCCCGCAACGGCGGCCTGCCGCCCATGCTCGCCACCGTGCCCGGCGCCCAGCACGGCCTCCAGGGCGTGCAGTTGGCGACCACCGCGTTCGTCGCGGAGATCCGGCGCAACGCCGCCCCGGCCGCCATGCAGAGCCTGCCGACCAACCTGCACAACCAGGATGTCGTCCCGTTCGGCACCCAGGCCGCCCTGCGCTCCTACGACATGGCCGAACTGCTCGGTCTGCTGTGCGGCTCGCTCGGGCTCGGCCTGCGCCAGGCCGTCCACGTCGGCGCCCGCCGGCCCACCGCGCCCCGGTGCGGCGAACTCCTGGACGCCCTCGCGAAGACGGTCCCGCCGGTCGATCCGGACCGCCCGCTGGACACGGACGTGCGGGCCGCGGCGCGGGTGCTGCTAACCCGTGAGCTGCCGTGAGCCGATGTGAGCCGCCGTGCGCGGCTGGCGGCCGGCCGCCGCTCAGCGTGCCCGGCCGGGACCGCGGACGCCGGGTCCGGGCGGGTGGCCGGTGGGTGGCCGGTGGGTGGCCGGTGGCGCCTTCCGGCCGCCGTGGATCGTTCCGGCCGTCGCTCCAGTCGCTCCAGTCGCTCCAGTCGCTCCAGTCGCTCCGGCTGTCCCGGCTGTCCCGGCTGTCCCGGCTGTCCCGGCTGTCCCGGCTGTCCCGGTCGTCCGGGACCGTCCGGCGGGCAGGGACGCGCGGGCCACCACTTGCCCGCCGCTCACCCGTGTCCCGCCGCGACCGCGGACGCCGGGACCCGGGCCGGCGGGGGAGCGCACTCCGGCAGACGGATGGTGAACCGGGCGCCGCGTCCGGGCCGGCCCGCCGCGGCGACCGTGCCGCCGTGCCCGGTGACCACCTCCCGCAGCAGCGCCAGCCCCAGCCCGTACCGGCCGCCGTCCCCGGCCCGGTGGAACCGCTCGAACAGCCGCTCCGCCTCGGCGGCTTCGAAGCCCGGCCCGGTGTCGGAGACCGTCAGCTCCACGGTCGAGCCCGAGCGGGTGAGCGTCACCTCGATCCGCCCGCCCGCCGGGGTGTGGCGGATGGCGTTGGACAGCAGCTCGCCGACCGCGCGGCGCAGCGCCGACTCGATGCCGCCGACGAACAGGGTGCGGCGCGCCCCGCCCACGGTCACGGTCAGGCCGCTGTCCCGGATCCGTTCCGCCTCCTCGTCGACCACCGACCGGGCCAGCGCCGTCAGATCGACCGGCACCCGCTCGGCCGGCCGGGCCGGGCCCGCCGTGAGACTCGCGGACAGCAGCAGGTCGTCCAGGACCTCGCCGAGCCGGCCCACCGAACCGACCAGCCGGGTCAGCCCGTCGCGGTGCGTCGCCGGCAGCTGAGCCGCCTTCGCCTGCCGGGCCAGCACCTGCGCCCGGGTGTACACCAGCGTGACCGGGGTGCGCAGCTCATGGCTGGCGTCCGTGACGAACCGGCGCTGCCGCGCCAGCGCCTCGGCCAGCGGCGCCACCGACAGCCGGCCGAGGACCAGCCCCGTCAGGGCCGCGGCGATCAGCCCCACCGCCTCCGCGACCCCCAGCGCGTACCACAGGTGCCGGCGGTCGGCGAGCTGGAAGCGCATGTCGAACACCGCCTGCACCACCGGCCCGTCCGCCCTGATCTGGGTGCGCACCAGGTACACCGTGTCGGCCCGGCGCACCGTGCGCTCCACCGTGTCGCCGGTCGCGACCACCCGGTCCAGATCGGCCCGCACCGGGAACCCGGCCGGCGCGTTGGCCAGCGGCGTCGCGCCGTGCGCGTACAGCCAGGTGCACACCGGCGGGCTCGACAGGTCGCCGCGCGAGGCGCCGTACCGCAGCTCCCGCCACACCTGGTCGCTCTGCGCCCGGGTCATCACCGTGTCCGCGACCACGCCGACGACCGTCACCAGCAGCGTGATGATCAGGCCGGTGATCACGGCGATCCGCAGCCGGGCCCGGCCCACCGCCGCCGACTCCGCGTGCTCCGAGGGCCTCACAGCGCCCCCAGCCGGTAGCCCAGGCCGCGGACCGTGCGCACCACCTGGCGGCCGAGCTTGCGGCGCAGGTAGTAGACGTAGGTGTCGACGATGGACGACGCGGGCGCCTCCTGGAACACCATCCGGCGCAGTTCCGACCGCGAGTACACGGTGTCCGGGCGGGAGGCCAGCGCCCACAGCAGCGCGAACTCCCGGGCCGCCAGGGCGACCCGCTCCCCGTCCGGCAGTTCGACCTCGCGCGGGCCGACGTGCAGCCGGCCGGAGCCGATCCGCAGCACGTCGGTGACGTCGAGCGCCCGCCGGCACAGGGCTCTGAGCCGGGCCCCGAGCTCGTCCAGGTCGAACGGCTTGACCAGGTAGTCGTCGGCGCCGGCGTCCAGTCCGTCCACCCGGTCGTGCACGGTGCCCAGCGCGGTCAGCATCAGCACCGGCGTGCGCACCGCCCGCGAGCGCAGCCGGCCCAGCAGGTCCAGGCCGTCCAGGACCGGCAGCCGCCGGTCGACCACCAGCACGTCGTACTGCCGGGTGAGCCCCAGGTGCAGGCCCCGCTGACCGTCGGTCGCGGCGTCGACCTGGTACCCGTCGTCGCGCAGTATCCCGGAGAGCATGCCGACCAGTTCCCGGTCGTCCTCGACCAGCAGCAGCCGCCAAGGATCCCGTGTCCGTACCTGCCCCTGTGTCACCGTCCGGCTCCTCTCGCCCCCCGCCTGACCCGTCAACACCCGTGTTCGACACGGCAGTTCCGTGCACACGACACGGCGGCCGAACGGAGTTTCGATCGGCAAGATCAAGCTAGCGCGTACCCGGCGGGACAGGGAGCGGCCGGCGACTCCTGTCCGTATTCCGCGCCCCGGCCGGTGGCGCGCCCGGCCGCGCCGCCGGTCACGGCGTACCGGCGGACCCGGCGGTGGCCGAAAACCGCCGCGGTCAGGCCGCGCGCCGCAAGCGGAACACCGCGGCGTCGAGGTCGCCGCGCAGGCCCGTGCGCAGGCCGTGATGGCGCAGCACCGCGGCGCGGTGGACCTGCCCCGTGTCCTGGCAGACGTATACGGCGCCCGGGTCCAGACCGCGCAGCCGCACCGGCGCCGACGGCCGGCCGAAGGACTGGGCCCGCAGCCAGGCGAGCACCACCACCTCGTCGCCCAGGCTGTACTGCACGGCGCTCGTACCGTCCCCGTCCGGCGGCAGCAGCCGGTGCAGCCGCCCGCGCTGGACGACCGGCCGGATCTCCTTGTAGCGGCTGATCCACGCCCGCGCCTCGTCGAGTTCGGCCGCGCTCCAGCGGGTCAGGTCGCCGCCGACGCCGAGCACCCCGGCCATCGCGCTGACGAACCGGAACCGCAGCGGACTGACCCGCCCGTTCATCTGCTCGTTGGGGCTGTCCGTCACCCAGGCCGCCATCACCCGGGCCGGATGCAGCTGGCCGAAACCGTGCTGGATGGCCAGCCGGTCCGCCGGGTCGGTGTTGTCCGAGGTCCACACCTGGTCGGTACGGGAGAGGACGCCCAGGTCGATCCGGCCGCCGCCGCCCGAGCAGGACTCGAAGGCGACCCCGGGGTGGGCCGCCCGCAGTCGGTCCAGGATGCCGTACAGCGCCTCCACGTGATCGATCCACAGCCGTTCCGGGAACGCCTCACCGGGCCAGCCGGCGTCGGTGAAGGAACGGTTGAAGTCCCACTTGACGTAGTCGATCGGCGCCGACTCCAGCAGCCGGTGCGCCTGCTCCTCGACGAAGGCGGCCACGTCGGCGCGGGCCAGGTTGAGGACGAGCTGGTTGCGGAACTCGGTGGGCACCCGGCCGGGCACGTGCTGGGCCCACTCGGGGTGCGCCCGGTACAGGTCGCTGTCCGGGTTGACCATCTCCGGCTCCACCCAGATGCCGAACCGCATGCCCAGCGCGCGCACCTCCTCGGCCAGCGGGGCGAGCCCGCGCGGGAACCGGTCCGGGTTCGGGCGCCAGTCGCCCAGCCCGGCCCGGTCGCTGGTGCGCCGCCCGAACCAGCCGTCGTCGACGACGAACAGCTCCGTGCCGATCGCGGCGGCCCGCCGGGCCAGCGCCAGCTGCTGCGCCTCGGACACCTCGAAGCCGGTCGCCTCCCACGAGTTGTAGAGCACCGGCCGGTCCTGGGCGGCCGACGGGATCACATGCGCCAGCTGCCAGGCGTGCCAGGCGGCACTCGCCCCGCCGAAGCCCTCGGCGGACCGGACGCCCGCGAGCACCGGCGTGGTACGCGACTCACCCGGAGCGAGCCGGAACAGTCCGGTGTCGTCGTGCCCCCAGCCGCCGGTCACCTGCACGGTGCCGTCGGGCAGCCGCCGGGTGGCCAGCCGCCAACTGCCCGACCAGGCGAGGGCGCAGCTGTAGACCTCGCCGTGCTCCTCGCCGGCCGCGCCGTCGGCGTCCAGCGCCACCCAGGGCAGATGTCCGTGCCCGGTGTGCCCGCGCCGGCTGCCGATGGTGTGGGCGCCGTGGCCGACCGGTACCCGGGTCAGCCGGCTCTCCGCGCCCCAGCGGCCGTGCAGCTGGGACAGCCGCCAGGACCCGCGGTCCGGCAGCGTCCAGGTCGCCGAGTCGGCCCGCAGCACCTCCAGGGGCGTGTCCGGCGAGGTGTTGGCGACGGTGGCCCAGCGCTCGACGACGTCGTGTCCGTCCCGCAGGCGGTAGTGCAGGGTGAGGGACAGGGCGGTCACCGGATCGCGGAAGGCGAGGCGCAGTTCGTCGCCCGCCACCCGGGCCGATCCGAAGGCCCACCCGGTGCCGCGGGCGTCCGGACCGCGTACGATCAGGGCCGGTTCGGCGAACCGCCGGCCGCCCTCGACCGGATACTCCTCCCGGCCGTCGAGCGGGGATTCGAACGACCACTGGGGCAGCGGCACTCCGGCGAGCGCGGCGACGTCCGCGAGGGTGATCCGCGGCCCCCAGTGCAGGTGCAGCAGGTGGTCCTCGTCGTCCAGGCGCAGCGCGTAGGAACTGGTCGGGCCGGACAGCAGCCAGCTGCGGCCGTCCGCACCGGTCTCGATCATCGGGCGTCCCTTCGGTGGGCGGCGGGGCTCTCCGGTCTCGGCTTCCGCCTGACGCGCGTCATCTTAGGCGCGTCGATCTTGGGCACGAGGAGTGAAGTGATCTTCGTCGTCGCCCTGTGGAGGGGAGCGCAATGACCGTACCCACCAGCCCCGTTCGCCGCGCGGAGCGCGAGCGGCGCTTCGACCTGCGCGCGACCGCCCTGTTCTTCCTGCTCCTCGCGGTCGCCCTGTGTCTCCTCGGGTTCGCGGTCCGCACCGCGGCAGGGACCGTCGGGCAGCGCCCGGCGTGGGCCGCGGCACTCGTGCTGATCGGCGTCGCGGTGGTGTGGCTGGGCCGCTCCGAACGGCGCCGCCGCGCCACCGCGCGGTACGCCCGGCGCGCCGCCCTGGCCCTGGAGGAGGCGGCGGCGTCCGTCCCAGAGGCGGAAGTCACCGCTCCGCTCCCCGACTTCACCGACTCCGCCGACTTCACCGATTCCGCCGACCTCACGGAGGAGGAGGCCGTCACGGCCGCCCAGGCCGACTACGTCGAACTGGAACCCGACGGTTTCGAACACGCCGTGGCCGGTCTGTGCGCCCGGGACGGCTGTCCCGAGGTGGAAGTCGTCGGTGGTGCGGGCGACTTGGGCGCGGACGTGCTGGCGCGCACCGCCGACGGGCGGCTGATGGTCGTCCAGTGCAAGCGGTACGGCGACGGCCACAAGGTCGGCTCGCAGGACATGCAGCGCTTCGGCGGCACCTGTTTCACCGTCCACCAGGCCGACCTCGCGGTCGTCGTCACGACCAGCGACTTCACCACGCCCGCCCGCTCCTACGCGGCCCAGTGCGGCATAGTCTGCGTGACCGGCGCGGAACTGGACGCCTGGCGGGACGGCACCGGACCCGCCCCCTGGTCCGACGCCGAGTGAACGCCGGGCCCGGCGCCCCCCGTTGCGGCAGCCGCCCGCCGAGGTTCCCGTTTCCCCACGCAACCGCCCGATGGGATGAACAGCCCGCCCACTCGGCACCGGTGACCCGACTGGGCCGGTTGAGTGAAGGGCGCGGCACCCGCGGGGACGACGGCCGCAACGAGGCTCCGCAGTTACTGCGGCGGGCGGAACGGTACGGTGACAGTGACCACGACAGAGCGGACCACCGGCTTCGCCGGCCCGGACAGCGCCGGCGCGATCGCCCGGTTCGCCTGCCCGGCCACGCGCCTGCTGCTCGCCGGCGACGGCCTCACCACCACCTCCCTGCAAGCCTGGGCCCGGGCCCCGCTGCGGGTGGGGGCACTGCAGTGGCGGGTGAGCGACGACCGGGACACGCCCCTCGCCATGGCGCCGGCCGTACTCGGCGGCTCCGGCCGCGTGGTGGTCCGCGGCAGCACCCTGGTCGACCCGGCGGGGACGGTCTGGTCGGCCAACGTGGTCGTCGGGCGGCTGGACCTGGACGCGCGCGCCACCGCGTGCCTGAAGGGCGACGGCCCGCTGGGACCCGAACTGCACCGGGCGGGCGTACGGGGACCCCGCTCGCTGCTCGACATCGGCCGCACCCCCTGGCCGCTCGCCGGGGCCGGCACCCCCGCCGCCTACCGGATCTGCCTGCTGCGGCACGGGACGAAGCCGCTGGGCGTGGTCCGGGAGATCTTCAACCCCGCGCTGATCGACCCCCGCCCGCTGCCGGAGCGGGCACGGTGACGGTGACCCTGCGCGCGTCGGCGCAGGTCGGCATCGTGGGCGCGGGCCCGGCCGGACTGGTGGCCGCCGCGGTGCTGGCCCGCGCGGGAGTGGACGTCTGCCTGCTGGAGCGGGACTCCCGGCAGGACGTCGAAGCGCGGGCCAGGGCCGGCCTGATCGAGCACCGCGTCGCCGAGTACCTCCAGGACCACGGGCTGGCCGCCGGCCTGCTGGCGGACGGCGTGCGGCACGGCTTCTGCGACATGGTCTGCGAGGGCCGCCGCACCCGGATCGACTACGCCGCCCTGTCCGGCGGGTTCACCCACCGGGTCTACCCCCAGCAGGCCCTGGTGCGCGACCTGATCGCCCAGGCGCGGACCGCGGGCTGCCCGCCCCGCTTCGGCCGCCCGGTACGCGCCGTCACGGACACCGCCGGCCGCCCGCGCCTGATCGGCGACGGCCTGGAGGTCGTCTGCGACTACGTGCTCTGCTGCGACGGCCCCCACACCCTCGCCGAGAGCCTGGCACCCGGTACGGCACGGGCCTTCCGCTACCCCTACGACTGGCTCACCGCCCTGGTCACGGTCGACCGGCCGGTCGAGGCGGTGCTGTACGCCGTGCACGCCGACGGGTTCGCCGGGCTGATGCCGCGCACCGGCGACCGGGCCCGCCTCTACCTCCAGGTGCCCCGCGAGGATCGGGCCGGACGCTGGACCCCGGACGGCATCCGGGCCGCGTTCCGGACCCGGACCGGCGGCCCGGTGGCGGACGACCTGCCGGCCGTGGGGGAGATCCTGGACGTCGGCATGCTCCGGATGCGGGGCATGGTCCGCGACCGGGCCCGGCTCGGCCGGGTCCTCCTGGCCGGCGACGCCGCCCACGTCCTGACCCCCAGCGGCGCCAAGGGACTCAACCTGGCCGTCGCCGACGCGGCCGACGCGGCCCGCGGCCTGCTGGCCCGGCTCCGCGACCGCAGCGGCGCCGACCTGGCGGGCTACGCGCGGCGACGGGCCGCCGAGGCGTGGCAGACCCAGGAGTTCTCCGACCGGCTGCTCACCCTCCTCCACCTGCCCGAGGCGGCCGGCCCCGACCCGCGGTTCCTGCTCCGGCTGCGACGGGAGCGAATCCGCCACCTCGGCCGGCCGGGCCCGCGCGCCGCGGCGTTCGCCCACTGGTACGCCGGTTCCGGCCGCGACCCCGACCCCCGGGGCCCGGTCGGTGTCCTGCGCGCCGAGGACGGCTGACGGCCCGGCGGAGTTTTCCGGCCAGGGCAAGGGGAACCGAACCCGCCCGCCGCCGTTCGTGCCACACTGATCGAAGGCCCGCCGCGCATCCCCCGTCGCGGCGGGCCGCCTCCTTGCCGCCGGCCGGGGCGCGGCCTCAGTCGTCCAGGCCGAAGAACTGCGCCGCGTAGTACGCCCCGCACAGCGAATCGTGCCCCTGGCCCACGGTGCCGCAGTTGTCGATGCCGGTGCCCGGATCGACGGGCACCTCGTGCCCCATCGAGCTCACGAGGTACGTCTCGACCTGCCCGCCGCCGTACACCTGCTTGGTGACGCCGAGCGCCGGGAACGACGTGGACGCCGGCGTCGGCGACAGGCCGAGCACCTCGGTCCAGCCGTCGCGCTGCTTCTCCAGCGAGTTCCGGTTGATCAGCGGATCGGAGCCGCCGTGCCAGATCTGCACCCGGGGCCGGACGCCGCCGTACCCCGGGTAGGCGCTCCGTATCTTGTCGCCCCACTGCCGGGGCGTGAGGGTGTTGAAGCGGCCCGGGCAGGGGGCGAACAGGCCCGTGTTGAAGTACTCGTCCTCGGTGTCCGCGCACCCGTACGCCATGCCGAAGAACACGGCGCCCGCCTTGAAGACGTCGGGATGGGCGGCGAGCATGACATTGGTCGCGGCGCCGCCGCCGGAGTACCCCGAGACGTAGACCTGTGCGGCGTCGGCGGCGTAGTTCTCCTTCATGTGATCCACCATCTGGACCACGGAACGCGCCTCGCCCTGACCGTCGTGGGTGCGGTCGACGGGGTTCCACGCGCTGAAGCACTTGTGCGGCACCAGGCCGCCGGAGCCGACGTTCTCCTCCTTCTGCTCCGGCAGTACGAGGGTGAAACCGTAGGTGTCGGCGTATTTGCGCCAGCCGGTGGTCACGTCCAGGTCCTGGGCGGAGCCGCCGCAGCCGTGGAAGAGGACTACGACCGGGGCCCCGGACACCGCCGACTGCGGGACGTAGGCGAACATGCGTAAATTGCCCGGATTGCTACCGAAGTTCGGTACTTCGTGGAAGCCGGTCCCCGCCCGCGCCGGACCGGCGGTCAGTACCACCGAGGCCAGCAGCGCCGTGAACGCCACCAGGACGGTCAGGGACCTGAGCACGATGAAGCGGGATACGGCGCCCGCCACGCTGAGGAATGCCATGCTCCGCAGCATGGGGCGGGCGGCCCGGGCCGGCATCGGTGAGATGACCGGCCGGCGGACCGCGGCACGGCGTGCGAACGTCCGCTCTGGAAGGATGCGCCACCAGGAACCGACAGGAGGCCGTATGACCGGGCGCCCCGCCGAGCCGTCCGCCCCCGATCTCGTACCCCCGTGCGCACTCGGCGCGCTGTGGGCCGTGCGGCACGGGGAGAGCACCGCGAACGTGGCCTTCGCCGCGGCCGAGCGGGCGGGCCGGGACGCCCGGCCGGTGCCCGGCCGCGACCGTGACGTGCCGCTGTCGGCCGCGGGCGCCGCCCAGGCCCGGGCGCTGGGCCGCTGGCTCGCCGCGCGGGAGCCGGGCACCGGACCCGACGCGGTGGTCTGCTCGCCGTACCTCCGCGCGCGGCAGACCTGGGCGGGGATGGCCGAGAGCGCCGCGGGGACGTACGGCGGGTCGCTGCCGGTGGTGGTCGACGAACGGCTGCGGGACCGGGAGATGGGGGTCTACGAACTCTGGCCGCCGGCCGTGCTGCGGGACCGGGCGCCCGAGGAGGCCGAGCGCCGGGCGAGCGTGGGGGAGTGGTGGTACCGGCCGCCCGGCGGGGAGGCCCTGACCGATGTCGCCGTACGGGTGGGGCAGTTCGTCACCGAGCTGAGCGGCGCCGCCGCCGGCCGCCGGGTGCTGCTGGTGGCGCACGACGCGGTGCTCGTCGCCCTGCGCCACGTACTGGCGGGGATCGGTGCCGAGGCGCCGGACCGGGTGCCGCCCGTGCCCAACGCCTCCGTCTCGCACTGGCGCGGCGACGGCCGCCGGCTGCGGCCCGCCGGCTGGGGCGACACTGCCCACCTCACCGCGCCGGACGGCGGCTGACCGTCAGCCGAGGCCCAGGACGCCCAGGGCGTGCTCGGCCATCCGCCGCTCCCCGAGCGCGTTGGGGTGCACCGGAACCAGGTTCGAGGAGAAGAGCAGCGGCTCGATCCACCGGGTGCCGGCCGCCGCGCACGCGTCGTGTCCCTCGGAGACCTGGGCGAAGTCCACGAAGACCGCGCCGGTCTCCTGCGCGGCGCGCCGGACCGCCGCGTTGAGCCGCGCCTGGATGCCGCGCAGATAGGGCACGTCGCCCTCGGCGATGGGCAGCTTCGCGAAGCAGGACGGGTCGGCGGCGGCGGGCATGATCCAGGGGTAGCCCAGCGCCGCCACCCGGGCCCCGGGCGCCTTGGCCCGGACGCTGCTCAGCGCCGCCTTCAGCGCGGGATAGGTGTTCGTCTCGATCTGGTCCTCGAACGAGCTGCCGTACTGGTCCTTGCAGGGACTGCCCTTGCCGCCGCTGAGCACGCCCGCGGTGCCGCAGGAGGTCACCGCGTTGATGAAGGTGCTGTTGTCGTTGCCGCCGATCGTCAGCGTCACCAGGTCGGTGCCGGCCGACAGGGCGTCCACCTGCGGCGGCACACCCGGGTACTGGGCCTGCGTGAAATGGCTGGTCTGGGCGCCGCCGCAGGTCACGTCCTTGAGGCGGGCACCGGTCCGGGAGGCGAGCACATGCGGGTAGTTGGCGGTGGAGCGCAGACACAGCAGGTTGCTGAGGTCCACCGGCAGCACACCGGAGCCGGCGCTGTAACTGTCGCCGAGGGCGACGTAGTCCAGCGGCTCGGCGGCGTGCGCGGTGGCCCCCGTGACACTCAGGGCCAGGGCACCCGCGGACGCTATTGTCGCTGACATGACACGTCTGAAGATACGTTTCGGCATGGGCTGTCCCTCTTCTCGGGCGGGCGGGTGAAGGGTCGCGGTGGCGCCGAACTGGGCGTTACCTACAGGTAACACCGATAAGTAATGTGCGGCCGGCGAGACGTGGAGTCAACAGGCGTGACCCGACTTGTCGTCCGGGCCGTTTCCTCAACTCGCCGTTCACTCGGCCGCCGTTGTGGCTCCATAGCGTCATGTCCATGAATGAACTCCCCGAGAGATCCATGGTTCTGAGCCGCCGCGGCCTGCTGGCCGGCGCGGTGGCCGCCGCCCTCACCGCCACCACCCCCGGCGTCGCCGACGCCGCCCCCGCCATGACCGCCACCGGCCCGGCGACCGGCACCGGTACGCGCCACGGCACCGACGCCGGCCCGCCGGCCCCCGCCTACCGCACCACGGTGCCCGGCGAGTCCGTCGAGGTGGACCGGGTGGACCGCCCGGTGGCCCCCGGCATCGTGCTGACCACCTTCGCCACCTACGGCCGCACCGGCTGGAGCCGGGTCCACGTCCTCAACGCCGACCTGCGCCACGCCACCGCCGACCTGCTCGCCGGAAAGGTCAGCGAGACCCGCGCGCCCTCGGCGCTGGCCGGTGCGCGCGGCGCGGTCGCCGCCGTCAACGGCGACTTCTTCGACATCACGGAGACCGACGCCGCGATCGGCCCCGAGGTGGCGGACGGCAGGCTGCGCAAGGGCACCGCCACGGCCACCACGGTGGCGACGGTGGGCGCGGACCGGGTCGCGCGGCTGGCCGACCTGATGATCGAGGGCACGGTCACGGTGGCCGGCACCGCCCGCCCGCTGGCCGCCCTCAACTCGCCCTCCCTGCCCGCCGACGGACTCACCGTGTACACCCCGCTGTGGGGTCCGGGCCCGCGCACCACCATCGGCGGCACCGGCCCGTACACCGAACTCGTCGTCGCCGACGGCAAGGTGACCCGGGTCGAGGGCGCGCTCACCGACACCGCCGTGCCGGACGGCGGGCTGATCGTCGTCGGCCGGGGCAGCGCCGCGGGCCCGCTCGCCGCCGCCCGGCCGGGCGACCCCGTCACCGTCTCCTTCGCGCCGCGCACCGACTCGCCCGCCGCGCCGCGCATGGCGCTGGGCAGCAACGCCGTCCTGGTCCGAGGCGGCGCGGCGGTCGACTTCCCGCCCAGCGAGGGCAACGACGCGCACAAGCCGCGCACGGTCATCGGCTGGCCGGCCGGCGGCCACCGGCTGCTGCTGGTCGCCGTCGACGGCTCGGCCGACTTCTCGGCCGGCCTCGGCTACGACGCCACCGCCGAACTGCTGGTCCGGCTCGGCGCGAGCGAGGCGTTCATGCTGGACGGCGGCGGCTCCACCGCGATGGTCGCCCGGCGGCCCGGCGACGACGCGGCCGGCGTCGTCAACACCCCCTCCGACGGCGCCGAACGGCCCGTACCCAACGCGGTCGGCCTGTTCGGCACCGAGGGCTCGGGCAGGCTGCGCGGCCTGGACGTCCGCGCCGCCGCCGACCGCGTGCTCCCCGGCCTCACCCTGCACGTCACCGCCGCCGGCTACGACGAGACCTGGTCGCCGGCCGCCACGGACGGCCACCGGATCGGCTGGACGGTCCGGCCCGGCTCCCTCGGCCGCGCCGACGACGGCGTCTTCCGGGCCGCCCGGCCCGGCGCCGGCACCCTGACCGCCCGGGCCGGCGCCGCCCGCGGCGAGCACCCGCTGCGCGTCGTCGGCCCGCTGCACCGGCTCGCCTTCACCGACCGGGCCCTCACCATCGAACCCGGCACCACCGCCCGCACCGGCCTGACCGGCTACGACGCCGACGGCTTCGACGCCCCGGTGGCCGCCCGCGACGCCACCCTGGACTACGACCGGGCCGTCATCGGCGTGACCGAGGCGGCCGACGGCCGGCTCACCGTCACCGGCGCCGCGGCGGCCGACGGCCGGGCCACCGTCCTCACCGCGACCGTGCACGGGATCACCGCCCGGCTCACGGTGACGGTCGGACTGGCCGACGTACCGCTGGCCGAGTTCGAGCCGGCCGAGACCTGGACCGCCGCGGCCGCCCGCGGCACCGCGTCCGCCCAGGCCGTGGCCGCCCCCGACCGCCCCGGCGCCGGCCCCGGCAACCACGCCCTGCGCCTCGCCTACGACTTCACCGGACAGCCCAGTACCTCCGCGGCCTACGCGGTGGCCGGCGCCCCGCTCACCCTGCCCGCCGGCACCAAGCGGCTCGCGCTGTGGGTCAACGGCGACGGACGCGGCCACTGGCTGCGCGCCATGCTCCGCTCCCAGGGCACCACAAACGTGCCCTTCACCTTCACCACCGCGGTCGACTGGACGGGCTGGCGGCACGTGGTCGGAGAGGTGCCCGACGGCTTCTCCGGACCGGTCACCCTGCTGCGCCTCTACCTCGCGGAGACCTCGCAGACCAACAAGAACGCGGGGGCGGTGGAGTTCGACGCGCTCACCGCGCAGGTCGGACAGCGGCCGGAGAGCGCCGGACCGCCGCCGCCCGACCCCTACGTGGTCGGCCAGTCCGGGCTGCCGCGCGGCCGGTGGACCTTCGCGGTCCTGTCCGATCTGCACCTCGGCGCGGCCGCCGGCGCCGACTCGTTCGCCGCGCGCCAGGCGGCCGCGGCCCTGGCCCAGGCGGTCGCCGCGGGCCCCGACTTCCTCCTGGTCAACGGGGACTTCGTCGACGACAACAGCCCGGCCGACTTCGCCCTGGCCAACGCCCTGCTGCGCGCCCACGTACCCGCCGGCCTGCCGGTGTACTGGACCCCCGGCAACCACGAGGCCGGCCTGTCGGCCACCGGCGGCCTGGACGCCTTCCACGCCGCCACCGGACGCCCCAACCGCCGGGTCTTCGACCACAAGGGCACCCGGTTCGTGCTGCTGGACTCGCACACCGGGGACATCCGCACCTCGGACTGGGACCAGGTCCCGGCGCTCGAGGCCGAGTTGGCGAAGGCCGCCGCGGACCCCCGGGTCACCGGGGTCGTCGTCGCCTTCCACCATCCGCTGACCGACCCGTCCGGCGCCGGCTCCTCCCAGCTCTCCGACCGGCTCTCCGCCGCCCTCCTCCAGCGCTGGCTGGCCGGCTTCCGGGAGACCTCCGGCAAACCCGTCGCCCTGTTCACCGGCCATGCCCACACCGCGTCCGTCACCCGCGCCGACGGCGTCCTCGCGGTGACCACCCCGGCCGTCGGCAAGACCCCCTACAGCTCACCCGACCAGGGCGGCTTCTTCGGCTGGATGCACGTCGCCGTGGACCCCCGCCCGGCCCGGGTCCGGCCCGGCCTGCCCAGCCCGGCCACCCGCGACTGGCTCCAGGCCGACAGCCACCCGCTGATCGACACCATCGAACTGTCCGCCCCCGCCGAACTGGCCACCGGCGCCGTCTCGGTCGTCTCGGCGACCGGCGTCACCAGCGAGTACGGGCTCCGCTTCCCGCTGCGGCACCCCGCCAGCGTCAGCTGGTCCGGCTCCCCGGGGCTGGCCGTCGCCGACTCGGCCGCCGACGCGCGGAAGGCCACCGCGGCCCGCCGCACCCTGGCCGTCCTCGACCTGACCACCCACACCCTCACGGCCCTGCGCCCGGGCCGGGTCACCCTGACGGCCGCCGCCGGCGGCCGGACCGCCTCCGCGACCGTCGCACTGACCGGCTGACACCCAGCCGCCCCCGCCGCTCTTCGCCGAGCGCGTCAGGCCCTGCGCGCGGGCAGGTCGACATTCATGAACTCGGCCCACTCCGCGCCCGGGCCGCCGGGCCCCCACAGGGCGTCGAGATCCGGGTCGTGGGCGATCCAGTCACCGGTCAGGGTGCTGTCGTGGGTCCGCATGCTGCGGTCGAGCTGGTTGAGGGCCGAGCGGCCGCAGTCCTCCCGCCACTGCTCGGGCGGATAGCCCTCCGGCAGGCTCTGCGGCGGCAGCTTGGTGGCCAGCGCCAGGAAACAGGCCGCGTTGTAGTGGGTCATCCAGCCGGTCGCGCCCTTGCGCTCCGGACCCCAGTGCCGGGACGTGGCCCGGGCCCGGGTCACCACCACGCCGTGCCGGTCCGTGTCGTGCGCCGAGCGCCGCCTGGTGTGGTCGTCGAAGAGCAGCCGGCGAAAACCCGTACCGCGCCGCGGGTACCAGGTGCGCACCAGGACCTCCCGGGCCACCTGGTCGAACGCCCGGCTCACCTCGCGGCGCCGCTCCCGCCGCTGCCCGGCGGAGCCGCTCGGGCCGCCGGCCCGCTGGATCTCGGTGATCTCGTGGGCGGCCAGCGCGATGCGGATCGCGCCGAGGAAGGTGCGCCGCTGCGAGCGCCTGGCGGGCAGCGGGAGCGGCAGCAGCCACGACCCCCAGTAGCGGCGCTCCCCGCTGTTGGACCGGCCGCCCGGAATGCTGCTGCGCAGCCACCGGCGCAGCAGCGGGACCAGCCGCAGCCGCCGGCAGATGTCCGCCAGGTGCTCCCGGGCCAGGACCGCCATCGCCGCCCGCAGCCGTTCCGCCTCCTCGGGCGTGAGATGCGGATCGGGCGGCTGCGGACGGGCGGCCCGTGAGTAGGCGATGGCCATCCGGTACGCCGTCTCGATGTGCTCCGACCACAGCCGCGTACAGCGCTGGTAGATCTTGATGGCCCGCTGGTACTGCTCCGGGTCGTCCGCGTGCATCAACTCGATGAGCGCCGCCTGGCCGTGCCGCACCAGCAGATTGCCCGGCGCGAACTTGACCGCCTGGTCGAAGGCGCGCAGGGCCTCCGTGTACTCACCGCCGAAGCCCTCCTCGCCGCCGCGGGCCCGGGTCTGGGTCCGCTGCTCGTACATGCCCTTGCGGTAGTGGGCGAGGGCCTCCTCACCGGCCCCCCACCGCTCCCAGCGCGGGATGCGCCGCAGCATCTCCGGCTGGCTGCGCACCTTCGCCATGCAGTGCACGGCGATCCGCTCCAGCAGCCGCTCCTCGTCCTCCTCGGCGATGACGGTGGCCGCGATGATGCGGTTGCGCGGCACCCGCACGATGCGCACCGACACCCGGCGGGTCGTCCCGCCGGGCTCCAGTTCGTCGAGGTGCACGGCGTAACCGGGCGGGCTGGACAGGGCGATCCGGATCACCGACTCGACCCAGCCCTGGGCCGGGTCGGAGGTCTGCGGGCGGCTGTCGGCGGTGGCCGTGGACGGACTGCCGGGGGCCAGGATGCTCTCGCCGCCGTGTTCCGTCAGATGCGCCGCGAGGTGGGAGACGAGCGAGGCCGACGGCTGCCGCGCCCCGTCGGCTTGCTGCTCCGCGCCGTCCGGCACCAGGATCAGCGGCAGGATCCGTCCCCGGGCCCGCAGCCGGTGCACCAGCGCCGACAGACCGCGCACCACCGCGACGGTCAGCAGGACGGCGAGCGCCAGCAGGAACCACTGGGCCGCCGCGTGCAGCGCCCGTACGAACGCGTCGTCCACTCCCATGCAGACGGCATATCCGGCCATGTGGCGGAATACACCCTTCAGGGAAGTCCGGGATCCCAGGGGCGAATCGGTACCGGCCGAGGTCTAGCCGGCACCGCGGCGCGCGCTGGCCGGCGCTCACGGCACCCGGCGCGGGACACCCGGCTCCCCGGCCGGGTCCGGGACGCTCTCCTCGCGGTAGAACTGCGGGGCCACCCCCGTCACTCTGCGGAACACGCGGCTGAAGTGCGACCGGTCGCGGAACCCCACCGCGCGGGCCACGCTCTGCACGCTGTCCGCACTGGTCCGCAGCCGTTCGGCCGCCCGGCGCACCCGCAGCCGGGTCAGGTACTCCCACATCGTCAGGCCGTAGCGCCGGTGGAAGAGCTTGCCGAGGTGGTCCTCGCTGACCCCGGCGGCCTGCGCCACCTGCCACCGCGAGACCGGCCGCCGGTAGTGCTCGTAGAGATAGACCAGCGCCTCGTCCAGCACGGCCCGCACCCGCGGCGGCAGCCGGCCGTCCCGGCCCGCCAGGCCCCGCACCAGCGCCGCCGCCTCGTGCGGCGCGAACACGTCCAGGTCGAGCAGGAGCAGCGCCGGATGCGGCCGGGCCCGCCGGGCGTCGGCCGCCGTGATCCCCTCGTGGCCCGCGACGACCGCCGGGCACAGCGCCCGGCCGCTCCCGTCGTGCAGCCGTTCCACCACGTCCAGGCCGTGCAGGTCGGCGAGGGAGGACTCCAGGACGACCAGCCGGGGCGTCTCCTCCGCGATCAGCGCGAGCACGGTCGCCGCGTCGGCCACCACCCGGGTCGGCCGGTCCGGCAGCGCCGCCTCCGCGATCCGCCGCAGCTCCTCCCGGGACTCCTGCGTGCGGCCCGCCACCACCACCGGTTCGGCCAGCCCGCTCGGCCGCAGCGCCCGCAGCGCGTCCCCCAGGTCGGTGCCGCGAGCGCCGAAGAGCACGAACGGCGTGTGCCGCAGGGCCGGATGGTCGTGCAGCCGCTGCACGGCGCGCCACTCCTCGGGCCGGTCCGGCAGCGCCTCCCACACCACCGCCCCGGGCCCGCGGTCCGCCGGGAACGGCACGGGGTCGTCGCCGCCGGCCCGGTGCGCCCGTACTCCGTGCCGCCCGGCCGCGAGCCGTACGTCCGCGGCGACGTCCCCCGGCGTGACGACGAGCAGCGGGCCGGTGTCGGCCGGTGGCCGGTGCGCGTGCCCGTCGGGGGAGGGCAGGGGCAGTTCCAGGACGTACTCGACGCGGTCCGGCCCGCCGGCCGGGCGCAGCGAACCGCCGTGCATCATGGCCAGCCGGCGGGCCGTGGTCAGCCCGACGTCGAACCGGTGCGGCTCACCGGCCGGGGCCGGTGCCGAGGGCACGGCGACGACCACCCGCAGCCCGGCCGGCGACCAGCGCGCCGCCACCTCCACCAGGCCGCCCCGGGCCCGGTCCGCGGCGGCGGTCAGCACGTTGCCGAGGATCTGCCGCAGCCGCGCGGCGTCGGCCGGCACCGACGGCAGCCGGGCCGGCAGCTGGACCGACCAGCGCGGCCGCGCCGGGAGCCGGCGCCCGGCGGCGGCCTCGGCGCAGGCCCGCCGCAGCAGCGGCAGCGGATCGAGCAGCCGGCGGGTCAGCACCAGGTCCCCGGCCTCCGAGTGGGCGAGGTCGAGGAGGTTGGCGCTGAGGTGCAGCAGCCGGGCGGCGTCCCGGTGCACCTCGGTGAGCACCTCCGCCGGGTCGCCGCCGCCGCGCGCGAGCATCGCCTCGAGCGGGTCCCGCAGTTCGGCGACGACATGGGTGAGCAGCCGGGTCTGGAACCGGTTCGCCTGCTCGGCCGCGTCCCGGGCCCGGCGCACCTCGTCGAACAGCCCGATGCCCTTCAGCGCCGCGCTGATCTGGTCGCCCAGTTCCCGGTAGAGCGCTCCGTCCTGGTCGGCGGCGGTCTCACCGGCGGTGGCGTCGAACACGGCGAGACCGAGCTGCTGTTCGCCGATGTGCAGCGGCTCCAGGACCAGCCGGAAACGCCGGCCGCCGCCCGGCATCAGGCTGTCGGGCAGCAGCAGCGCGGCCGAGAACGGCGCGCTGTCCAGCACCCCCGTGTGCCCGAGCCGCCGCCCCTCCGCCCGGGTCAGCAGCGGCCGGGCGATGCCGCGCACCGGCGCCGCCGCCCCGGGCGCGGTCTGCTCGTACAGCACGATCCGGCAGGCCGGTACGCCGGGCTGGGCGAGGTGGCGCTCCAGTACGTCGCAGAGGCCGCCGAGGTCGACCACCGTGGTCAGCGCGGTACCGAACTCCCGCAGCCGCCGGGCCCGTCCGGCCTGGGTCCAGCGTCCGTACTCCAGCAGCGCCCGGGACCGTTCCGCGACGATCAGCCGGGCCCGCCCGAACAGCGCCTCCGCCGGGCCGCGCGACTCCGCCGGGAGCGGATCGACCACGCCGAGCCGGGCCCGCTCCAGCGCCTGATGCCAGCGCTCGGCCTCGGCCTGGGTCCGGGCCCGGCCCCGCAGCAGCCGCTCCACCAGCGGCAGGAAACCGCCCGCGCCGTCCTCCGCCGGGCCTGACTCCGCCGGGCCCGGCTCCGCGGCCCGTGCGGTGCCCGGTGCAGGGTCGGCGTGCTGGGTCCGGGGGCCGGTGCCCGCGCCGTCCCCGCCGGGTCCCGCGGCCGCGTCCGGCGCGAGGTCCGCGTGGAAGGCGGCCGCCAGCCGGGTGCCGGCGGACGGCGCCACCGCGTCCAGTGCCGCCCAGCCCCGCGGCTCGTCGGCCGCCCCGGCCACCGCCCGCGGCCGCACCGCGTACCGCGCCGTCGGGTAGGGGCAGCCGCAGGAGCGGCGCGTGACCAGGGTGGCCGGGATGGTCGTACGGTCCGGTGGCCTGGTACCGCGCAGCCGGGCCACCAGCGTGTCCACGGCCAGCGCGCCGAGTTCCGCGAACGGCAGCGCCACCGAGGTCAGCGGCGGGTCGCCCAGCCGGGCCTCCGGCGAGTCGTTGAAGCCGACCACGGCCACGTCCTCCGGCACCCGCACGCCCCGCCCGGTGAGCAGCCGCAGCGCGTCGGCGGCCAGCACGTCGCTGCACGCCAGCACCGCGTCGAAGTCCACCCCCGGCCGCAGCCCCCGCGCGTCCAGCAGCACCCGCATCGCCGAGGCGCCGCCCGCCGCGTCGAAGTCCACCGCGGCGCACACGTGCGTGGGTTCGAGGCCGATGCCGTGGTGGCGCAGCGCGTCGAGGCAGGCGCGGTAGCGCTCCTCGGAGACCGGGTTGGCGACCGGGCCGCGGATGCAGGCCGGCCGCCGGCAGCCGTGCCGGGCGACCAGGTGCCCGACCAGTTTGCGCATGCCCGCGTGGCTGTCCACGGACAGCACGTCCGCCTGGTCGCCCAGCGGCTGGTTGAGGCTGATCACCGGCAGGTGCGCCAGCCGCCGCAGCAGCGACCGGGCCCTGGCCCCCGAGGAGGGCAGGCCGATGGTGGAACTCCAGCAGACCACGCCGTCCAGCCGGGCCGGGCCGACCAGTTCGTACAGGGCGCTGCGCGGCACGCCGCCGCCGCGCAGGTCGCCGCCCGGGAAGCAGACCAGACCGACGTCGTTGCGCTCGGCGGCGGCGCGGACCCCGGACCACAGGGTGGCGCCGACGCCGAGGTGGATGTTGGCGGTGAGCAGCCCGATGGTGAGCGGCCGGCGTGGGCCGCCGTCCGCCGTGCGGTGCGGGTCCGCGGCCATCGGCGCTCCCTCGGTCGGCCCCGGCGGACAGGGTGGAGAACCTAGACGAGCCGGTCGCACCCGGCAAGACGGGTGACGCGAGGAGATCGGAGGGTCGTTGGAGAGTTCCCGGAATGTCCTGGAACGGGGGCGGGACCGGTGGCGTGGGGGCCACCGGTCCCGCCCGGGTGCGGTGTGCGGCTCGTGGTGCGCGGGGTCAGATCTTGCCGACGCCCGCCCCGGCGGTCACCGTCGCCTTCACGGAGGACGCCGACTGCGCGGTGTAGCTGTACGGGATCGAGGCCACGCTGCCACCGGTCTGCCCGGTACCGGAGCCGGTGAGGTAGTTGTTCCTCGCCACCAGCGAACCCGCGTCGGAGTCGCCCTCGCCGAGGTGGTACGGGTCGTCGGTGTTCTCGAAGTAGTTGGCCTCCACCAGGACGCCCGCGTTCTCCGTGGAGGCGACGCCGTAGGAGCCGATGTCGCTGAAGTAGTTGTTCAGCACGTGCACCGGGTTGCCGAAGCGGACCCGCGGGTTGCGCTGGTTGGTGCCGTCGAACCAGTTGTTGACGTAGGTCACCTTCAGCTTGCCGGTGTCCTCCGAGGAGTTGTCGTCGGAGTGGCCGAGCAGCATGTTCTTGTCCTGGTCGTGGGTGCGGTTCCAGGACACGGTGATGTTGGTCGAGGCCCGCTTGATGTCCACCGCGCCGTCGTAGGCGTCGGAGATGTCGTTGTGGTCGAGCCAGACGTTGGTCGAGTACTGGACGTTGATCGCGTCGTCGTTGGACCCGGTGAACGTCAGGTTCTGGATGATGACGTTGTTCACGCTGGCCACGTTCAGGCCGCTGCCGGTGATCTTCCCGGCGGTGCCGACGCCGACGATGGTCTTGTTGGAGGCGACCTTCGTCATCGACGACAGCGAGATCGTGCCGTTGACCCGCACGGTCTGGGTGGTACTGCTCTGTACGGCCGAGATGAAGGCGGCGGCGTTGGTGACGGTGACCGTGCCGCCGCCGGCGCCGCCGGTGGTGGCCGCGCCGAAGCCGACCGGAGTGGTGGCGGCCGCCGCCAGCGGCTCGGCCGGAGCGGAACCGCTCGCCGTACCGACACCTGTCACGGCCATGACAACCGCGATCGCGGTGGCTCCGGCCAGGGTGAACCGTGCGCTCGTCCTGCGCATGTGGATCTCCGTCCGTGGGGGTTTTCCGGGAGGGGACGTACTGGGGGATGTGCTGTGGGGACGTGCTGCGGGGGTGCACCACCAGGGCCTCGCGGCCGGCTCTTGCCGAGGCTCACTGCGAGCGTAGGGAGAGTGCTGTGGACTATGACGTGCCCCGTGTGGACTATTGCGTTCCGTTCGGCCGCCGCGCACCCGACCCGATCGGGCACCGGATGTCGGGTCCGGCCCGGGGCCCGCTGTCTAGCGTGGAGCGCGCAACAGGAAGGAGGCCGGACGTGCTGGAGCGTCTCAACCAGGCCCTGGAGAGCGTCGAGCGCGGCCTCGACGGGGAGGTGGACGTGGCCGAGCTGGCCCGTACCGCCGCCACCTCGGAGTACCACCTGCGCCGGATGTTCTCGGCGCTGGCGGGCATGCCGCTGTCGGAGTACGTACGCCGCCGCCGGCTGACCGTCGCGGGCGCCGAGGTGCTGGCCGGGCAGGCGTCCCTGCTGGAGATCGCGGTGCGCTACGGCTACGGCTCGGGCGAGGCGTTCGCCCGGGCGTTCCGCGCCATGCACGGCGTCGGTCCGGGCGAGGCCCGGCGCGCCGGTGCCGCGCTCGTCTCCCAGCCCCGGCTGTCCTTCCGTCTCACCGTCGAAGGGAACAGCAGCATGCGCTACCGCGTGGTGGACCGGCCGGACTTCACCGTCGTCGGCCTCAAGGCCCGGGTGCCCCTGGTGCACCTGGGACCCAACCAGGCGATCATCGACTTCGTCCGCGGCATCGACCCCGGGCTGAAGGAGAGCCTGGCGAAACTGTCCGACCAGGAGCCGCACGGCCCCGTCGCGGTCTGCGACGACCTCGACCCGAGCCGGGCCGAGGGCACCGAACTCGACTACTACCACGGGGTGATCACCTCGGCCGCCGCCCCCGAGGGCACCACGGCACTGCCCGTCCCGGCCGGCACCTGGGCGGTGTTCACCACCTCGGGACCGGCGCCGCGGGCGGTCCAGGAACTGTGGCGGGACGTGTTCACCCAGTGGTTCCCGGCCAACCCGTACCGCAGCCGCCCCGGCCCCGAGATCCTGCGCACCCGGCTGTCCCCGGACGGCGCCGAGGCCGACGCCGAACTGTGGCTCCCGGTGGAACGGGAGGAGCGCTGAACCGGACACACCCAACCGGCCCCGGCGGGTACGGTGCCGGGGCCGGTGCGCGGTCCGACGGGTCAGGAGGCGATGAAGTCCGCGATCTGGCCCAGGACGACCGTGTCGGCCAGGTAGCCGATGTGGGTCTGGCAGAGCACGTTGTTGTTGGTCGCGCCGCTCAGCCGGGTGCTGGTGTACGGGAGGATGACGCCGTCGCACGCCGAGTACCAGGTGGCGTACTCGGTGTCGCCCGGCGTCTCGTCGCCCGAGGTGATCTGGCCTATGAACGAGGACCCCGGGTACATCTGCTGGCAGGTCGTGTAGATCAGACAGGCCCCGGCGTACGTGGTGCCGTGGTTGGCGCCGGCGATCGAGGCGAGGTGGCTGACGCTGCTGTTGCCGCCCAGCACCTTCAGGTAGTACTGGCTGACCAGGCCGCCCATCGAGTGGTTGACGATCGCGACCTTGCTCGCGCCGGTACGGGACTTGACGGTGTTGACGTAGGAGGCGAGGCCCTGCGCGTTGGTGACGTTGTTGCCGTACGAGTCGTACTCGTAGGCGAACAGGTTCGAGCTGGACCAGCCGTTGAGGCGGAAGACGCTCATGGCGGTGACCCAGTTGGAGGCGTTGCCGGTGTAGCCGTGCACGAAGACGACCGGGGTGCTCGTCGACAGCGGCTGGGCGGCGGCGGCCGGCGCGGCCGGGGCCGCGGTGCCGGCCGCCGAGGCCGTGGAGGCCGTGGAGAACAGGGTGAGCGCGGCGGTGGCGGCCACGAGCACGCCGAGGAGCCGACGTGGGGAGCGACGACGCATGGACCCTCCTGACGAGGATGCGGGGGAGCGGGTGCCTGACCCGGTCCAGCGTCGTGGCGTGCGGTGCGGGTGCCATCGGTGAAATCACCGGTGACCCGAGGGGCCGGAGTGACCGGCACCGCACCGTGGTCGCTACTGGGGCCCGGGCGGGGCGTCCCGGGTCCGCTCGGGCGCGGCGAGCCGGCCCAGCGCGTCGGTGAGGGTGAGGCCGGCGTCGTCCTTGCTGTCGTGCCACCGCTCCAGCGTGCTGGCCGCCGCCCGCAGCAACTGGGGCGGCAGCCCGGCCGCTTCGAGGGTGTCGGCGATCTCGTCCATCTCCGGACCCCACCGCCAGGCCCGGGCCGCCGCCGAGGCCACCTGCTCCGGCTCGGCCAGGTACGTGTCCGAGCGGCGGCGGGCGATCTCCCGCAGTTCCCCCTCGACGCCGTGCTCGTGGGCCAGCGCGTAGGACAGCCCGACCAGCACCCGGCTGACCTTCTGGAAACCGGCGTAGGCGAGCTTCAGCGACGACGCCTGTCCGATCCGGGGTCCCAGCACCTCGGCGCGCACGGCGGTGCCGTCGAACAGCCGGGCCACCGCCGTGGTCTCGGGTTCCGGCCCGGACAGGTACAGCGCCGGCCGGCTGCCGCCCACCGGCGGGGCGCCGATCACCCCGCCGTCCACGACGGTGGCCGGCGGCGGGAACAGGGCGGCGATCCGCGCCGTGCGCTCCGGGTTGACGGCGTTCGCCTCCACGTACACGCCGGTGAACCCGAGCCCGGCGATCTCGCGGGCCTGGTCCTCGGCGGCGGCCGGCGGGCACAGGCTGATCACGATGTCGGCGCGGTCGGCCAGTTCCCGCAGGGTGGGCACGGGCTGGAGGCCGAACCGTTCGGCGCGGTGCGCGCTGGCCGGGCTGCGTCCGTCCGTGCACCACAGGACGGCGGCGGCGCCCGCCGCCGCGCAGGCGGCGACGGCCGCACCCATGCTGCCGGGGTGGAGGATGCCTACGACGGGCTGGTGGGACACGGTGCTACTCCTGGGCGTGGGCGAGCAGATGGCCGACGGCCTCGGTGACGTCGTCGACGGTGTGGTGGGGCGCGGTCAGGCCGTCCGGCCAGGGGCGGCCGCGTACCCAGATGGCACACAGACCGGCCGCCGTGCCGCCGGCGATGTCGGTCTCCGGGTTGTCCCCGGTCATCCAGTCACCGGCGGACAGCTGGGTGCCGCAGCGGGCCGCGGCCAGTTCGAACAGCCGCGGGTCCGGCTTGCGGACGTCGATGTCGCCGGAGGCGGCGATGCCGTCGACCAGTTCGGCGAGGCCCGTGGCCGCTACCTTGGCGCGCTGGATGTCACTGGCCCCGTTGGTGGCCACGCCGACGCTCCAGCCGGCCTCCTTCAGCGCGGCCAGACTGTCCAGGACGGCGGGGCGGCAACTGACGGCGGACGCCATCCGGTCGACGTAGACGCGCCACAGATGGCCGGGGTCCTCGCCGACGCCGAAGACCTCCCGCAGGCGGACGAAGTCCTCGCGGTCGGCGGTGTCGGCGAGTTCGGTCCGCAGCCACCGCTCGATCTCCGGTCCGTAGCCGTGGTCGTGGACCAGATCGGCTATCGCGTCCGCGAAGGCGGCACGGCGGTCGACCAGGGTGCCGTCCAGGTCGAAGAGGGCGAGGCGCATGGCACCGACCTTAACCTCAGCGCCCCGTCGCCCTCTTCGGGCACCCGCGCGGGCGGGCCGGGTCAGCCGGTGGTGGCCAGCCCGACGGCGAGGACCGCCAGCACCCCCACGGGCTGGAACGACGCCTGGTTGAACACCGCCAGGGCGACCGGCGGCCGCGCGCGACGCAGCAGGGCCAGACCCGGCCGGACCACGGTGGCGGCCGTCACCAGCACCGTGCCGACCAGCCCCGGCGGGCCGAAGGAGGGCAGCGCCACCCAGGCCAGGGCGCAGCTCGCCGCGCCGGCCACGAGCAGGAACACGCAGGCCACCGCGGCGCCGGCGCGGGGCCCGAGGACCACGGGCAGGGTCCGGATGCCGAGGTGGCGGTCCTCGTCGAGGTCGGCGAGGTCGTTGGGGATGTTGCGGCCGCCGATCTCCCACGCGGCCATCCACACCATGAACAGGCCCAGCCGCAGCGGGTCGACGACGGTGGACACCGCGAACCAGCCGACCGAGCCGCCCACCGCCACCATCACACCACTGACCAGGAACTTGTACGGGGTCACGGTGGCCGGCCGGCAGTAGAGCACCTGGAGCAGGACGGCCACGGCGAACAGTGCCACGCACACCCGGCCGAGCAGCGCGGTGATGACGACGGCGACCAGACCGAGGCCGCCGATCCAGCTGAGGGCCGCCCGCCGGGACAGCCGGCCCTGGGCCAGCGGGTGCCGTCCGCCGACACTGTCGAGGTCGGTCCCCTCGTAGGGGCGCGGCTGCGCGAAGCGCCGCCGGTCCATGTCGATGTCGAGCACGTCGTTGAGGGCGAAGACGGCGAAGAAACCGGCGAACGCGGCGAGCGCGGCGGCCGCGAGCCGCGGCGCCGCCGGACGGTCGTCGGCGAGCAGCGCAGCGATCAGCGGCTGGGCGACGCTCAAGGTGGCCTGGGTGCCGCGGGAGAACGCGAAGAGCGCCTTGGCCGGTGCGGCCACGGAGGTCATGGGAGCCGTCCTGGGGTGAGGGGCGGGGAAGCGGCCGCGAGGCCGGCACGGCACACGGGACGAGGCCCCGTCACCCCGTTCGTGCCGAGGGCGCACCGGACGGCGTGGGCCGGTCCCGGGTGGCCACCGCCACCAGGTATCCGGGCGGGGCGAAACGCGTGCGCACCGTCACGGCCGGCGCGCCCGCGGCGGCCAGCGCGTGCAGCGCCTTCGCGCTGTAGAGCTTGCGCAGGCTGATCAGCCCGTCGTGCAGGTGCGGCCGGCCGCCGGTCAGCCAGAGCAGCGGCGCGACGGCGAGATAGGCGGGGTGGCGCCAGCCGTCGATGATCAGCAGCCGCCGTGCGACGCGGGTGCCCTCCGCCAGCAGGGCCACCACCCCCGGCGCCGGCAGGTGGTGCAGCGACATGGTCAGCACCGCCACGTCGAAGGCGCCGTCCGCGGCCTCGATCGACGTGGCGTCCAGCACCGCGGGCGTCACCCGGGGATGGGAGCCCAGCGGTCCGCGGCGGATCAGCTCGACCACGCCGGGGTCGACGTCGCTCACGGTGACCCGGACCGCGGGGTGCCGGTCGACGAGATGACGGGTGAGCCGGCCCAGTCCCGCGCCCAGTTCGAGGACGGCCGGCGCGGGGACGTCACGGGCCTGCGCGAGGGTCAGCCGGCAGAAGGACCGGTAGCCGCGGGTCAGCCGGTGGAAGCGGTCCAGCCCGCGCAGCGCCCGCAGGCCCTGCTCGGGGGTGTCGGGCCGGTCGATGTACTCCGCGCGGCCGGTCTCGAACCTGCGGTCCCAGCGGGCCGCGTCGGGGCCGCCCCGGGGCATGTCGGCGATCATCGGACTCCGAGTCGGTCGCGGTACGGCCGGGGCCGCCGGGCATGGCGTCCGGCCCTCGGTGTCAACAACGACCGGCCGCCGCATCCGGCACCGGGTACCGCGCTCTTGACTCGCCGGCCCCGGGGCCGGGGCCCTCAGGGCGTCGCGAAGACGAGGTCCAGGTGGTGGCGCAGCACGGCGGCCGCCGACTCCGCGCTGCGCTGGCCGACCAGCACCCCCGTGCCGAGCCCGGCGGACATCGCGAGCAGACCGGCCGCCTCCTGCCGGGGGTCCACGTCCGGGCGGAGCAGACCGTCCTGGCGCGCCCGGCGCAGCAGCCCGGCGAGCGCGTCCTCCGCCGCGTCGGGGTCCTTGACGAAGGGCTGGGCGGCCAGCGCCCGGTCCCGCACGGCCAGCACGGCGTACGAGGTGTAGACGTAGTGGAAGGTACGGCTCTCCTCGTCCGTGGGCAGGGCCGCCATCAGCAGCGCCTCCACGCCGGCCCGCGGCCCGGGGTCCGGCCCGGCCGCCGCGAACCGGGCGGCGACCCGCTCCCGGAACCGCTCGGTGAGCTGTTCGAGGCCGAAGAGCAGCAGCTTCTCCTTGGTCTCGAAGTAGTACTGCACCAGCCGCAGTGACACGCCCGCCTCGGCCGCCACGTCGCGCATCCCCACCGCGTGCAGTCCCTCCCGCCCGGCGACGCGGACCAGGGCCCGGGCGATCTGGGCACGCCGCTCCGCGTGGTCCACGTGCTTGGGCATCGCCGTCTCTCCCGCTCGTCGCTCGTCGTCTGCGCCGCCGCATCGCCGCGGGCCGGGTAATGATACAGCCGTACCATTTTGCTGGTACGGTCGTATCACAACGCACACGAACCCCGGAGGTGCCCGTGTCCCGGACCACAGCCCGTCCGCGGCCGACCGTCGGCCGCTACACGGACGATGCCCGACGTGAGCGCTACTTCGCGGCCTGCGACGCGGTCTACGCCCTGGGCGCGCCCGCGCTGGCCGAGCACCGGGTGGAGACCGCCGCGGGCACCACGCACGTCTACCGGTACGGCCCCGACGACCCCGCCGCCGCGTCCCGCACCCCGGTCGTCCTGGTGCACGGCGCGGGTTCCTGCTCCGCCATGTGGTACCCCAACACGCCCGCGCTCAGCGCCGAACGCCCCGTCTACGCGGTGGACACCCCGGGCGATCCCGGGCGCAGTGTCCAGCGGGCACCGATCCACCGGCCCGAGGATGCCGCGCGGTGGCTGGCGCAGACCCTCGCGGGGCTGGGACTGGACCGGGTGCACCTGGTCGGCAGCTCCTACGGCGGCTGGCTCGCCCTCAACCAGGCGCACCGCGCTCCGGGCCGGCTCGCGTCGGTCACCCTGCTCGACCCCGGCGGACTGGAGAAGGTGGGACCGCGCTTCTTCCTCTGGATCTTCGCGAGCCTGTTCGCGACCTCCGCGCCCCGGGCGCTGCGGCCGCGGCTCGCGGCCTGGCTGGACCAGCCGGTCCTGGTCGTGCCGGAGCTGCGGGCGATGATCAGGGCGGCCGGCCGTGCCTACCGCATCCGCCGCCCGGTGCCCGTACCGCTGACCGAGGACGAGCTGTCCGCCGTCCGGGTCCCGCTCTACCTGGTGCTCGGCGAGCGCAGCCTGCTCGTGCATCCGCGGCGGCAGGCCGAGCGGGTGCCCCGGCTGGTGCCGGGCGCCCGCGCCGAGATCGTGCCCGGCACGGGCCACGGCCCGGGGATCGACCACGCGGACCCGGTCAACCGCAGCATGCTGGACTTCATGGACTCCGTCGGCTGAGGCGCGGACCGGGCCCGCGCCTCAGCCGGTGCGGTGCCCCGGTCAGTCGGTGCCGGCCTCCATCGCCGCGCGGTCCAGCAGCTCGTCCGCACCGGAGACCTCGCCGCGGGAGGCGATCGCCTCGGCGCCGCCCTCCGGCATGGTGCCGATCAGGCCGGTCGCGGCCGCCTGGGCCGCGCCGATGGCGGGGTTGGCGGTGCCGATGAGACCGATCCCGGCGTACTGCTCCAGCTTGGCCCGGGAGTCGGCGATGTCCAGGTTGCGCATGGTGAGCTGGCCGATCCGGTCCACCGGACCGAACGCCGAGTCCTCGGTGCGCTCCATGGACAGCTTGTCCGGGTGGTAGCTGAACGCCGGGCCCGTGGTGTCGAGGATCGAGTAGTCCTCGCCGCGCCGCAGCCGCAGGGTCACCTTGCCGGTGACGGCCGCGCCGACCCAGCGCTGGAGCGACTCGCGCACCATCAGCGCCTGCGGGTCCAGCCAGCGGCCCTCGTACATCAGCCGGCCGAGGCGCCGGCCCTCGGTGTGGTAGTGGGCGAGGGTGTCCTCGTTGTGGATCGCGTTGACCAGCCGCTCGTACGCCGCGTGCAGCAGCGCCATGCCCGGTGCCTCGTAGATGCCGCGGCTCTTGGCCTCGATGATCCGGTTCTCGATCTGGTCCGACATGCCGAGGCCGTGCCGGCCGCCGATGGCGTTGGCCTCCATCACCAGGTCGACGGCGGAGGCGAACTCCTTGCCGTTGATGGTGACCGGGCGACCCTGCTCGAAACCGATCGTCACGTCCTCGGCGGCGATCTCGACCGACGGGTCCCAGAACCGCACGCCCATGATCGGCTCGACGGTCTCCACGCCGGTGTCCAGGTGCTCCAGGGTCTTCGCCTCGTGGGTGGCGCCCCAGATGTTGGCGTCGGTGGAGTACGCCTTCTCCGTGCTGTCGCGGTAGGGCAGGTCGTGGGCGACCAGCCACTCGGACATCTCCTTGCGGCCGCCGAGCTCGGTCACGAAGTCGGCGTCCAGCCACGGCTTGTAGATCCGCAGATTCGGGTTGGCCAGCAGGCCGTACCGGTAGAACCGCTCGATGTCGTTGCCCTTGAACGTCGAGCCGTCGCCCCAGATCTGCACGTCGTCCTCGAGCATCGCCCGGACCAGCAGGGTGCCGGTGACGGCGCGGCCGAGCGGCGTGGTGTTGAAGTACGCCCGCCCGCCCGAGCGGATGTGGAACGCGCCGCAGGCGAGCGCGGCCAGGCCCTCCTCGACGAGTGCCGCGCGGCAGTCGACCAGTCGCGCGACCTCGGCGCCGTAGTTCTTGGCGCGGCCCGGCACCGACGCGATGTCGGGTTCGTCGTACTGGCCGATGTCGGCGGTGTAGGTGCACGGGACGGCACCCTTGTCGCGCATCCACGCGACCGCGACCGAGGTGTCGAGGCCGCCGGAGAAGGCGATGCCGACGCGCTCGCCGGCCGGGAGGGAAGTGAGGACCTTGGACATGGATTGATTATGCAGGGCAACGTATGAACATGCAAAGTCGCCCTCGTCAGGGCCACGGCCGTTTACCCGGAACGGCCGTCGGGGACCCGGTCGCGCGACCACCGGCCGGCACCGGTCGACGCCGCTCGTCGCCGGGAGGATCGGACTGGTGGGCATGCTGCCCCCGGGCCTGGGCGCAGGTCCGGGCCCAGCCCGACGACCTGGCGAAGAACGTCGCCCTGGAACAGCTCCACGACCGCAACGAGGTGCTCTACCACCGACTGCCGGCCGACCACCTCACCGAGCTGCTACCGGCGCCCCCGCGGCCCTGGAGCCGGGCCCCGGCGACTGGGGCGTGGGCGGCACACAGATCTCGGTGGGCAAGCCGGCCGTCCGCACGGGCGCGGTCGGCCTGCCGGGCACTGGTCGCGGCGGGTGTCCCGCTCCCGCCGGTGGAACTGAACGGCACCACCCATGTCATCGGCCAGGCCAACAACGCCCTGGTCTACCCCGGGGATCGGCCTTGGCGCGGTGGTGGCCCGCGCCGCGCGGGTCACCGACGGCATGCTCCAGGCCGCGGCCGAGGCGGTGGCCGGCCTGGCCGGCCTGGACGACGCCGTGCGGCAGGTCCAGGACGCCATGCGGCAGCCGCGGTACGGCTGACCGGCGCGGGTCCGGACCCGCTAACCTGCGGCCTCATGACACGCGCTTGGTTCCTGCCGATACTGCTGGTGCTGTGCGGCGCGCTCGTCGCGGCCGGGCCGGCCCGCGAGGGGAACGTCGCGGTGGCCGCCGGGCTCCTGGCGCTGTTCCTGCTGCTCGCGGCCGTCTACTCGCCACTGATCTTTCCCAGGTCGACCGGCGCGGCGGAGGCGCGCCGCCGCAGCGAGGCGGACGGTGGGCCGGTCGTCTACTGGCGCGGTGGCTGCAAGTTCTGTCTGCGGCTGCGCCTCCGGCTGGGCCGGGACGCCCGCCGGCTGCACTGGGTCGACATCTGGCGCGACCCGGCGGCGGCAGCGGCGGTACGCGCGGTCAACGACGGGAACGAGACCGTGCCGACGGTCGTCGTGGCGGGCCGCTCCCACGTCAACCCCGATCCGGAGTGGGTGCGCCGGCAGCTACCGGGGCTTCCCAGCCGAACCCGTCCGGGTCGGTGAAGGACCGGCCGGTGCCGCCGAGCACGATCCGGTGCGAGCCGCTGCCCGCCTCGGGCAGGCCGGCGATTTTGGCCAGCCCCCGGCGCTTGTAGAGGGCCAGTTGGACGGGGCTGGACGCGTCGGCGGCGAACTCGACGTACTTGCCGCCGAAGCTCTTCGCCACGGTCAGGCCCTGCTCGGCGTAGAACCGTTTGCTCGCCTTCACGTCCTCGACTCCGAGCAGGAGGACGAGCGCGCCGATCTCCCGGGAGACCGGTCCGGTGTCCTTCTTCGCCGAGGTCGCGAGCTTCCAGATGGTGCCGTCCGGGGCCTGGACGACGGAGCCGTAGCCCCACAGGGACTTCTCGGCCGGCCGGAGCGAGGTGGCGCCGGCGTCGAGCGCGGAGCGGGTGAAGCCGTCCACGTCGGCCGGCTGGGCCACGGTGATCGACAGGGCGAAGCCGCGGAAGCCGGTCGTCGGCGCCTGGGCGGGCCGCAGACCGATCCGGGCACCCAGTGCGAACGCGGCGGCATAGAACTGCTCGGCGGCCGTAAGGTCGGCCACCTCGAGGGTGACGGAGGCGAGTGAGGTCATGCCGTGCACGCTAGGCGCGGCGGTGTCAGCACGGCTTCTCGAAAACTGACCGATGCCGGGCCGCCGTCCGGGGCCTCCGTCTCCAGCAGCCACAGCTCGTTGCGGCCGGCGCGCAGCACGGGACCGGGCACGTACAGCGAGGTCTGCGGGCCGGCCGACCAGTAGCGGCCGAGGCAGAAGCCGTTGAGCCAGGCGACGCCCCGGCCCGCGTCCGGCAGCTCCAGTACGGCGTCCCCGGGGGCCGGGACGCGCAGGACGCCCCGGTAGAGGCCGGGGCCGCCCCCGGACGGCGGGCGGAACGGCAGCGCCGCGACGGCCTCCGCGTCGTCGAAGGCGTCCAGCCGCAGGCCGCGGGCCGTCACCCCGTGCAGATACTGCCGCTCGTGCAGGATGCCGCCGGTCAGGCCCTTGGGCTCGCCCAGCCGGGGCCCGTAGTTGACGCGGCCGAGGGACTCCACCTGGATCTCCACCGTCGCGGGGCCCGGCACCGGCGTGCCCGGCGCGACGGGGACGCCGTCCACGGTCAGCCGGACCGCGTCCCGGGCGCCGGGGAGGGTGAGCGGCAGCGCCGGGCGGGGTCCGGGCAGCCGGGCCCGGTAGCGGACCAGACCCCGGTCGACGTCCAGTTCCTCGAAGGCGGGGGCGGTGCCGAAGGTCCGCTCCGGACCGCCCAGGGTGTCGATCACCTCGTCCAGTGGCACCCAGGCGTCCAGTACGGCGGTGGCCGGCGCCGCGAGCACCGGCAGTGGGGCGGGCAGCTCCGGCGGCGGGCTCTCGGCGTACTCGGCGAGCACCTCGCGGAAGAGCCAGAACTTCTCGGTGGGCCGGCCGCTCTCGTCGATCGGCGCGTCGTAGTCGTACGAGGTCACCGTGGGCCGGAAGTCCCCGTCGTGCAGGTCGCCGGTGCGGTTGGCGCCCGCCCAGCCGCCGAAGCTGGTGCCGCCGTGCGCCATGTAGACGTTCACCGAACCGCCGTGCTCCAGCACCGCCCGCAGCTCGGCCGCCGCGGCACCGGCGTCCCGCGGCGCGGACGTCTCGCCCCAGTGCGCGAACCAGCCGCACCAGAACTCCATGCACATCAGCGGACCCGCCGGCCGGTGCCGGCGCAGGGCCGCGAAGGCACCGGCGGCGTCCGAGCCGAAGTTCACGGTGGCCAGGACACCCGGCAGCGAACCCCCGGTGAGCATGTGGTCCTCCGGCCCGTCGGAGGTGAACAACGGCACCGTCACCCCCGACTCCCGCAGCAGCGCGGCCAGTTCGCGCAGGTACTCCCGGTCCGAGCCGTAACTGCCGTACTCGTTCTCCAGCTGCACCATCAGCACCGGCCCGCCCCGGTCCGCCTGCCGCCGCACCACCTGCGGCAGCAGCCGGGCGAACCAGCGCCGCACCGGTTCCAGGTACGCCGGGTCCCTGGTGCGCAGCCGGCCGCCCACCGCGCCGGTCAGCCAGTGCGGCAGGCCGCCGTTCTCCCACTCGGCGCAGATGTACGGCCCCGGCCGCACCAGCGCCCACAGTCCCGCCGCCCGCGCCGCGTCCAGGAACCGGCCCAGCGCCTCCGGGTCCCGGTAGCGGCCGGGCGACGGCTCGTGCAGGTTCCACGGCACGTATGTCTCCACGCAGTTGAGGCCCATCGCGCGGAGCATGCCGAGCCGGTGCGGCCACTGGTCCTCGTGCACCCGGAAGTAGTGCAGGGCGCCGGACAGCAGCCGCACCGGCCGCCCGGCCAGCTCGAAACCGCCGTCGGTCACCGCGAAGGCGGGCGTGGGTGATGCGTTCATCGGAACGGGTCCTCCGGGTGTGCGTACGGGGGCTCAGTCGACGTCCGGGTAGGCGGTGCCCACCCGCAGCCCGTCGATCCGGTGGACGGCGCTGCTCTCGGGGGTGTCCCGGTCGTAGACGCCCCACTTGGGTTCGTTCGCGCTGTCCCAGGTGCGGGCCGCGTACCGGGTGGAGCCGTCGGCGAAGGTCTGCCGGACGCCGTCGGCGTACAGCTCCACCCAGCCGGCCGCCGCCGACGCCGAGGTGCGGATGCCGAGGGCGTAGCGCCGCCACTGCCCGGCCGCGACCGGCGCCGACCAGATCAGGTGCCAGGCGGCGTCGGTGTCCACGTGGAAGAGCCGCACCGAACCGTTCTTCACCGTCATGATCAGGGGATAGTTCTGCTGGGCGTTCGGATACGACTTCCACTGCCAGATCACGAAGTCGCCGCTCACCGTGGACAGCTGGGACTCCCAGCCGAGCCAGTAGGTGGCGTCCGGCGCGAACGCGTACCGGGTGCCGCCCACCGCGATGCCCCGGCTCTCGCACCGGATGGGACCGCTCGGCTTGGTGTAGCGGAAGATCGTGCCGTGCCCGTCCTGGCCCGCGGCGGTGACCAGGCTGCCGGGCGCGTCGCACTCCACGCTGCCGAACACCCCCGTGCCGCCGGCCGCGTCGCCGTCCCAGAGCGGCGCGGCGTGCGCCGGGGTGGCCGGCAGCGCGAGACAGAGCAGCCCGGTCAGGAGCGCGGCGGCGTACCGCGTCCGGGCGCTCACGCGGTCCTCACCAGTGTCTGCTGGGTGGCGCCCGCCTCGGCGGTGAGAGCACCGAAGGTCAGGGTCAGCTCCCGGCCGGGTACCGCCGCCGTGACCGTGCCGGGCCGGGAGACCACCGAGGTGACCCGGTGCTCCCAGGTGACGGTGAGCGCGGTGAGCGCACGGGCCGGATCGGCCACGCACACCGTGGCGGTGCCGCCCCGCCCGTGCCGGACCAGCACCGAGCAGGGCGCGCTCACGGTGAGGCCGCAGGCCGTGCCCGCGGCCCAGAAATTGACGGCGGTGAGACCGAGGGCGGGCACCTGGACGCCCTGCGCCTCGGGCGTGTTGACCAGGGTGCGCAGCAGGGTCCGGGCACCGGCGGCGCGGGCGGCGGTACGGGTGGCACTGGCGCCGGGCAGCAGGACGTACGCGTAGGAGGCGTCGGCCGGGTCGGTGCCGTGGTCGACGTACAGGGTGAGGTAGCGGTCGGTGACCGGCTCGGTGGACGCCCCGGTCCGGATGTCGCTCCAGCGGCCGGTGCGCTCCTCGCGCAGCGCGGTGACCCGGCCGCCCGCCGGGAAGACGTACCCGCCGTGACCGGCGAGGTGCGCCCAGCCGGGGTCCGGGAGCGTCCGGGTCCAGCCGGGCTCGCCGGGCATGCGCCGGCCGTCCACGGTCAGGGTCTCGGCGCCGCCCGGGCCCAGCCGGCGGTTGTCGACGACCGTGTCGACGGGCGTGCCGTCGGCCGCGGTGATGCCCGCGCCCAGGCAGACGATCCCCTCGTCCAGGAAGAACCAGGACTTGCGGGCCTCAAGGGTCGAGGACAGCCCCTTGAGGTGCTGGCCGACCGCCGCGTACGTGCCGTCCGTGGTGCCGCCCACCCACCGCACGGCCGGCCGCTCGGCCCCCCACTGGCCGCCCTCGCCGTCGGCGAGCGGCTTGCGCGAGACGGTGGTGCCGGGCAGCCGGTACGGGTCGACGGTCGCCCAGAACCCTTCCGAGTACTGCTCGTTGCCGAAGTCGTCACCCCACCACGCCAGCCAGCCGGCCCCGGTGTGCCAGCCGCGCAGGTTCTCCCCGTTGCCCCACTCGTAGTGCGCGATCCGCTCCGAGGCCATGGCCAGACAGGCCGCCCAGCCCCGGCGGCGGTGCACCGCGCGGTCCTGGGACGGGAAGAGCCGGTGCGCCACGGGCTCGGGCAGCGGTTTCACGGTGGTGTCGGCCACCACCTCCTGGAGCTGGGCCAGCTTGTAGACGCCCAGCATGGGATCGGTGTGCGGGGCGCTGAAGTACGCCCGCTGGATCCAGCCCTTGGCCAGCGCCCGCCAGCGGGCGTTCTGTTCGGCGCTCGCGGCCCGGCCGAGCGCCACGATCGAGGCGATGACCGAGTGGCCGCGCAGATGGTCGTCGCTGGCCCCGGCGGAGGTGCCCGGCGGCACGCCCCGGGAGATCGCCCGGCCCGAGACGGCGTCCATGCACAGCCCGTTGAACAGGAACGGCGCCCAGGCCCGCTCCACCGCGTCGAAGTAGTTCTCCCGGGCCGGGTCGGTGATCTCCCAGGACGAACCCGCCAGCAGCGCGAACAGCAGGCTGAGCCCGGTGAACAGGTCGGCGCCGTAGGACCCGGCGTAGGGCACCCAGGTGTGCTGCACGAAGGAGCCGTCCCGGTAGAGCCCGTCGCCGGAGGTGACGTACGGGAAGACGGGGGAGAGGGCCTCGGCGGCCACCGTGAGCCGGCCGGCGTCGTCGCCGACCAGACCGCTCAGCGCGATGGTGCGGCACAGGTCCACCCGGTTGGCGCCGGTGGAGGTGCCCGAGTACGACGCCACCGCGCTGTCCGGTACGAACGCGCCGACCGCCGCCGTGATCGCGGCCCGCAGCTCGTCGTCGACGTGGTCGTGCAGGATGATCGCCGCGTCCAGCAGCGCCTGCGGGCCGCCGATCTGCCAGTTGTACCAGTTGCCGTACCGGGCTTGGCCCGCGTGGTAGACGTCGCTGACCACGTGGCGCAGACCGGCCACGACGTCCTGGGCGAAGCCGGCGTCGCCGGTGAGACCGGTGCCGGGCTGCGCGTACGCCTCGGCCATCGACCGCAGCCGCTGGAAGGTGAGCTGGATCTGCGCCGAGTAGGTGTACGAGGCGGTGTCGGTGTCGGGTTCCGGGTCCAGCCAGACCAGCTCCGGCCACAGGGAGCCGGCCGTCGGGCTCATGGCGGCGCGCCAGGCCGCGGCGCTGCTGCCCAGCTGGGCCAGTTTCGAGGCGAACGGCTCGGCGGTGGGGCTGAAACCGGACCCGAGGACCAGCCCGCGCCAGGTGTTCCGCAGCTGTCCGAACTCGTCGGCGGCCTCCGCGGCTCGGGCGGTGCCGCTCGCCGTCGTGACCGAGACGGTTCCGGCCAGGCCGAACGCGGCGGCGGCACCGCCCGTCGCCTTGACGAAGCCACGGCGGGACCAGGATGTCGGCATGGTGTCTCCAGGGGCGGAGGGGAGGGGAGAGGGGGGAGGGAAGGGGGTGGGTGGGTTTCTAGCACGGGATGAACAAGATGCTCAATACGTAAGCTACGAAAAATTCGATAGAATCGATCACTAGAGTACGGTGGAACGCGCAAGAACCGGGGGATCACCAGGAGGACGACGGATGCGGTCGCATGTCAATCAGCGCCACGAACGGGTGCTGGAGATCGTGCGCAGGCGAGGCAGTCTGCGGGTCACGGAACTGGCGGAGGAACTCGCGGTCTCCGCAGTCACGGTGCGGCGCGACGTCGAGACGCTGGCCGGACAGGGACGGCTGACCAGGCTGCACGGCTCGGTCTCCTGGCCGCGGCCCGCGCCCGGCCCCGGGCCCGCCGGACGGGGGCCTGCCGGGGCCGGGTCCCCGGGATCCGGGCCCGCGGGATCCGCCCGGAAGGGCGACCCCGCGGCCGAGGCGGCGTCGGCCGCCGCACCCGCCGGGACGGTGCTCGGCATGGTGGTGCCCAGCATGGAGCACTACTTCGCCGAACTGGTCCGGGGCGCCCAGGACGCCATCACCGCCCGCGGCGGCCGGCTGGTGCTCGGGATCGCGCACTGGCGGTCCGAGGAGGACACCGCGCAGATCGGGCGGATGCTCGACGCGGGGGTCGACGGCCTGCTGCTGCAACCCAGTTGGGAGCGCGGAGTGCCGAGCCCCGAGCAGGAGGAGCAGGTGCTGGCGCTCGGCGTCCCGGCCGTCCTGGTGGACCGGCGGGTCCCGCTCGGCGGACGGCTGGCCGAACTGGACAGCGCGCGTTCCGACCATGTCCTCGGCGGTGCCGCGGCCGTGCACCACCTGGCCGGTCTCGGCCACCGCAGGATGTCGCTGCTCGCCCAGGACAACCCGACGTCGCCGCAGGTCCGCGAGGGTTACCAGGCCGCCGTGACAGCCCGCGGCCTGCCCGCGCTCACCCCCGTGAGCGTCGACCCGGAGGACCCGCGCAGCCTGGACGCCGCCGCGCGCCTGCTGTACCGGGCGGTGCTCGACGACGGGGTGACCGCCGCGATCGTGCACAACGACCAGACCGCGATCGGGGTGGCGCAACGCCTGCGCGAGCGTGGGCTGTCCATCCCGGACGACGTGTCCCTGGTGGCGTACGAGGACGAGATGGCGGCGCTGGCCGACGTACCGCTCACCGCGGTGGCGCCGCCGCGGCAGGCGGTGGGGGAGACCGCCGTGGAACTGATGCTGGCGCGGCTCGGCGGTCGCTCCGCGGCGCCGAGCCGGCATGTCTCGCTGGTGCCCAGGCTGACGGTGCGGGCCTCCTGCGCGCCGCCGTCGCGCTGAGCTGATCGCATCGACTCGAAGTTGATTGTTTTGATCGAATTGTTCATTCGCTCTTGACGGGCGATCGTTCTGGCCGAAAGATGACCGCATTCCCCGTCGGTCATCTTGCTTCGCTCATCGAGGAGCCAGTGCCATGAAGCCCGTCCTTCGCAGACCCCGCATGCCCCGCGCGCCCCGCCGGGCCGTTCTCACGGCCGCCGCCGGCTGCCTCGCGCTCCTCGCCACCGCCTGCGGCGGCGGGGACGGCGGCACCTCCGGTGCGGCGGACGGGAAGCCGGTCACCCTCACCATGTGGTCGTGGATGGTCGGCACCAAGGACGTCGTCGCCAAGTTCAACGCCACCCACAAGGACGTCCAGGTCGAGTTCACCGAGATCACCGCCGGCACCGACGGCTACTCCAAGATCGACAGCGCCATCGACGCCGGCAACGCCCCCGACGTGGTCGGCATGGAGTACGCGATGCTCCCCGAGTTCGCCAGCCAGGGGAACCTGGAGGACCTGACCGAGGAGGCCGGCGAGCTGGTCGGGACCTTCCCCGAGAGCCTGCGCTCCCTGGTCACCCCCGGCGGCCGTACCTGGGGCGTGCCGTTCGACGTCACCCCGCAGCTCCTCTACTACCGGACCGACCTGTTCGAGAAGGCCGGAGTGGCGGTACCGCGCACCTGGGCGGAGTTCGAGAAGGCCGCCCAGAAGATCAAGGCCGCCGACAAGAGCGTCCGTATCCTCAACGCGCCCAAGGGCGGTGACATCCCCTTCATCAACGGGCTGGCCTGGCAGGTCGGTTCGCAGGGCTTCGGCGTGCAAGGCGACGCCTGGACCGTGCACCTCGACGACGCACCGGCCCGCGAGGTCGCC
This sequence comes from Streptomyces sp. NPDC023723, assembly GCF_040639815.1. Lineage (NCBI taxonomy): Bacteria > Bacillati > Actinomycetota > Actinomycetes > Kitasatosporales > Streptomycetaceae > Streptomyces > Streptomyces sp. NPDC023723. The sequence continues at coordinate 270,311 of NZ_JBFAAP010000005.1, forward strand.
GGCTACTGGGACGGTCTGGTCCGCGACGACCTCGTGCTCAACCACCCCGCGTGGAGCGAGGAGGAGAGCACCGCCCGGAAGAAGTCACAGGTCGCCTCGTTCATCGGGGCGCCCTGGAGCGGGGCCGGCCTCATCTCCCAACTGCCGGAGCAGAAGGGCAAGTGGGCGGTGGCACCGCTGCCCACCTGGGACGGGACGCCGGCCACCGGCACCTGGGGCGGCACCTCGTTCGCCGTACCGAAGGGCAGCGAACACGTCGACGCGGCGACGGAGTTCATCGAGTGGCTCACCACCGACCCGGCCGCCATGCAGGCCCGGCTGGCCGACGCCGAGGCACCGAGCAGTGTCCTGCCCGCCGGCCCGGAGCTCCAGAAGGTCGCGGCGGCCGAGTTCGCCGACGTCTCCGACGGCTACTTCGCCAACGACCTGTACGAGGTCGCGGCGGCGCAGGTCGACAGCGTCGTCAAGGGCTGGACCTGGGGCCCGGTGCAGGGCTCGGTGAACGAGGCGTTCGAGGGCGCGGTCGCCGGGGGCGGCTGGACGGCCGGCTTCGAGGCGGCCCAGCGCGCGGCGCTGAAGGCGCTGGACGACCGGGGACTGAAGACCAGCCAGGACTGAGCGGACACCGCCCCGCACTCCGCGCCGGCACCGCCCCCCCACATCACTGGGGCACCCACATCACCGCGCCACCCACATCACCGCAGTAACCCACACCACCGCCCCACCGCCCCACCGCCCCACATTCCCGCCCCGCCCCGCCCGCCCCGGTGCGGTGTGCCCCGGTCAGGAGATCCCATGACAGTCCCGGCCCCGCCGCCCGCCCGCCGTACGGCCCTGCCCGTCAGGCGGCGCGCCGCCGCGGCCTACCTGGTCCCGTTCTTCGTCCTCTTCGCCCTGGTCATGATCGCCCCGATCGGCTACGCGGTCTGGACGAGCCTCTTTCGCGAGCAGTCCTCCGGACTCGGCTTCGGCGGCACCGAGACCGTCTTCGCGGGACTCGGCAACTACGCCGACGCGCTCGGCGATCCGGCCCTGCGCGCCGCCTTCCTGCACATCGTCGTCTACGTCGCGTTGTACATCCCGCTCATGACCTGCGCGGCGCTGCTCCTCGCCCTGCTGCTGGACTCGGCCGCCGCCCGGGCGAAGCGGCTGTTCCAACTGGCCCTGTTCCTGCCCTACACGGTGCCGACCGTGATCGCGGCGATCATCTGGGTCTACCTGTACTCGCCGAGTCTCAGCCCGGTCATGGACTGGTTCGGTGCCCTGGGCGTCACCGTCGACTTCTTCTCCGCCCCGATGGCCGTGCCGTCCGTCGTCAACATCGTGACCTGGCACTACGTCGGCTACAACATGGTGATCCTCTACGCGGCGCTCCAGGCGATCCCCCGGGAGACCCTGGAGGCGGCCACCGTGGACGGCGCCGGGGCGATCCGCACCGCGCTGCGCATCAAGGTGCCGCACATCCGCTCCGCCCTCGTCCTCAGTCTCCTGTTCACCTGCGTCGGCGCGATCCAGCTGTTCAACGAGCCGTACATGCTGACCGTGCAGTCGGAGGGCGTCAACCGGGACTGGTCGCCGGTGATGTTCGTGCACAAGGCCGCCTTCGTCGACCACCGCCCCGGCCTGGCCTCCGCCGCGGCGCTGCTGATCACTGTGCTGGCCGGCGCCCTCTCCTTCGCAGTCACCAAGCTCGGCAACCGCTGGAAGGCAGCATGAGCACGCACATCACCCCCGGGTCCGCCACCCGCCCCCCGTCCGCACCGGCCGGCACCCCCCGGACCGGAACCGGGACCGGAACGGGAACGGGAACGGCAACCAAGACCGGAGCCGGACGATCCGGCCCCCGCCCCCGCCCCCGCCTCCGCACCCACCCCAACCCCCACCACGCCACCTGGACCTCCAAGGCCGTGGTCAACGGCCTCCTCGCCCTCTTCGCCCTGTACACCCTGCTGCCCCTGACCTGGCTGCTGGTCGCCAGTACCAAGGACCACGGCGACCTGGTCGGCACCGGCGGCTTCACCTTCGCCGACTTCAACCTCTTCGCCAACCTGGGCGAGCTGTTCGGCCACGGCGACGGCGTCTTCGGGCGCTGGCTGCTCAACAGCGTCCTGTACTTCGGGGTGGGCTGCCTGGCGTCCACCCTGGTCAGCACCGCCGTCGGCTTCGCCTTCGACAAGTACGACTTCCGGCACAAGGAGAAGCTGTTCGGCCTGGTGCTGCTCGGCGTCCTGGTCCCGAGCGCGGTGCTGGTGCTCCCGCAGTACCTGCTGGCCAGCAAGGCCGGCCTGGACAACACCTACTGGTCGGTGCTCGTCCCCCTGCTGGTCAACCCGTTCGGCGTCTATCTGGCCCGGGTGTTCTCCGAGGGATACATCCCCAACGAGGTCGTCGAGGCCGCCCGGATGGACGGCGCCGGCGAGTGGCGGGTCTTCCGCTCGGTCGGACTGCCGATGCTCGCCCCGGGCTTCGTCACCCTGTTCCTGTTCACCTTCACCTCCAGCTGGAACAACTTCGTGCTGCCGCTGTACATGCTCAGTGACGACCGGCTCTACCCGGTCACCCTGGGCCTGGCGATCTGGAGCAAGTCGTCCCAGCAGAACCCGGAGTTCGCGATGCTCACCATCGTCGGGGCCCTGGTCTCGGTCGTCCCGCTGGTCGTCGCCTTCGTCTGCCTCCAGCGCTTCTGGCGCTCCGGCCTCACCGCGGGCGCGGTGAAGTGACGATGACCGCGACCGACGACACGGCGCCGGACACCTCCCGCGCACCCCGCGGCACCGACCGCGCCCGCCTGCGCCGCCCCCGTACGGTCCTCGCCATGTCGCGTGAGACCCGGGACGCCCTGCGGCACGAGGGCGCCGTCGACCGGCTCCGGGAGGTCGCCGACCTCGCGCCGGACCTGCTGGTCACCGACTTCGCCGACCCGACCGCCGCCCCCGCCCTCGCGGCGGCCGAAGTACTGCTCACCCACTGGGGGTGCCCACCGCTCACCGGCCGGGCGCTCACCGCGATGCCCCGGCTGCGAGCCGTCGTCCACGCCGCCGGGTCGGTCAAGCACCATGTCACCGACGCGGTGTGGGAACGGGGGATCGCGGTCTCCAGCGCCGCCGCGGCCAACGCGCTGCCGGTCGCCGAGTACACCCTCGCCGCGATCCTGCTGGCCGGCAAACGGGTCCTGGACAGCGCCCGCGCCTACCGCGAGCGGCGCGGCCGCTACCCACTGCTGCCCTACTTCGCCGGGCACGGCAACTACCGCCGGGTGATCGGCGTCGTCGGCGCCTCCCGCACCGGTCGCCGGGTGATCGAACTGCTCCGCCCGTTCGACTTCACCGTCCTGGCGCACGACCCCTACCTGGACGCGGCGGACGCCGCCCGCCTCGGAGTGCGGCGGGTCTCTCTCGACGAACTGGCCCGGCACAGCGACATTGTGACCATCCACGCGCCCGAACTGCCCGAGACCCGGCACCTATTCGACGCCCGGCGGCTGGCGCTGCTGCCCGACGGCGCCACCCTCGTCAACACCGCCCGCGGCTCCCTGGTCGACACCGAGGCACTGGTCGCGCAGCTGGCGTCCGGGCGCATCCACGCGGTCCTCGACGTCACCGAGCCGGACACCCCGCCCGCCGACTCGCCGCTGTACCGGCTGCCGAACGTGCTGCTCACCCCGCACATCGCGGGCTCGCTCGGCGGGGAACTCGGCCGCATGGCCGACCACGCCGCCGCCGAGATCAGCCGCTACGCGCGGGGCCGGCCCTTCGCCCACCCGGTGACCGCCCAGGAACTGGCCCGCACGGCCTGACGAAGGCCGCTGTCCCCTCCGCGCCCAGATGCCGGGGTCGGGGGAGGCCGCGACCCGTCCCGGGCGTGCCGCAGGCCCGGGTCCGAGGCAGGCCGGTCACGGCATCCGGTACTCCTGCTCCGGCCGGCCCGTCGTCCCGTAGCGCAGGCTCATCCGCAGCAGACCCGAGGAGACCAGCGAGGCCAGGTAGCGCTGCGCGGTGGCGCGGGAGACGCCGATCAGTTCGCCGACCTGCCCCGCGGACAGCGGCGCCGCGGAGTCGCGTACGGCCGTCAGCACCGCGTCACCCGTCACCGTACGGGCGGTGGGCCGGCGCGCGGAGCGGCGGCCGGCGGTGTCCAGCAGCGCGCCGTACGCGCTCTCGACGGCGCCCTGGTCGAGGGTCCGGGCCCCGGTCAGCTGCCGGAAGCGGGCGTAGCCCCGCAGCTTCTCCGCCAGCAGCTCCGGCGGGAACGGTTTGATCAGATAGGCCAGCGCGCCCGCCGACAGCGCCCGGCGCACCACCGGGCCCTCGGCCGCCGCGCTGAGCACGAAGGCGTCGCAGTCCAGGCGGCGCAGCAGATCGACACCGCAGCCGTCGGGCAGGTACACGTCGACGAGGGCCAGGTCGACGGAGGTCCCGGCGGCCGCTTCCCGGGCCGCCGCGGCGGTGTGCGCGGTACCGGCCACGGTGAAGCCCGGCACGTCCGCCACCAGAGCGGCGTGGACACCGGCGACGCGGAAGTCGTCGTCGACGACGAGCACGGAGAGCGGCGGCCGCTCGGTGCCCAGGGCGTGGTCCCTCACGTGCCCGCCTCCATGACGTCGCGCAGCCGGGCCACGAACACCGCGCCGCCGCCGACCGGTCCGCCCGTCCGCCCGGCGGCCCCGGCGGCAGGTTCGGCGGGTTCGGCGAGTTCGGCGGCGGACGGCGGGCCGCCGGGTTCCGCGAGGTACACGTCGCCGCCTCGGGCGCGGGCGATCCCCCGGGCCAGGGCGAGGCCGATGCCCCGGCCGCCGACCACCGACGCGTGCTGCTTGGTCGACACGCCTTCGCGGAACACGTCCCGCGCCGGACTGAGGGACACCCCGTCGCCGCTGTCGGCGACGGTGATGAGCAGGGTGCTGCCCTCCGTCATGAGTTCCACTTCGACGAGCGCCGGGGTGCGCCGCCCGTGCCGGGCGGCCTCGATCGCGTTGTCGACGAGATTGCCGGACACGGTGGTCACGTCGACGGGCGCGGCCAGGGTGCCCGCCACCCAGGTGCCGCCGCCGACCACCAGGGTCACCCCGCTCTCCCGCGCCTGCGCGGCCTTCGCCGACAGGAAGGCGCGCAGATACGAGTCACTCACCGCGTCGACGCCCGGCAGGGCCTCGCCGAGCGGTCCCGTCCCGAGGATCGTGTCGATGTACTCGGTGGTCTCGGTGAGATGCCCGCCGTGCGCCAGCGCGGAGACCACGTGCAGCCGGTTGGCGAACTCGTGGCGCTGGGCGCGCAGCGCCGAACTCATCGCCTGCACCGCGTCGAGCTGCCGGGTCAGGGACTCCACGTCGGTGCGGTCCTGGACGGTCAGCAGCGTGCCGAGCTCACGGCCGTCCCGGCGCACCGTACGGGACGACACCACCAGCACCCGTTCCCCGACGGCCGCCATGACCGGCCCCCGCCCGGGGCCGCGCAGCGCCTCGGCCACCCGGGGCGTCAGCCCCAGTTCGCCGACGTGCCGCCCGGGAGCGGCGGCCGGCGCCAGCAGCCGGCGCGCCTCGTCGTTGACGACGGTGACCCGGCCCGCGGTGTCCAGGGCGAGGACCCCCTCGCCGATGCCGTGCAGCACCGCCTCCTGTTCCTGCACCAGACCGGCCAGCTCCTCCGGTTCCAGCCCGAGGGTCAGCCGCTTCCACCGCCGGGCCAGCAGCGCGGACGCCGCGACCCCGAGCAGCAGGGCGACGGCCAGCCAGCCCAGACCGCCGAGCAGGACCCGCAGGAACTGGGCCCGTACGGCGGACACGGCCAGCCCCGCGTTCGCCTCGCCGACCACCTCGGTGGCCGACCCCGGCGCGTACACCGGCACCTTCGCGACGACCTCGTCACCGAGATGGGCGCGGTGCCGCGCCAGCACCTCCTGCCCGGACAGCGCCCCGGACGGATCGGTGCTCACCTTCCGGCCCAGCTGCGCGCGTTCCGGGTGGGCCAGCCTGATGCCCCGGTCGTCGGTGACGACGACGAACAGGAACCCGGTCCGGGCCCGCGCCGCCTCGGCCACGGTCTGCGCCGGGCCCGCGGCGAGCGTGGCGCGCGGGGTGCCCGCCGCGCCGCCGCCCGGCCGGTCGTTGGCCGCGGAGTACGCGGCGGCGGCCTGCCGGACCGACGGCTCGGCGGCCACCGTCCGGGCCACCGCGAGCGCCCGCAACTGGTACTCCCGGTCCAGCCGGTGCTCGTTGGAGTACGCGAAGGCGGCGAACGCGGCGGCGAGGGTGACCGCGACCACCGCGCACTGCGACACCAGCACCTGCGTCCGCAGCCGCGTCCGCGCGAACCGCCGCCCTCGCGAAGACGGCGGCCGGCCTGGCCGTTCGACGATTCTCACCCGCCGACGGTAACCCCGGAGCACACCGTGCACAGAACGCGCACAACGCGCGGATCAGGGGTTTCACGGGTTACGCGCACAACCTGGAGCCGCGCGGCACCCGGCCGATAGCTTCCCGCCGGGACATCACGAGCCGCAGACCAGGAGTTTCTTCAATGACGACGGTACTCACCCCAGCAGGCCCGGCCACGGGCACCGGCGGCCGGCCGGGAGGCCGGCTGTGACGGGCCACACGTGGACGCTGCTGGTCATCCTGGCCGCGGCCATCGCCGCGCTGATCACGCTGATCAACTCCCGGCTCCGGTTCCACCCCTTCATCGCCCTGATGGTGGTCTCGGTCGGCGCCGCGCTGGCCGCGGGCCTGCCGGCCGAGAAGATAGCCGAGTCCCTGGAGTCGGGCGCCGGCGGCATCCTCGGCGACGTCGGCGTCACCCTCGCCTTCGGCGCCATGCTGGGCCGGCTGCTGTCGGCGTCCGGCGCCACCGACCGCATCGCCCGCCTGATCGTCGACCGCGCGGGCCCCCGCGCACTGCCCTGGTACGTGACCGGCGCGGCCTTCGTCATCGGCATCCCGATGTTCTTCGAGATCGGCCTGATCGTGCTGCTCCCGCTGATCTTCAGCGTGGCCCAGCGCCTGGAACGCACCCACCGGATCAACGGCTCCCCGTACGTGTACCTGGCCGCGCCCGCCATCGGCGCGCTGGCCACCCTGCACGGCATGGTCGCCCCGCACCCCGGCCCGCTGGTCGCGGTGGAGGGCCTGCACGCCAACCTCGGGCTGAGCATCGCCGTGGGTTTGGTCTGCGCGATCCCCACGATCGTCGTCGCCGGACCGGTGTACGGCCGGTGGATCGCGCCGCGCCTGGACGTGCGGCCCGACCCGGAGCTGATCGCCAAGTTCGCCGGGCACGAGGACGGCGCGGACCGCGCCCCGAACCAGGTCCGCACCGGCTGGGCGCTGGCCGCCGTACTGGTGCCGGTCGCCCTGATGCTGCTGCGCACGGTCGCGGAGCTGGTCTGCGACGAGACCAGCCAGGTGCGGCACGTGCTGGCCTTCACCGGTGAGCCGGTGATCGCCATGCTCGCCGGGTTCCTCTTCGCGCTGTTCGCCCTCGGCTACCGCAGCGGCCTGCCCGCCGAGTCGATCCGCGCCTCGCTCACGGACAGCCTCAAGGCCGTCGCCGGCATCCTGCTGATCATCGCGGGCGGCGGCGCCTTCAACCAGGTCCTGGAGGACTCCGGGATCGGGAAGGCCGTCGAGGACGCGGCGTCCGGCATGCACCTCAACGTGATCGTGCTGGGCTGGCTGCTGGCCCTGCTGCTGTCCTTCTCCACCGGCTCCGCCACGGTGGGCATCGTCGCCGCGACGGGCATCCTCGCCCCGCTCGCGCAGGACGGCGGCAGCCTGCACACCTCGCTGCTGGTGGTGGCCATCGGGGCCGGCTCGATCGGCCTCAACTACGTGAACCACGCCGGGTTCTGGCTGGTCAAGGAGTCCTTCGGGATGACCCTCGGCCAGGCCACGAAGTCGCACACCGCCATCCAGACCATCGTGAGCGTCTGCGGACTGCTGATGGCGCTGCTGCTGTCGGTGTTCGCCTGAGTACGACGAACGCCCGGAGGGCGGGTGCGGGTCCGGCTCCCTCCGGAGGGAGCCGGACCCGCACCCGCCGCCGCTCAGTGGTGACGGCCGGCGGACACGCCGCGGTAGCCGCGCACCACCTCGGCGTAGGCCGTCGCGCTGGGTTTGGGCCGCCGCTGGAAGGTGGCCCGGTCGACTTCGTGCAGCCCGAGCTGCGCGCCGTACCCGAAGATCCACTCGAAGTTGTCCATGAGCGTCCAGTGGCAGTAGCCCAGCACGGGGGTGCCCGCGTCCGCCTCGGCGGCCAGCGCGTGGATCGCGGCGGGCAGGAACGCGGCGCGCTGCCGGTCGTCCGGGGTCTGGATGCCGTGCTCGGTGACGAGCACCGGCACCCCCGCCACCTCGTGGGCGTACCGCACCGCCCCGGCGAGCGAGCCGGGCGCGATGACGGTGCCCATGCCGTTGCGCTCTCCCTCGACCGCCACCTCGCCGTGCGGACCGTGCACGATCCGCTCGTAGTTCTGTACGCCGACGAAGTCGTCGTCGCGGGCCTCGCGCAGCCAGTGGTCGTACACGGCGGCGCGCTTGGCGTCCCGGCGGGCCTCGCCGCCGGCCACGGCGACCTCGTCGGCGATGGCGATGGAGACCCCGACCGGGAGGTCGGCGCGGCGCGCCTTGATCGCCTCGCGGGCGGCGCGGTGGGCGCGGGTGAACGCGTCCTGGAACTCCTCCTGCCGGTCGGCGGGGATGACGTTCGCACTGGCGTAGCTGTCGCTCCCGGCGGCCCGCGCGGCGGCCGCGAGCATCCGCGTCTTGAGCGCCTCCGCCTCGGCGGGCAGTTTCGCGCCCGCCTGCAACAGCTGCTCCAGGTTGGGTTCGTTGAGGGTGACGGCGTACGCGATCCGGTCGCCGAAGCGGGCCATCACGCGGTCGCACTGCTCGGCGAAGCGGGCCGGGGCGTCGGCGGCGGTCCAGGAACCGGCCGCCGCGAACCAGTGCGGCGCGGTGAAGTGGGAGAACGTCACCAGGGGGGTGAGGCCGCGGGCGAGGCAGCCGTCGACCACCTGCTCGTAGTGGTCGAGGGCGGCGGCGGAGACGACACCGCGCTCGGGTTCGGTCCGGGCCCATTCGACGGAGAACCGGAAGGCGTTGAGACCGAGCCCCGCGACCAGGTCGAGGTCGGACTCCCAGCGCTGGTAGCCGCGGCACGCCGGTCCGCTGGGCTCGCGGAACAGGGAGGGAGTGGTGTGCTCCAGGAACCAGGTGTCGGCGGCGGTGTTGTCGCCCTCGTTCTGGTGTCCCGCGGTGGCGACGCCCCACAGGAAGCCGTCGGGCAGGTGGCTGGTGTGTGCCATGGATGTTCCTCGTACTGGTGTGGACGGATCAGGAGGGGGGCTGTGCGTCACCGCGCGGCCGCGGGGAACCGGGAACGGAAGGAGTGCCGGCCGGGGCCGGCCTCCACCGGCTCCGCGCCCGGGAGTTCGACCAGCGCGGTGACCCGCGGCGGCACGAGAACGTCGACGCGCAGTTCGCCGTCCGCGACGCGCCAGCCGGTCTCGGCGCGGCCGTACGGCGTCTCGTGCGCGGCTCGCGCCCAGGTGAGGCCGGCGCCGGGTCGGGGCCGGACCAGGAGCCGGCGGTAGCCCGGCTCGGCGGGTGCCAGGCCGGCGACGGTGCGGTGCATCCAGTCGGCGACGGCGCCGAACGCGTAGTGGTTGAAGGACGTCATCTCACCGGGGTTGACGCTGCCGTCGGGGAGCACGCTGTCCCAGCGTTCCCAGACCGTGGTGGCCCCCATGTCGACCTGGTACAGCCAGGACGGGCAGGAGCGCTGGGTCAGCAGCCGGTAGGCGGTGTCCACGTGTCCGGTGTCGGTGAGTGCCTCGCACACCAGCGGGGTGCCGAGGAAGCCGGTGCCGATGCGGTGGCCGCGCTCGGCCACCAGGCCGGCCAGCCGGCGTCCGGCCTCGGCCCGCTCGGCGTCGTCCGGCAGCAGCCGGAAGCACAGCGCGAGGGCGTAGGCGGTCTGGGTCGCCTCCGTCAGCCGTCCGCCGCCGGCGTGGAAGCGGTCGCGGAAGGCGTCGCGGACCGAGTCGGCCAGCGCGTGGTAGTGCCCGGCGTCGTCCGTCCTGCCCAGCAGGTGCGCGGTGCGGGCCAGCAGCCGGGCGGAGTGCGCGAAACAGGCCGTGGCGACCAGGCTGGAGGAGGTCATCGCCCGCCCGGGATCGTCCGCGGGCGCGGTCGGGTCCAGCCAGTCGCCGAACTGGAACCCCTCGCCCCAGACCCGGCCCGGCCCGGCCAGCCGGTCGACCGCGTCGACCCAGGCGCGCATCGAGGGGTACTGGGCGTGCAGCACCTCGGTGTCCCCGTAGCGCTCGTACAGCACCCAGGGCACGATGACGGCCGCGTCGCACCAGCCGGCCATCGGCGGGTTCCCCGGCGGCAGCGGTACCGGAGCGATCACCGGGATGGCGGGGCTGAACACCGGCGGCACGCCCGCCGGGTCGTCGCCCTGGTCGGCGGCCAGGTCACGCAGCCAGGAGCGCAGCAGGTCACGGACGTCGTGGAGGAAGGCCGCGGTGGGCGCGAAGACCTGGACGTCGCCGGTCCAGCCGAGCCGCTCGTCGCGCTGCGGGCAGTCGGTGGGCACGTCGACGAAGTTGCCGCGCATCCCCCACACCACGTTCTCGTGCAGCCGGTTCAAGGAGGCGTCGGAGCAGGAGAACCAGCCCGTGCGGCGCAGGTCGCTGTGCAGGACCACGGCGGTGACATCGGCCGGGGCCACCTCGCCCGGCCAGCCGTCCAGCTCGGCGTAGCGGAAGCCGTGGAAGGTGAAGCGGGGTTCCCACACCTCGCCCTCGGGGGCGCCGCGCAGGGTGTAGCGGTCGGTGGCGGTGGCGTGCCGCAGCGGACGCGTGCACAGTTCGCCGTCCTCCAGCACCTCGGCGTGGCGCAGGGTGACGGTGCGTCCGGCGGCGCCGCGCACCCGGATGCGCAGCCGTCCGACGAGGTTCTGGCCGAAGTCGACGAGGGTGCGGCCGGCCGGCGAGGTGGTGACGGCGACCGGGGCGACGGTCTCGGTGCGCCGCACCGGCGGGCTGTCGGCCGGGAAGAGTACGGAGGTGTCGAACTCCAGGACCCGCACCGGTTCCCAGACCGTGTCGTCGAAGCCCGCCTCGCTGAAGCCGGCCTGCTCGCGGCGGGCGTCGTACTCCTCGCCCTCGTACAGGCCGGCGGCGACGACGGGGGACGGTCCGCAGCGCCAGTGCGCCCCGGTGCCGACGGTCTCGGTGGTGCCGTCGGCGTACTCGATCCGCAGCTCGGCCAGCAGACCGGTGTCCGCGCCGTAGATGTCCCGGGTGCCGCCGTTGAAGCCGAGCAGCCCCCGGTACCAGCCGTCCGCCAGCTGGGCGCCCCAGCCGTTGCGGCCCTCGCGGACCAGGTCCGTCACGTCGAAGACCTGGTAGCGGTGGCGGTGGCGGTAGCTGGTCCAGCCGGGGGCCAGCACGTGGTCGCCGACCACGGTGCCGTTCAGTTCCAGCTCGTACACGCCGAGCGCGGTGACGAGGAGGCGGGCGGCCGTGACCGCGGTCCGCGCGGTGAACTCGGTGCGCAGCAGCGCGGCGGGCCGGGCGCCCGCGGCGGGCGGCTCCGGCTGACGGCCGGGGGTGATGACACGGGCGGTCCAGAGGTGCGGCATGGACCCGATCATGCGCGCCAATACCTAGTGAACGCTAGGTCTTGGTGGGTGTGATGTAAGTCATGTGTCGCCGATGGCCGACGGGCCGGGCACTTCTTGAACGCTGCTTATGGCGTGAGCATGTCAACATGGCTCGCCGGAGTGGCCTGGTGACCCAGGGAGTGGCGGGCTACAAGCCCTGTCCGTCCGTCGAGATGGACCGCAGGAGGCGGTCGAGGTGGGCGCGCATCACCGCGACGAGGTCGAAGGACCGGCCGCCGGCGAGCCACTGCTGGCGCAGCCCCGCGTCGAGGGCCGCGCACTCGCGGGCGATGCGGTCGTGATCCAGGTCCGGTACCAGTTCGCCGCCCCGGCTGCCGGCCCGCAGTCGGTCCGCCAGCTCCTTGACGCCCTTCTCCTGCCAGTGGGCGAAGAAGTCGTGGGCCGGGTGGTCGGGGGCGGTCGCCTCGGCGGCGACCACGACGGCCAGTTCCACCATCCCCGGCATGGTGAGTGTCTCGGCGGTGTCCTCCAGGTGGCAGCGGAAGGCGTCCCGCACCGACTCGGAGACCCGCTGCCACTGGACGTCCATCCGCTCGTGCCAGTACTCGACGACGGCCAGCAGGAGCTGCTGCTTGTCGCGGAAGTGGTGCAGCAGTCCGGCGTCGGTTATCTCCGCGTCCCGGGCGATCCGGGCCAGGGAGGTCTTGCGGTAGCCGTCCTGTCCGAAGCGCAGCAGCGCCGCCTCCAGAATCTGGACGCGCCGGGCCCGGCCTGCCGTGTAGCCGCCGCGCGGCCCCCTGGGTGTCGCCATGGCAGAACGGTACCGGGACGGCTCGCGGCGCCGGTGGCTGACCGTCCGCAGTCGGCGGCGAGTGGTGTGGGTCACACTTCTAATACCTAGCGTGTACTAGGTGTTCGGGTCATCATCGACGTCACCGACGACGGATCACCGCCCTGTCACCGCCTCGTGAACGCCTGTGACGGCGACCGGTCCCCTCGCACCCCACAGCGCGTCCCACTTCCCTCGGTACCTCCGTGAAAGGAGGGCTGGCATGACATCGACGTCGCCAAGCCCCTCACTCGACACCGCGTCGCCCGCCGAACCGGGCGGGCGCTGGACCCTCCGCCTGGTCGCGGTGCTGGTCGCGCTCGCCTGGCCGACCCAGTTGCTGGCCGCGGGCGGCATCCTCGGCGCCAACGCCACCGCGAGCGTCGCCCAGAGCTTCCACACCACCCAGGTCGCGTGGTTCGGCCTGACCCTCACCCTGGCGACGGTCCTCCTCACACCGTTCGCCATAAAACTGGGCGACCTGTACGGCCGCAAGCGCGTCATGCTCGTCATGATGGCGCTGGGCGCGGGCGGCGAGGCCCTGGCGGCGCTGGCCGGGGAGTTCTGGCTGGTGCTGGCCGGCCGGGCGGTCGCCGGGTTCTACGGTCCCTTCGGCGCCCTGTCCTTCGCCGCCGTGCGGGACATCTTCCCGCGCCGGCTGGTCAAGTCGGCCAGCGGCATCATGGGCAGCAGCGTCGGGCTGGTCGCCCTCGGCACGCCGTTCCTGGCGGGCTGGCTCGTCGACAACTGGGGTTACCGGGGCGCCCTGTGGTTCCTCGCCGCCGCCACCGCCGTCGCCTTCCTGCTGGTCGCGCTGCTGGTGCCGCAGACCCCGCGGTACGCCTTCGAGTCGGGCTTCGACTGGCTCGGCGGGCTGGTCCTGGGCGGCGGGCTGACCGCCGTGGTCTACGCCGTCGGCCAGGGACAGAGCTGGGGCTGGGCGGACGCCAGGACGCTCGGCTGGCTCGGTGCCGGCATCGTGGCCCTGGTCGTCTTCCTCTTCGTCGAGCGGTCCCACGCCCACCCGATCCTGGACCTGAAGGTGCTGCGCCGTCGCCCGGTGGCGCTGGCACTCACCGCGAGCGGCCTGGCCCAGACGGTCGCGTTCACCCTGCCGGGCCTCGCCATCCTGCTCGCCCTCTTCCCGCACATCCCCGGTGTCTCCGCCGGACTGGGCTGGACGGCCCAGCACAACGCCGTGGTCAGCGTCAGCTGGAACCTGGTGATGTTCGGCACCGGCCTCCTGGTCAGCCGGTTCCTGCGGCACCTGGACCCGCGCAAGGTGTGGATGGCCGGCCTGGTGGTCATGGCGCTCGGCTACACCCTGGTGGGCTTCTTCCACGGCAACGAGATGGAACTCGCCCTGACGTCCTGCGTCGCCAACATCGGCTCCGGCGTGGTGATGGCGGGCGCTCCGGTGCTCGTGGTCGGCGTCGTCTCGCCCGACGAACAGGGGCTGGGCAGCGGCATGCTCAACATGCTCGTCAGCCTGTTCGGCGCCACCGTCACGGCGGGTGCGTACGCGCTGCTCAACGCGCACAGCACGGTGGTCGAGGGCACCGCGTTCTACCAGGACGCCGGGTACGCGTGGGTCTTCTGGCTCGGTGCCCTCGTCACGCTGCTGGCCCTGGCACTGTCCCTGTTCATCCCTCCGCTGCGCGACCCGGAGGCCGACGGCGCGGTGCCCGCCTGAGCGGACCGGACCCCGGGGACGTCCCGGTCGCCCGGCGCCGGTCAGCGTGCCGTGAGCAGCGCGGGCCCGGTGCCCAGGGCGGCCAGGAACCCTTCGGCGAGTTCCGTGACCCGGTCCGCGCCGGCGGCGCCGTAGAGGTGGAAGTCCGGCCGGATCAGCACCGCGTCCGCGCCCAGCGCCTCCAGCCACTCGGTGTAGGTGCCGTCCATGTCGTCGGCGACGCGCACGCCGTCCGTCGCGGTGCCGCTCAGGGCGACCAGGCTGACCCCGAGTTCCGCGAGGGCCCGGACGGTGGCCGGGCGCAGGGCGGACAGCGGCGCGGCGGACCGGGCGACCAGGGCGGCGGGTCCGCCGAAGGCGTCGTCGAAGCGCACGGGGGCGCCGCCGCCCACCCGGACCCGGCCCTGCCGGGCGAGCGCGCCGCCCGCGGGGCCGGTGTGCACA